>VGGL01000127.1 GCA_016868575.1 Bacteroidota bacterium
ATTTCCCTTGATAATATCCCTGATAGATCCTATCATCTGTGTATATTCATCTCCGGAGACCAAAGCCTCACAGGGTCCTTTGCAGTTTCCAATGTGATACTCCAGACAGACCCTGAATTTTCTGGCCGTGATGTTCTTTTCAGCCAGGTTCAGGTTGCAGGTGCGCACATGGAAAAGCTGCCGGATGAGGTCCAGCATGGCATGCATGATCCTTCCCGAAGCGTATGGGCCATAGTATTCGGATCCGTCGCGGATGATGTTGCGGGTTGAAAACACCCGTGGGAAAGGTTCATTTTTGATACAAATCCAGGGGAAGGTCTTGTCATCCTTCAGCATCACATTATACCGGGGTTGGTATTTCTTGATGAGGTTGTTCTCGAGGAGGAAGGCATCGGTCTCGGTGTCGACGATCAGGTGGTGAATGTCGGCGATCTTTCTTACCAGGGTTGCCAACTTGCCGGTAGGGAGGATGTCTTTATTGAAATAAGATTGCACCCGTTTCTTCAGGTTCTTCGCCTTTCCAATGTAGATGATCGTTTCTTCCTCATCCAGAAACTGGTACACGCCGGGTTTATCCGGCAGGGAGCGGATGATAAGATTGAGTTTTTTCAGGTGCCCGTTATCGATGATCATTTCTCTTTCTCTTTCCGGAGAAGGGCGTCCCAACCCTGTGCAGTTATCGGCACCGATGCGCCTGAGCGGGTGATCAGGTTAACACCGCTGTTTTGATCGGTGATATGCCCGATAACAGAAATACCCGGCATGTTGTTTACCAATTCAAAGTCCTTTTGGCTGATCGTAAAGAGGATCTCATAATCCTCTCCCCCGCTGAGGGCGCAGGTAGTAGGGTCGATGTGGAAGTCCAGGGCAAGATGGAAAACGGTTTGGTCAATGGGGATCTTTTCTTCGTATAGGTTGCATCCCACTTCCGACTGGCGGCAGATGTGGAGGATCTCAGAGGCCGGTCCGTCGGAGATGTCGATCATGGATGTTGGCAGCAGGTTGTTTTTCCGAAACAGGTCAATGATATCAGTGCGTGGTTCAGGTTTTAGCTGGCGCTCAAGGACATAGTCGTATCCTTCCAGTTCCGGTTGCATGTTTGGATTGGCCTTGAAAGCCTGCTTTTCCCGTTCCAGCACCAGCAAACCAAGGTAGGCTGCCCCCAGGTCGCCGGTGACACACAACAGGTCATTCTCTTTGGCGCCATTCCGGTACACGATCCTCTCTTTCTCCCCTTCCCCAATGACCGTGATGCTGATGAACAACCCGGAAACGCTTGAGGTGGTATCGCCCCCGACCAGGTCAACCTGATATCTTTCGCAAGCCAGTTTGATCCCGGCATACAGTTCCTCGATGGCCTCCAGCGTGAACCTGCTGGATACTGCGATTGAAACCGTGATCTGTTTGGCAACACCATTCATCGCCACCATGTCGGAGATATTCACCGCCGCAGCCTTGTACCCCAGATGTTTCAGCGGCATGTAGGTCAGGTCGAAGTGCACCCCTTCCACCAGCAGATCGGTAGAAACCAGCACCATCTTATCCTGGTAATCCAATACCGCCGCATCGTCCCCCACCCCCTTTACCGTTGATGCATGCCGGTTCTTCAGCCCCTTGGTCAGATGCTCGATCAGGCCAAATTCACCGAGTTCGGTGAGGGGGGTGTGCTTCCCCTGATTTGTATCATTCAACTCATTCATTGCTCATTACTTTTTCTTCAATGATCTTGATCTCAGTTTCAGTAAGCTGATAAAGTTGGAAAATGCACCTGTTCGCCTGAGATTCTATAAAGTTGATTCTCTGTTCGACCTGTTCTTTTTTGCTCCGGAGAGAGGTATCACGACATTCCTTCTTAAGAGCAATGAGTTGATCAGCATAAGCAATGATTTCTTCCTTGCATTTAACCTCTCCAGTATCGGAAGGATTAATCACCTTAACCGGAAAATTCTTGAAAATTACATAGCTCGGTTCATAGAATCCACCCCGGAGTTTTGGCAAGTACTTCATCATTAAGAAATGAAATAACCTGCTATTCAATAGTCCTAACAAGTATTTATCAGCCATCGGAATGATGAAACACTTCTGATTTGTGTAATATCCATTTTCATCGAAAGTAAATTCAGGTTTCTTTAAGATATTGGGATAGATGATTTTGGGCTTTTCGAATTCACCATAATACTCACATGCCCTCAATTCCCACCAAAAGTCTCCTTTATCGAATCTTTTCTCTGCCCGGGTTTTGTATGACTCTAAAAAAGAAGCAATTGCAGGATATTTGTCCTTGATCCATCTCCATGCATATTTAGTTGAGCCGATTTTACTTTTCGTGAATCCTTTGGGGATAAAGATCAAATGTTTGTAAACAATAGGCTGCTGATACATCTTTATATCCCTTCCTGCAAGAAACGGTTTGATAATTTCTGCACTTCGGCTATCTTCCCGGATCAGCCTGGACTTTGTCTCTTCATTAATGACAAACGCTTCATTTAGTCCTGTAATGATGCCTCTGAAGATTTTCCCCTGAGTATAATTTTCCAAAGGAACTCCGGTTGCCTGAAGTTTTTTCAGAAGATTATTTTCATCCTCATCACCCAAATTCCATCCAATGCTTTCCAGGATTTCTTTTCCTCTAAAAGAATAATGAGTTTCAACATATTCCGTGAGTGAACTGAAATCGAGAGTTTTGGGAACTGTTAAGCGGAATTGAGGACTCTGTTTTTCAGATTTGGTTAATATCAAAATGCAAGGATAAGTAGTTGCTTCCTGGAAGACAGGCAGATCTCCAAAGTCAATGATCTCTAAAAGATTTTGTTGCCTGAGAAAGATTCTTAACGGCTCACCATAGTTTGTGCGCATCCATTTGTTTGCAACGATCACTCCATAAATACCATCAGGTTTTAGTAACTGGATACTTCGCTCAATAAAGTAGCTGTAAAGATCAGCCATGCCGTGGTATACGCGGTATTTATTCTGAAAGTATATTTTTTGTGTTCCAAGTAGTTCCTGCCTGACATACGGAGGGTTTCCGATTACCACATCAAATCCGATATTTTTATATAACGATTCAGGTTCTCTGGCCTGATATTTATCCAACAGATCATCTGTCTCATTACTCATGTTTTTGACTTTCAGAAACTGTCTCTTAAAATCAAGATTTTCACCCTGTTTGGCTATTTTAAACACATTGGGGAAGGCCCGTTGCCAATTAAATGGCTTGATGATCCGTTCTTCTCCAAAGTCCAGTTCTCCTGCGTAATAATCAACATCAATCAAACTGTTTCCACATTTGATATTATTCTCAAGTGAAGGAAGAACCGGTTCATGAAATAAACGAAGTAGTGTTTCAATGCTTGCATCCGTTTCTCCTTCCATGCATTTTAATAGTAGACTAAGCTTGGTTACTTCCACTGCATTTGAATCGAGATCAACCCCATAAATGTTATTCAGGAGTATTCTTTTCTTCTCTGCTGTGGTGAGATTCCCATCTGGGGTTAGAGGATGTTCTTTCAAGCCTTTTGAATGCACTAATTTTTCCTGGTAAACGCCTCTATGCCAGTCAAGCAGATACTGGTAGGCGCCAAGCAAGAAACTGCCGCTCCCGCAAGCTGGATCAAGGATTTTAACCTTGTTAACCATCTGGGGAGTTTTTCCTTCGATAACCTTACCAACCGTGTTTTTGACAATAAAATCGACGATATATTGAGGTGTGTAATACACCCCACCGGCTTTCCTGATTTCAGGCTTTTCCTCAATCTTTGCATGATGTGCAGGGGTTATCCTGATCACTTTCCCCAAGAATCGCTCATAAGCATTACCAAGGATCTCGACGGACAACACCGAAAATTCGTAGGGGCTTTCCGGGTAATACAGTTCATGGATGATGTTCCGGATCACTTTATTATCAATGACCAGGTTCTTGCTGATCTTATCTCTTCTGGCATCGAACAGACCAGAGTTATATTTGTCATCGGCTTTTAAAAACAGCCTGAACAGGTTCTGGAAATAGTTACCCTGCCTAACGGCATCCATCAGGTTTCCATAAGGCTCGATGCTCCGGTCCTCTGCAATTCTCAGGAAGATGATTCTGTTGATGGTTTGCTGGACGGCAAAATTGATCTCCTCTTCACTCAGGTTTTTATTATTCCAGCTGACGGATGTTGCCAGATATGTGCGCCATGAATCCAATGAGAGGAGAAGTTCCTTGTCAACTGTTGCTGTTCCTTTTTTGTGCGTGTCGCTTTGCACAAACTTGTCGAAACTGCCTTTCAGCACTCTTTCTTTGCTAAATGTGTCCCACAGAAAATCAAACTCAGTGAGATACTCCTTAAAAGTCAGGTATTTTATCCGGGCATTCGATGCTTTGTCAGTGGGTTTTGGTTTTTGGGTGCAATCGTAAACCGAAAACTCTTCAAAGTCGGTAATGATTGAAATGGGAAGCTTGGCGCTCCATCCGTATCTGCGAACCTGGTATGCAGGTTGAATTTCGTCTTTTACAAAAACACTTGGTTTTTTGGCTTCTACAAAGAAAAGTCGCTTCCCGCCAACCAATCTGAAAGAATAATCGGGAGCTTTTGTTGCTTTTCCAACCTTAACCTTGTCTTCGTGAATGACCTCCCGGTAGCTTTCTGCATAACCATTTTCGTTGTCAATATCCCACCCCAATGCTTTAAAGAACGGGTCAATAAAGTCACGTCTGGTGAGTGTTTCGTTATAGTCGGATTTTTTATAGCTGTCGTATTGGTCAGAGAATCGATCCACCAACTCCGAAATCTTTTTATATGCCGCTTCTTTATTAGTCATTTAAAGTCAATTAAATTTCAGTCGCTGATTTCCGCTATGTGGAAAAAGTAATGAGCAAAGATAGTAGAATAAGTGAATCCCTCTTTCTCGTGACCTGCCATGACGCTGATGCTGGATTTAACAACTGATTGCTGATCACTGATAACTGAATAAGATTTCCTACCTTTGCCTGTAAAATTGTCAGTTCCGGGAAAGGGCACAACTCTTGTCTGGAAATAGTCTAAATTATAATTGGGATGACAGAAGAAAAGAACAAGATCATCGGGGAGGTTACGCAGGGGGAGTATAAATACGGGTTTACCACGGAAATAGAAACGGAAACCGCTCCCGCAGGACTGAACGAAGATATCATCAGGTTCATTTCAAAGAAAAAAAATGAACCGGCGTTTTTGCTGGAATTCCGGCTGAAGGCTTATCGTCACTGGCTTACCATGAAGTCACCCCAATGGGCGCACCTGCAAATCCCTGAAATTGATTTTCAGGATATTATCTATTATGCCGCACCGAAAACAACCAAAGGGCCGGAAAGTCTTGACAAGGTTGACCCCGAACTGATCAAGACCTTCAACAAGCTTGGCATCTCGCTGGAAGAGCAAAAGAAGCTTACCGGCGTGGCCGTGGATGCGGTGATGGACAGTGTATCTGTCAAAACGACATTCAGCGACACCCTGGCCAAACATGGGATCATCTTCTGTTCCTTCAGTGAGGCGGTTCAGAAGCATCCCGACCTCGTGAAACAGTACATGGGATCGGTCGTACCTTATACCGACAACTATTTTGCAGCCCTCAATTCTGCCGTTTTCAGCGATGGATCTTTCTGTTACATCCCCAAAGGGATCCGCTGCCCAGTGGAGCTGTCAACCTATTTCAGGATTAACGCTGCCAAGACAGGGCAGTTTGAACGGACCCTGATCGTGGCCGACGAAGGGAGCTACGTGAGCTATATGGAGGGTTGCACCGCGCCGATGCGCGATGAGAACCAGCTGCACGCCGCCATCGTCGAGATCATCGCGATGAAAGATGCGGAAGTCAAATATTCCACCGTGCAGAATTGGTATCCCGGCAACAAAGACGGGGAAGGTGGTATCTTTAATTTTGTGACCAAACGGGGTCTCTGCAAGGGAAGCCATTCGAAGATCTCCTGGACCCAGGTGGAAACCGGTTCTGCCATCACCTGGAAGTACCCCAGCTGTATCCTGCTGGGAGATTACTCCATCGGGGAGTTCTACTCAGTGGCCGTGACCAATAACTACCAGCAGGCAGATACCGGAACCAAAATGATGCACCTCGGGAAAAACACCCGCAGCACCATCATCTCCAAAGGGATCTCTGCCGGAATCAGCAACAACAGCTACCGCGGACTGGTCAGAATTGGCCGGAATGCGATCTCATCCAGGAACTTTTCCCAGTGTGATTCATTGCTCCTGGGCGACCGTTGCGGGGCACATACTTTCCCCTACATCCACAACGAAAACAAATCATCCATTGTGGAACACGAAGCCACCACATCAAAAATCTCCGACGAACAACTCTTCTATTGCCAGCAACGCGGACTCAGCAAGGAAAGCGCCATCAGCCTGATCGTGAATGGCTATGCCAAAGAAGTGCTCAACAAGCTGCCCATGGAATTTGCCGTTGAAGCACAAAAACTGCTTGCGATTAGTTTGGAAGGAAGCGTTGGATAATTTAATTAATAATTCATAATTAATAATTAAAAGGGTTGAAGTACAATATATTACAAGAGAAGAGCTTTGAGTTTGCTTATAGAATCGTAAAGTTGTATTTGTATTTGTCAAAAGAAAAGAAAGAATTCGAATTATCCAAACAGGTATTAAGGAGCGGG
>VGGL01000128.1 GCA_016868575.1 Bacteroidota bacterium
CCCGTGTAAGGTACGGCCAACCGCAGGATGGCCACCAGCCGGGTAAATTCTGCATCACTGACCAGGTGACTTTTATCGATATTCAGCTCGGAAGCATACTGTATCCGCGGGAAGGAGATGGTATGTGGCCCGACATTATACACCGCCTCAAAATGATTGGTATGCCTCACCAGCCCCAGTACCTCAAAACGCCAGTCATATAATCCGAATAATGCGCCGATACCAACATCATCGATTCCGGCCTCCTGGGCGCGGTCCAGAGCCGTGACCCGCCACTCATAGTTCCGTTTCATCCCTCCCAGGTGCACCTTCCGGTAGGTATCTTCATGATAGGTCTCCTGGAATATCTGATAAGTACCGATCTTCGCATCTTTAACAATCCGGAAACCATTGATATCCAACGGCGCCGCATTGATGTTCACACGGCGTATCTCACCGTTCTTGTGCTTGACACCATATACGATACGAACCGTTTCCGCAATGAACTCTGCATTGCACTTCGGATGCTCCCCGTAAACAAGGATCAGCCGCTTGTGACCGGCCTCCTCCAGCGCAACAACTTGTTGCACCAACTCGTCATGATTCAGCGTTACCCGGTGCACGCTCTTGTTCGATGCCTTGAATCCACAGTATGCACAGTTGTTGGTGCACAGGTTGCCAATGTATAACGGAGCGAATAGTACGATCCGCTGCCCGTAAACCTTTTCTTTCAATGCCTTGGCGCCAAGCTTGATCTCTTCGATCAGTTCCGGGTCGGTGGAATTAATAAGTAGAGCCGTCTCTTCCAGGCTCAACCGGTTCTTGTCAAGCGATTTGGCGACGACCTCCCGAACCCGTACCCTGTCAGGTTTCACTTGGTTAATAAAGCCCCAAATCTCATCAGGATCGATGAAGGGCTTCATCCGAAGGTCAGGAATACGACATTTTTCAGGTTTGAATATCATGGATAAAGATAGTCTGTGATGAATGGTACAAAGTTACACAATGTTTGACCAAGTCAGGAGCGATAGATCATCCTGATTTTATTCAACTGGCTGATGAACACCCCGCCGATAACAATCGCCATCCCAACGATCTTCACCCAGGTGAATTCCTCACCCAGGATGAAAAAGGAGGCAATGGCTGTAATCACAGGGATCAGGTTGGTGAACACATTGCTTCGGGTAACACCGATATTTTTGACACTATATGCGAAAAATACATAGGAGAGCGAGGAGGCGAAAATCGCCAGCATCAGCAGGGATGATAGCAGTCGGAGATCCGGCTTCACCTGGATGAAATGAGATGCCTCGAAGATCAGGAACAAGGGGAGAAAGTAGATGATCCCCAGCAGGTTCTGCCAGGTGATAATCGTTAGGGGACTATATCTTGAAGATAGTTTTTTCAGCAATACCGAATACACCACCGCCGCTGCAACCGCCAGGAAGAGACAGGAGATACCCAGGAAACTGGCATTCAGTGTCAGGTCGTTTTTTACCAGCATGATGATGATTCCGATAAACGACAGAAAAATTCCCAACAAGTTCATCTTACTCATCTTCTCCCTAAGTGAATAAAACGCTACCAGGGGAGTAAACACCGGAATGGTTGCAATGACAACCGACGCAATGGTGGAGGAAGAACTTTTCAGCCCGAAGTTTTCTCCCAGGAAATATACGAAAGGGTTGAAAAATGCTGACATCAACATCAAACCAACATCTTCCCTACGAATCATCTCCCATCGTTTCATCAAGAACATTAGCAGGAAGAGAAACAAAGAAGAGACGATCAGCCGCAGAAAGATCGTGGTGATGGGATGGTAATACTGGAACACAAGAGACGTCCACACAAACGACATCCCCCAGAAGCCCATCGCCAGCAACACCGCCACGTAGGTTTTGAAAGAAGAACCAGTAGACATGAGTTGAGATTAGGGGTGCAAAAGTACAAGATTACGCTCAAATGCGGAGAATAAGCAAGAATGACAGATAACCCGATTGTAAGCAGAACCGGTTCGCTACACACTGTTTACTGTTCATTTTCACTTCCCGTCTCACAGCTCGTACTTAAATAAACCAGGAATGGTTATATTTGTGACAAAATCTAAAACATGAAAAAGATTCTTATTGTCCTGATTGCCGGCATGCTGGTGTCATCAATTTCTTGTAAGAAGTCGATAGACTGCACAGCCGAGTTGCTGATATCTTTCATCACCCACACAAAGAATCCGGAGGATCATAAAATCGTGACATTCAATTTCGATTATGGTGGGGAATTCAATATTTCGAAGATAATTTGGGATTTTGGTGACGGATCCTCAATCTCAAACACCGATACTACAGTTACCCATACGTATGAAAACACCGGCAGCTACACCGTGAAAGTGACCATCACGCTGGATGATGCCAAACGAACCGGTTGCACCTCAACGAAAGAGCACAATCTGACTATTTAACTTGTCAAGGTTCAAGATCAAGTTCAGGTTCAAGATTGGGTAAGCAGGGAATCTAATGTGTTCTACTGTGCCTATGTGGTTGATCTGATTTTTTTCTACCACAATAGACACATTAGATCACAATAGGTCTTGAAAATTCACTTCGAATATCGTATATCGTACTATCGACAATCGAATATCAACCCGGTTCAGGTTCAGAAGCATTGAAAGGCAGTAGATTGAATCGTGAGGATCAGATATCCAAAATATTTTATGATAAGTAAAAAACATGGCAATAAAATTATTATATTTGTAAAAATAATTGACATATGATCATTCAACGTGATGGATATCTAAATAAAATTTCGGCTGCCATCAGCTCAGTTCCAATTGTAATACTGATCGGTGCCAGGCAAGTCGGAAAAACCACCCTGATGAATACCACCAAAGTAGTTGGACCTATCATGAAGATGCATGGCCAGAATCCGGCAGATGCGGAAAAACTCTCGGAATACCAGTTAATTTCCCGCTATCTGCACAACTATTTCGGAGAAACATTGGATGGTACTTTAATGGTTGATGAATTCCAGTATATTCCGAATATCGGCACAATTCTGAAGCTGCTTGTCGATAAATTCCCTTCTCTTAAAATTATTTGTACAGGGTCATCATCATTGGATATTTATAGTCAAATGAAGGAATCGATGGCCGGGCGGGTGAGATACATTCCGGTATATCCGCTTTCATTCCGGGAATATCTCCTGTTTACCAGCCAGGAGCTTTTGTTGTCGTTTGAAAAGATAGAAGTGATGGAAGATCTCCGTCTTGTTGATCCGCGTATTCCGTCAATGATGGAAGAATACATGGTTTTTGGCGGACTTCCAAAGATCGCGCTGGCAAAAACCGCGGAGGAGAAAGTTGAGCTGTTGACAGATATCATGCGGACCTATCTCCTCAGGGATGTCAGAAATTATATTAGAAATGAAGATTTTGTTGGCTTTAACAAAGTCCTTCGCTTGCTGGCTGCTCAGATCGGCGGGATGATCAACATCAATGAACTATCCCTGACCACGGGTGTTGCATACAGAAGGTGCGAGGAGTACATCCATATCCTTGAACAAATGTTTGTTCTGCACCAGGTACATCCTTTTACAACCAACAAACGGAGCGAACTGACCAAAATGAAAAAGGGTTATTTCTTTGATAACGGCATCCGCAATGTGATCCATAACGATTTCAATACCATGGAAACCAGGCTTGATAACGGTGTTCTGTTCGAGAACTTCATCTATATGGAGTTAATCCGGGAGTTGATCCGTCCCGAGTCGGTATGGTACTACCGCACCCGCGACGGGATGGAGATCGATTTTATCCTTGAAAAAGGAGGGAAAGTGATACCGGTGGAGGTGAAATTCAGAAAATATCAAAAACCATCCTCCTTGCGCTCGTTGACAACCTTCAACAGCTACCAGCCATTTAAAAAGGGCTATTGCATCAACAGGAATTTCTCAGCGATTCACAACAATATCCGATTCTTGCCGGGGTACTTTACGGGGAAGATCGCTTTGTAGGTTCAAGTTCAGGTTCAAGTTCAAGTTCGGGTTAGTATGTGATAGACGCTTTGTGTTGGGCTAAAGCACCGTTTGTGTCACTTTGTCTGCCAGAGGTTCCATCGAAGTTCTTTTCTGCATGGTCTCTTACATCACTCCACCTACATAAATAATATACAAAATTTGAATCAGATACTTTTGGTTTTCCCCTAAACACATGGAATTCAGTTGATCCAAATCCAATGCTATTTACTAATCCTTTTACTTGACATATCTTACCATTTTCTAAACAAGGTGTAATTCTTGCAAATAGTGTATCTCCATTTTCAAATTTACTTCCACCAGACAATTTTCTTTCTTGTGATGGTTTACAAAACCTCTGACCATCAGTTAAATCCTTCATTTCGACAAAAGATACTAATTGATCTTTGGGTATTTTAACCGAAGGATTGATATAGACAAAATCAGAAAACTTATATTCCTTCCACTCACTCATTTGATTTAATCTTTGCAAGGTTAGCTATTACAGTTTCGGTTATCCCTTCCATTTTGGAAAAGGCAAACCATTTTTTGCCCAAATCTTTCAGGGAAGCGCCAAGGTGGTAGAGTTCTTTTTGGTCCAGTATCAGAAAGCGGTCGTGGGCATCGCTAAATTTAACTGCTTTGATTGCGGGGTATTGGAGGTTGTGTTTGTTGATGTCGAGTTGTAATTGTTTGCTTATGTTTTTGGTGTAAATGGTGGCAGATACCTGGTTGTTTCGCTTGGCTAAGAGGGTTAATACGGTTTCGTCTACATAGTTGTCAATCAGAATGATGCTGCTTTTGGCTTTTTTAATCAAATCGGCCGCAAATACGTATGCATCAAATACCTGTCCGTTGAAGAAGATGCCTTGGTTGGGCAGTTCCTGTGTTTTGAGTTGCAGAGAAATTTGGTTTACCTCTTTGTTCAGGTTTTCGTAGTTGTTTTCTATTCGGTCCATTCGCTGGTTCAACGCATAGCCTTTCAGCAAATAATCTCTCAATACCCTGGTTGCCCAAATACGGAACTGCGTGCCCTGTTTGGATTTCACCCGATAGCCAACGGAGATAATTACATCCAGATTGTAATGTTCTGCGAGCGTAGTTTGAGTTTTTCCTTTTATAGCGCCGTGTTTAGTGGTTGTCGCAAAATTTGCGACAACCAGTTCTTTCACCAGTTCACCTTCGTTAAATACATTGTTGATGTGTTTGCCAATGGTTTTTATATCTCGACCGAATAATAAAGCAATCTGATTTCGGTTTAGCCAAACGGTTTCATCCTGCAGCCTTACTTCAATATGTTCTGCAGTATCATCAGGTCTATATAAGATAATTTCGTTTTTGCTATTCATTGAGCAACTTAATTTTTAAGAGATTCTCAGCAATTATCAAGTTCAATTCCGCTTCTTCTTTCAATTGCTTCTCCAGTTCTGCTTTCAAGCTGGCAAAACGTTCTGCAAAATTAAAGTCGTCCTCATCATCGGGCAATCCGACATAACGCCCGGGAGTAAGCACATAATCCAGTTCTTTTACTTTGCTAATTGGTGTAGAAGCACAAAAGCCGGCAATGTCTTCGTAATTGCCATCAAGATTTCTCCAATTATGGTAAGTACCGGCGATTTTGTCAATGTCTTCCTTTGAAAGTTCGCGTGTCCTGCGGTTTATCAAGTGTCCTAAGTTTCGGGCATCTATAAAGAGAAGCTCGGTACTGCGGTCACGGAATTTGCCGTTTGTTCGGTTGCGGTTCATAAACCAAAGCGAAGCGGGTATTTGCGTATTCAGGAAAAGCTTTGCAGGCAGGTTTACGATACAATCAATCAGGTTGTTCTCAACAAATGCTTTTCTTATATCACCCTCACCCGATGTTTTGGTTGTTAGCGAACCTTTAGCCAAAACGAACCCAGCTTGTCCGTTGGGCGCTAAGTGATAAAGGAAGTGTTGAATCCAGGCGTAGTTGGCGTTGCCAACCGGCGGTATGCCATATTGCCAACGTCCGTCTTTGCGCAGCAAATCGCCACCCCAGTCGCTCACGTTAAATGGGGGATTGGCAATAATATAATCGGCCTTCAGGTCTTTATGAGCATCGTTCAGGAACGAACCCTCGTTGTTCCATTTTACCTGAGAACTGTCAATGCCACGTATGGCAAGGTTCATTTTACACAAACGCCACGTTGTTTGATTGCTTTCCTGTCCGTAAATGGAAATATCGTTAATCTTTCCTTTTCGTTCTTCAACAAATTTTTCCGATTGCACGAACATACCTCCTGAACCACAACAGGGGTCAAATACCCGTCCTTGATAGGGTTCAAGCATTTCAACCAACAATTCAACACCACTTCTTGGGGTGTAGAACTGTCCGCCCTTCTTGCCTTCGGCAAGGGCAAATTCACCAAGGAAATATTCGAAAACGTGACCGAGTACATCAGCACTCCGGGCTTTGGTATCGCCAAGGGCAATGTTGCCAACCAAATCAATCAATTCGCCCAAACTTGTCGGGTCGAGGTTCTGCCGGGCATATACTTTAGGTAATGATGATCATGTCTGGAATTTTCTTTCATCGGTTTTCTTTTAACCGGCAAAAGTATTTCCTTCACTCATTCCATCCAAGATGTATCAGGCCGGAGGGTTACATTGATCCTGGACTCTG
>VGGL01000129.1 GCA_016868575.1 Bacteroidota bacterium
AGAAATTCAAAAATTAACAGGTTTATAGTTTCCAATCAAGGGGTCAGAAATAGAGATTTCTTTTTCTTTAGGTTATCAAATTTCTTTTCCTAGCACCTCAAAAAATGAATTTGCCTGTTTCATTGGAAAAAACAACTTTTTCATCTTTTTTTTTGACAGAGAGGATCACTTTTTTCATAAAGCGCTTATATTGTGAGGATTGGAGATCATTTAACTGACCTGAAAATATGTGATGTCTTCCTGTTTTCCTTAGCAGGTCCATACCTTATAAGCTTGACTTGATCTGACTCCAGGTTTCATCCGTCATTTTTGAGCCTACCGTTTCGATCACCCGGCCGGCCAGGAGGGAACCGATTTCCCCGCATCTGCGAAAAGGCAAGCCGTGACACATGCCAAAAAGAAACCCGGAAGCATACAGATCACCGGCTCCGGTGGTGTCGATGCTTTCAACCGGAATCGGTTCAATTTTGTCGACACCCTCCTGGTGTCGAACCAGCGATCCTTTCTTACCGGTTTTCACCACCACGATCTTGCACATCTCTCCGAGCAGAGACAAAGCTTCTTCCGGATCATTACCGGTAAAGGCCCTGGCCTCTTCTTCATTGGCAAAGACCACATCAACATATTGGTGTAAGATTTTTTTCAGGAAGTTAAGGTTTTGCTCGACCACATTATAGCTGGCCAGATCAAGCGAAATGGTCATCTGATATGAAGCAGCCATGGATAGCGCCTGTTCCAGCAGGTTATGGTCTTGTACCAGATATCCTTCCACATGAAAGAACCGATACCCTTCGAAGTAATCTTTTTTCAGCATTTCAGGAGAAAGCTCGATAGATGCTCCCAGATAAGTGGTAAAGGTTCTCTCCGAGTCGGGTGTGATCATGGCAATGGCTCGTCCGGTCGGCTGGGGACTGTAGTTCAGGTAAGGAGAAATTTGACTTTTGGTCAGGTCTTCAGAGAAAAAAGAGCCGAATTCATCTTGTCCCACGGAACCGATAAATCCGGTTGAAATCCCCATCTGTGCCAACCCATGGATGGTGTTGGCTGCGGAGCCTCCCGTTGAGATTGTTTGCCGGAAACCGGATGTTTTTTCCATGATCTGCTGCATGGTAGTCATATCAATTAGTTGCATACTTCCCTTGGGAATGGAAATTTCACGCAGGAAATCATCCCCGGGAAGGATGGTCATCACATCCACAAGCGCATTACCGATACCCAGAATCTTTGTCATGATAAGCTGTGTTTTACTAATTTTTTCAACGTTTTTAAACATACATTCCGGAGTGATACCGGCAGGTCGTCCTCCAGTATCCGCTCCACCGATGCACGAAGCTCCTGCCGGATATCCGGTTCTGAAGCAGAAAGTTTCAGGATCAAACCGATGCAATGAACCCGGGTGGCTGGTTTCTCCCTCGGATTGATCAGCCAGTTGAAACAGGTATCCAGGAGCAGCCCCTGATCTGCCAGCTTTTCCGGATCCAGAAAATCATCCATGATCTTCAGGAAATTTCTTTTAACCCCATCAATGCTTGATGTGATCATGTGTTGAGTTACCTTTTGGATGTGTGGAATGATCAGTTCCGGATGTTGCTCGCAGCAAAGCTGGACAACCCGGGCGGCACGCATCGAGATGGGATATTTCTCGAGATAGCAATAGTCCAGCATAACATGGAATCGCAAGGGATCAGTTCCAATGGCTTCCACCGCCAGGTCAGCCACCGCCCGCTCGCTTCCCATCTGCAGGATTTCCAGAAATTCCGATTCAATGGATTTTACCATGTATTGGATGACACAAAAACGCAAAAGCACAAAACAACAAAAAAAAATGAACAACGAACCCCCCTTCATTGTTCATTGCTCATTATTCATTGTTTCCGCTCCCCCTGCTGGACTTGAACCAGCGACCCTCTGATTAACAGTCAGATGCTCTAACCAACTGAGCTAAGGAGGAATTTTGAGGGTGCAAAAATAATACTTTTTTAATCATACAAGCATATTGGAACATTCATTTTTTTGCAATGTGCCTGAATTTTAATAATTTTGCCGACCGATTTTTTGAAAAAACTAATCATTTTTACCTAAAAAAAGCAGCATCCATGAAGATTTTCCAAACGCAAGAGATCCGAAACCTGGCCTTGATCGGCGGCGCCAAAGTGGGCAAAACCACATTATCGGAAGCCATGCTTCTGGAGGGAGGTGTAATCAACCGCCGCGGATCCGTTGAAGACAAGAACACGGTTTCTGACTACCGGCCGATTGAGCTGGAACGCCAGAACTCGATCACTTCTACCTTATTATATGCACTTCATGACAACAAGAAGATCAATTTCATTGATGCTCCGGGTTTTGATGATTTCATCGGGGAGGTAATCGCAGCGCTGCGGGTAGCCGATACTGCGATGATGCTGGTAAACGGTCAAAATGGTGTGGAAGTGGGAACGGAGATTACCTGGCGTCATGCTGCTCGCCTCCAAACACCCGTTATTTTCCTTGTCAATCACCTGGAACACGAAAACTCCAGCTTTGAAGAAACCATCCGGCAGCTGAAACAATCTTTCGGTAATGCCGTAACTACAATCCAATATCCTGTCAACCAGGGGATTGGGTGGAACTCCTTCATCGACCTGCTGAAGATGAAGATGTACAAATATGCAAATGATGGTGGAAAAGCGCAGATCCTGGATATACCGGAGGGAGAAAAAAGCCGCGCAGAAGAACTGCAGGGCGCTTTGATAGAAGAACTGGCAGCCAATGATGAAAAATTGATGGAGACCTTTTTTGATAAAGGTACACTGACGGAGAAAGAGATGCTGGACGGACTGAAACTGGGATTGAAAAAGAGAGGTGTTTTTCCGGTATTATGTGTGAATGGTAAGCATAATATGGGTGTTGACCGGTTGCTGGAGTTCATAACTCAAGCAGTTCCGGCTCCCAACGAAGTTCCTCCAGTTAAAACGAAGGAGGGCAAAGAGATCAACTGCAATGTCTCTGACCCCGCAACCGCCTTTGTCTTTAAGACATATATCGAGCCCCATCTTGGAGAGATGACCTTTTTCCGCATCTATGCCGGAGAAATCACCGAAGCGATGGAAATGATCAATCCGATCAGAAGTTCAAAGGAAAGGATGAGCCAGTTGTTTGTCGTTTGCGGCAAGAACAGGGAAAAAGTGGAAAAGCTCGTGGCCGGCGACATTGGTGTGACGATCAAGTTGAAAAATACCGCCACCAATGATACGCTCAATGCTCCCAAAAATCCGGACATCGAAATTGCGCCGATCGTATTTCCCGATCCGAAGTTCCGGGTTGCCGTAAAAGCGAAAAACTCTACGGATGACGAAAAGCTTGGAGGCATCATGGCTGAGATCAAAAAAATTGATCCGACGGTTGTCGTAGGGTATTCCAAGGAATTAAAGCAGTTGATCGTTCAGGGGCAAGGAGAGCAGCACCTGAATATTGTGAAATGGCATATCGAGAATATTGAAAAAATTGCCGTGGAATATCTTCCACCACGGATCCCTTACCGGGAAACCATAACCAAACCGGCCAAATCGATGTATCGTCACAAGAAACAGTCGGGCGGCGCCGGGCAGTTTGGCGAAGTGCACATGATGATCCATCCGTATAAGGAGGGAGCACCTGATCAGAACGAGTTTCCCATTCGCGGAAGGGAAACCATTGAACTGGAATGGGGTGGCAAACTGTTGATGCATAACTGTATTGTCGGCGGCGCCATTGATACCCGCTTCATGCCAGCAATCATGAAGGGTTTGATGGAAAAGATGGAAGAAGGCCCACTGACAGGCTCTTATGCCCGTGACATTGTGGTAAACATTTATGACGGGAAAATGCACCCGGTGGATTCGAATGAAATCTCTTTCAGGCTGGCTGGTCGTAACGCTTTTAAGGAAGCTTTCAAAAATGCCGGCCCGAAGATCCTCGAACCGATCTATGATGTCGAAGTAATCCTTCCGGAAGACAAAATGGGTGATGTGATGACTGACCTTCAGGGTCGCAGGGCCATGATCATGGGAATGGAAAGCGAAGGCAATTACCAGAAAATCAAAGCCAGGGTGCCGCTTGCAGAAATGAACAGGTACTCCACGGCGTTAAGTTCCATCACCAGTGGTCGGGCCACGTACAATATGAAATTTGCCGAATATGCACAGGTTCCGTCCGACATTCAGACGCAACTGCTGAAGACTTACGAGGAGCAGTCGAAGGATGAAGAATAACGGTCCGCAGCATGATGCTTTTGCGGGACTGAAGCTCAGGAGATTGAACCTGAATCTTCATTCCTGAATTACGGGGTCTTCGGGATCTGATAATTTCCGTAAACCTTCTGTGTTGAGCTGCCCGGAAAATAATGACTAAAGTTTCCCGATAAAGAGGTTGCGTAAGCATTGAAGCTTCCTTCCAATAAGGCAGGGCCTGATTCACCGGTTCCAAGCAGGATGGAAAAATACCCATTTACGATGGCGCAGATACCCTCCGAATTTGATTCTTCCCGGGTGGTATATCCAATACCTCCGGATTCATGGAAGATGACTACAAGTTTATAGTGGATGACGGCCGGTTTATCGTTCACATTTCCCACATCAATGATGATGGTTGTGTCCTGGGATGTCAACCCTTCCCAGCGTCCCTGGTAGGGAACAATGATCGGGTCATCATCCTTGTCCTTCCTGCAGGATGTGTTCAGGAGGCCGGCCGCGAAGACCAGCAGGAGGAATGCCAGGAAAAACGGGACTTTTTTCATCACAAAACGGGATTGAGAGGTTTATTTACTACTGCAAAAATATGGAATAAGGGATATCATCTAACGTTCTGGCTGCTATACTTTTTTATACTTTTGCGCCCGCAAGGTATCAAGAAAAAATTGAGGCATGTACGGAGCTATCCAAGATCATCTTTCGAAACTGCTGGAAAACATTGAGAAAGAAGGGTTATTCAAACGGGAACGTATTCTGATCACCCCGCAAGGAGTACAAATTAAGACAGATCAGCACCTGGACGTGCTGAATTTCTGTGCCAACAACTACCTGGGGCTTTGTTCTGAACCCCGTGTGATGGCAGCCGCCAACTACAACTTTTTCAAGTACGGGTTTGGAATGGCTTCCGTGCGGTTTATCTGCGGCACCCAAAAAGTCCATAAAGAACTTGAGGACAGGCTCTCCGATTTTTTGGGAATGGAGGACACCATCCTGTATTCCTCTGCCTTTGATGCCAATGGTGGTGTTTTTGAACCGTTGCTCAGTGAACAGGATGCCCTTATTTCCGATGAGCTGAACCATGCTTCGATCATTGATGGAATCCGGTTGTGCAAGGCCAAACGTTTTGTTTACCGGAACAACGACATGGAAGACCTGGAGGAGACCCTCCGGGAGGCCAGTGACAGTCGTTTTCGGCTGATCGTCACCGATGGCGTATTCTCCATGGACGGGATCATCGCACAGGTTGACAAGATCTGTGACCTGGCGGAGAAATACGATGCGCTGGTCATGGTTGACGACTCGCATGCCACCGGATTTGTCGGTAAAACCGGGCGCGGAACACCTGAATTATGTAATTGTCAGGAACGGGTTGATATCATCAGTACGACATTTGGCAAAGCGCTTGGGGGCGCTTCCGGCGGGTGTATCTCCGGGAGAAAAGAGATCATCGCGTTGCTTCGGCAGCGATCACGCCCTTACCTGTTTTCCAACTCTCTTGCTCCGGCGATTACCGGCGCCACGATTGAGGTCTTGAATATTCTTACGGAAACAACTGCGCTTCGGGATAAATTATTTGAAAACACCCGGTTGTTCAGACAAGGAATGAAAGATGCCGGCTTCAAGATCGTGGAAGGGATTCACCCCATTGTTCCTGTGATGCTTGGTCACTTGCCGGATGATGCGAAATTGTCGCAGAATTTTGCGAATGAACTTCTCACCGAAGGGATCTATGTGATCGGTTTTTATTATCCGGTAGTACCCAGGGGAAAATCACGCATCCGGGTACAGATCAGTGCGGCACACAGCAAGGCGCAAATCGGATACGCCATAGACAAATTCATTAAAGTCGGAAAAAAACTTGGAGCAATATAACCATACCATGGTTTTCGGAACAGGTACAGATATCATAGAGGTGGACCGTATCAAAGCGGTCATGGAGAAAGACATTGGTTTCCGGGAAAAGATATTTACATCCGGGGAAATTGCTTATTGCGAGTCAAAAGTCCATAAATATCAGCATTATGCAGCCCGGTTTTCGGCCAAGGAAGCCTTCATGAAGGCCATCGGAACCGGCTGGCGTTTCGGGATCCTTTTTGCGGAGATAGATGTCCATCATGACCCACTGGGGAAGCCGCTGATCGAGTTGCACGGGAAGGCGAAAGAATTTGCGGAGAAAGAAGGCATTTA
>VGGL01000130.1 GCA_016868575.1 Bacteroidota bacterium
AATGAAGATCCAACTCATTAATTCAAAGAATAAAACCTCCTTCTCCCCTTTGGTTTGATTGATCAGGTAATGCTGTGCAAATGGATTTTTTAACCGTTTTTGATTGATCACTCGACGCTCAGGCCAATCCAGTAGTTTGTCTAATCCTGTGCACGCCTCCTCAACAGGAATTGCATCAATCCTTTCAGCAACCCGTTGGCGTAGCAAGACAACTGGTTTGATGATCCTTTTTCCTAGATGCAATTGACCTGAGGTGACAGAGGTCGTCTTCGCCGTGCTTTTCTCAACATGATCTGTTTCATCAAGAGTACCATACTTCTCAGAATACAACTTCAGCTTATGTTGAACATGCTCAACATAAATCCCCTGATCTTTGGCGCTTAAAGAGCGAAATTGAGTTACCTGTAACATGACTTAAGAGATTTAAATTTGAAACAAATCTAATATCAATTACATCAGAAATACAGTATGTTAATATGATTATTTCACACTTAACTTTAATTAAGGAAAAGACTTGATTTACTTAATTAAGCTTTTAAGTTAAGCTTAATAATGTGCTTAATCTTAACTTAAATTTTATCCTTAAGAGCTAAGAATTGATTATCTTTGGGGCAAAATTCAGTCATGCCTTTTCAGTTCTCTTTTCTCTCTCATCCGGTTTTTGGGGCTGTTGAAAGGCTGTTTAAAACCATCCATGGCCTTGAACGTGTTTATTGTACGCTTTTTGACCATCGGGATCGACGTGTCAAGGTAATGCATGTTATAAAGATCAATGAAGATATTGATTCAGAAGAACTCATGCTGGCTGACTACCTTCATGATGTGGAACAAGAGCGAAATGAAGGCGAAGGATACAAATGGATCCAGAAGGATGAGGTGCCATTCAGTAAAACCGATCGGTTTCCGGTTGAGCAGACGGTAAGGTATGATCTGTTCACAGAACTATACAAGAGTGTTCTGAAACTATCCGTAGTCAACCCATATGATAAAAAAAGTGATCTCATTTTCTTACATTTTCATGGGAAAAGCACCCTGCTTGGGCTGTCAGGTGGAAACAAGGAGCTGACCCTTGAGAACAAGGCTATCATCGGTCAGCTGATCTTAGGATTTTTGAAGGATCAGATCAACAATGCTTACCATGATCAGCAAACCTTGAACGATTACAAGGAAGACATAAGGAATACAACCCGGATGCTGATTGAAGGCAAGCGGTCTCTTGAACTCATCCGCCAGGATCATGAGACGAGCCTGGAGATGCTTTGCAGGAGTATCCTGGAAAACTTTTCTGCGAAAGAAAAAAAGAATTTCTTATTCTCCGAGGCTGCCATCGCATTCTGCAGGAAGTACCAGGGCGATCTGGAGAGGCTCTCCCCTATCATCTTAAGAGCTGCGCACCTGGCAGAGGTGGTGGATCATACTGACAGGCAAGGTCATATGATCATCCAGGAGGACTTTCTGAAGGCAGCGATGATCCCGGCTGATGATACTGTTCGTGAAGTCCGCCTGGTGCGGGAAGATGGTGAACAGAAGGTCATTGATCTGCTCGATACATATGAAAAGGCTGCAGAGATCGTGAAGGCCAAAGGCCTCCCGTTCAACAGTGCCGAGGTGGCTAATCATTGTTATGGAGGCATCACCGCCTCTGCCATTACCGATGCCCTGAAACGGCATCACAAGAGAATCATTGAATTGCTGAAAAAATATCCTGAACGCTGGCCGATCATCAGAAGTGAATTCAGACCTATGCTCAACATGATCAGAAAGTATAGCAACGCTGCAGGTGTTGCCTCTGCCTGATTCATCCCGTTTTATACTATCTTTACCCGCTATTTGAATTCCTATGAAAATCGCCGTAACAGGCGCCAATGGTCATGTTGGAAGTAACCTTTGCCATTTATTGGTTGAGGAAGGACATCAGGTTCGTGCCCTGATACACCACCACGATTATGCGCTTCAAGCTATTGATGTTGAGAAAGTGAAGGGCGACCTTCTGGATGTTGACGCTGTTAACCGGTTCGTCCGGGATTGTGATGTGGTTTTTCACCTGGCAGCTTACATTTCTATACGCGGAAGTCGGAAGCAAAAAATATTGAAAATCAACATTGAGGGTACCCGAAATGTCATTGATGCAACCAGGGAAAATGGCGTCAGCAAGCTGATCCATTTCAGTTCGATCCATGCTTTTCAACAGACCGGGAGAGAAGGGAGGATCACGGAAGACAGCCCGCTGGCAGGCAAAGGGGCCTATTCCTATGATTATTCCAAAGCAGAAGGAGAAAGGATGGCACTGGCCGCCAATACCGATACCTTTCAAACAACAGTCATCAGTCCCACAGCCATCGTTGGTCCAACCGATCATGGACCATCCCTGACAGGCCAGGCTTTATTGCGACTCTATAAGCGTCAGATCCCATTCCTGGTGGATGGAGGCTATGATTGGGTAGATGTGAGGGACGTTGTCAGGGGGGCTCTCAGGGCCATCGACCATGGAAAACCTGGTGAAAAGTATATCCTGTCAGGCACTTTTTTAACCCTGCCTGAAATTTCAGCCCTGATTGGGGAAGTTACCGGAAGGAAAACAATCCAGCGGATGTGCCCGTCCTGGCTGGCTCATCTGGGTGTTCCCTTCATTGGCATGTATTCTTTGCTTACCTGTTCCGAGCCGCTTTATACCAGCGAATCCTTGCAAATCCTGAATAACGGCAGCCGGCATATTTCGTATGCAAAAGCAACCCGTGATCTTGGGTATCAGCCGAGACCTATCAGGGAGACGATTGCTGACTTTTTCCACTGGTACTTGCAATATCAGACAAAATGAAAGATGATCCATGAATATACTTGATACACAACCTATAGAATGGATTAACCCGTTCATTTACTGGTGGATCGCCATTGCGATATGTCTGTTCCCATTTATTCTGAAATTCAGGGCACCCTACGGAAGGCACACCCGCACCAACTGGGGACCAATGATCAGCAACCGCCTGGGATGGATATTAATGGAAGTGCCTGCTTTGGGAGTTTTCGTAATCTGTTTTCTGATAAACGGATGGAATCATCTGTTCATCAACTGGTTATTCTTTACTTTATGGGTTATTCATTATACCAATCGCTCCCTGATCTTCCCTTTCAGGATAAAGACTTCAGGTAAAAAAATGCCCGTTGTCATTGTTGTTATGGCTTTTGGGTTCAACCTGGTAAATGGGTTCATCAACGGATATTATCTGGGGAATCTTCACGCATACACGTTAAACTGGCTCAACCATCCGCTGATGATCCTGGGACTTGTTCTATTCCTGACCGGGATAGCGATAAACTGGAAATCAGATTCGATGTTGATCAGGTTGCGTGCAAATGGCAGTCAGGGCTACAAGGTAGAGAATAGCTGGCTTTTCAAATATATTAGTTGTCCTAATCTTTTTGGAGAGATCGTTGAATGGGGTGGTTTTGCATTGATGACCTGGAGTCTGCCGGGTCTGGCATTTTTTGTCTGGACTTTGGCCAATCTTCTTCCCCGAGCTTTAGCGCACCATCGTTGGTATCAGGAGAATTTTGATGATTACCCGCAGGAGAGGAAAGCGGTGATCCCGTTTATCCTCTGAATAACCTCCAATGTACCCCCCGGTTGTGACTGGGGTCAGGAATCATTTCCTACATCTGTCATTCGTATAAAAACAAATGGGAACCACTCTTTTCAGAATGATTCCCATTTCACTTCTGCCGGACCGTAGTCCTGCAGTTGTGTCAGGATACTGTTATTATGGCTGGCTGCAGTTCTGACCCGTAGGTCATTGCGTTCACCCGGGTTGGGGCCATTTGCTTGCGCAATCGCTACCCTACCCCGCTTTTCCACGCCGGTACGCCCAGTGTCAGGGCTCTTGCGATCCCTTTGCCTGCTTACCCTATCAATCTTTCAAAGACCTGCGGAGTTCGTCTCAGTTTCCCTTTCAGGTTGTGATCCTCTCCCCTGCCTGTTGGAGCGGCCTTTTATCCCTCTCCTGATGCGACAAAGATATATCAGATCGCGTTTTCGTCAAGTGTTTTTACAGGGTTCTTTTCCACGACGTTTCCACGAAAGATATGCACAATCCGTGGATAAACGACCTTCGGTAATGCCCGTCAAATAATGGTTCCGGAGGGGTCGTTTGGTTATCCACAAGATATCCACAACGCCATGTGGATTCCAGGTGATAACTAATCTATTTCAACAGACAGTCCGCGGTTGGTCAGCGTATCGAATTTCGGCTTCAGTTCTTCGAAAGAGCCGGTCATGATCCCGCATTTACCCTTCAAATGAGCGATGAGGGTGCATTGCTCGGCTTGCTCCGGTTTATGTCGACAGACTTCAATTAATGAATCAATCACGAAATCAAAAGAGTGGATGTCATCATTGAAAAGGATAAGGGTATGAAGCAACTCTTCCAGTCCTTCACCTTGCTGATCCGGTGATAATTTTTCTTTACCCATGGCGATGATTCCGTGCCGCAATGATACTATTTTTCGATCATATGGTGTTGAAAGATGGCTGTTTTTTTGAATATTTTCTGATACTTTTGAAGGGTGAATGAATTTCATGATTTCCGGTTATTCTCGGAAAAGGTTCGTTGCGCGCTGAGTGTTCCATTACCAGGCCTGGAAGCTCAATTAAGGATGGTTCCAAGGGAACGTCTTGACCAGGTTCGCTACGGGAAGGTTCCAGGTGATGCACTGCTGAGTGGTGTTATGATTCTCTTCTTTCCCAGTCAGGAAGGGGTTCATATAATACTGATCCAGCGTCCTGATTACCAGGGTGTGCATGGTGGGCAGATAGGATTTCCAGGTGGTAAAATGGAGGCTGGGGATGCAACCATTCTTGAAACTGCGCTCCGGGAGACCCAGGAAGAGATCGGGATCCAGTCTGAATCCATTGAAGTTGTTGGGAAACTTAGTCCATTATACATTCATCCCAGCAACTTTCTGGTACACTCATTCACAGGCCTTCTTCATGCAAAGCCTTGCTTCAAGCCCGACTTGCACGAGGTAACGGAAGTATTATCTTTCCCGTTGGAGGGATTTTTCAGTGAAAACGTTATTCAGGATGCTGCATTTAATACCAGTACCGGCTTCCGGGTATCCTCGCCCTGTTACCATATTTATGGCTATCGTGTGTGGGGCGCCACCGCCATGATCATCAGTGAACTTCTGGAGGTTTTAAGAAGAGACATAAATGTCTGACACTGAAATATCAGCTATTCAGCAGGCGAATATCGTGGGAAATCTGTGTAGCTTTGGATAGCATGGCAGAGACAGCGCAGTACTTTGTTGTAGAGAGTTCCACTGCGTGTTTCACTTTCTTCAGTATCTCTTCATTATTTTCAAATCCAGGCCCTTTGATTTCATAAACTACCAGCATATCTTGGTAGATTTTCGGATGGTCTTCCGACACGTCGGCACTTACATGCACTTTAAATGACTCGGGTACGATTTTCATTTTCGCCAGGATGGAGATAACATCCATCGAGGTGCAGCCACCCAGTGCAGCCAGCAACAATGGTTTTGGACGGGGTCCGCGGTCCTGGCCGCTCACAATGGGATCGTTTTCCATGTAGAATTTGTGACCATTCACTTCGGTCTCGAATGCCAGTTCATCCAACCAGGAGGTGGTAACTTCTGTCTTCATGTAAAAAGGTATTGGTAAAAATGGTGATTATTCTACGAAGCAAAATGAAGCGGGAATTCTGCCTGCCCTGTATTTGGTAACGAATGAGCCATCTTTTCGCTTGTATCGATAGATGAAGCCATCCTGTACATAATCAATAGCATCTGAAACAAAGATATCCCCTGTTTCCGGATCAATCTCCAAACCATAGAGTACCCTGTGATCACCAGCAATGAATGGCATTGCAGGGATTGACACATCATAAATGGACATACGGTAGATTCCTCCATTCAGGAAATACAGGCTATCCTTCCTGGTATTCATGCAAAGCCTGGAAGGAGTTGTAGCTGAGTTTGGAAAGACGATAGTTTTTTCAATCATCCGGGTTTCCGGGTTGATCATCAACAATGAGGGAACTTCAAAGTGGTCGTATCCTCCGGTACAGAGTACCCATATCCTCGAAAAACGGTCCATGACCATGCTGATCGGCTCTTTTCCGGTTGTGATGCTGTCGATTACCTGGTTTGTCTTTGTGTCAATTACCAGAAGCTTGGGATTCCGGTTGTGACTTGAAAGGAGGTAGTGCCCTATTTTGGAGACAAAGACATAGTCATTATATCGGATCATTCCCTCTGTCCAGCAATTCACCGGGATAGAGCCCGTAATGCTGAG
>VGGL01000131.1 GCA_016868575.1 Bacteroidota bacterium
AGCTTCTTCCAACCCCCTCCGCCTCGAAGGGCTGCAAACCTCCACCCAGAGCGATGTGCTGGTGGTGGATAGCGATGGGGTGGTAACCAAGCGCAGCGGAGGTTTTGGAACTGACTGGCTGCTCGCAGGGAATGCTTTGACAGGGTCAGAATTTCTGGGTTCAACCAATAATCAGCCGGTTAAATTCTTTACATATAATGCGGAAAGGATGAGGATCAATGAGGATGGGAATGTCGGGATTGGTATAACCAATCCTGTCTATAAGCTGTCAATCAAGGGTTCAGCAAGCAATCCGCTTGCATATATTGAGAACACCTCAAATTCAGGAAGGTGCTTAAGTATCCAATCTGCAACAATAAATAGTGATGTGTCAATTTTTGATATAACCAATGGCAGTTCAACAATTTTCAGAGTTTCCGGATTTGGAAATACCTTTATTGGACCAAATGCACCAGCGACTGCTGTTTACACTCTTGAAGTTAATGGGGATTTTGGATATCGTCAGTCTGGCTTTACTGCCGCCAATGGCAATAATAATGATATAAATATTGGTAAATATAGTTTTATAAGGATTTCAGGTCCAACCGGATCCTTTGCTATTACAGGTATTTCTGGAGGACAAAATGGAAAAGTGGTTACATTATATAATTCAACTTCCCAGAACATGACGATTGTGAACCACAGTATTTCAAGTACGACCACATCAAGGATCATTACCCTTACAGGAGGAGATATTGCTACAATCGGTGAAGGAACGGTTACTTTACAATATAGTAGTTCAGAAACCCGTTGGATAGTTATTGCGGTACGTGATTAATGGTATTTTTTCTATCTTACACGGGAAAAAAAGTTACTCGGAAAACCTATCCAATAGAAGGGATCCCTTCCCTTATTTCCGAGAGACTTGTTTCCGAAAGAACCATTAAAAAGGAAATGCAATAAGTATGGGATTTGAAAACACCCTCAATGGGATCCAGGTTTTGTGTCCCAGTAAAAGTTGAACCTCAAATATGGCTGATCGCTTAAATTTTCACAATTGCAATGCTTTGGAGATTTTTTCAATGCATGATTGGGTTTATTCGGGATTCATTGCACAGGAAGTGAACAAGCTGCTTAAGAAATGAATTTTAATTTCAGCGGATTGTCAATCCCGGAAGGTCCAACGGATTATTATCTCGTTATGGTGAATTTGTGGTTCCTATTGTGAAGGCTATCCAGGAACAAGAGAATCAAATTGAATCTCTCAAAGCCTACTATTAGAAGCAAATTGAAAAATTAAAACACGAGATCGAATAGCTTAAAAGGCAGGACTTTTAAACTACTTCCCGGTTCATTGCAAGTACTCCTCCCGACCTTTTTCAAGGACCCCTCCCTTAATCCCTCCCCTTGGTTCCTGCGAAAGCAGGAATCCGGGAGGGGAAGGGGTGGGGTTGTTGCTGTTTGGGTGGGGTCCTTGCAATGTCCTCCCAGGCTACCCTTTATACACATCATTATCCCGGTAGAGATCAACCCGCATTTTACAGTTCGCCATCTTTCACCTCTCTCTCAGCACCTATGAAGTCTTACCTGGCATTTCCTACTGGAAAATTCGAAGTAAGAGAAATTATGATGTGAGATTTGACGCGCGAAATGGTGAACTGTAAGATTGGAAGGAAAGTAAATCGATACTTTGCAGTTACCATTATTTCGTGCACTTTGCGCAAAACTTTGAGCCCTTTGCGGTTAAGCAGACCTTTATTGAATCCAGTAGGTGACAAATTTGTTTTTTGTTTGATTATTTTCCTTACCTTTGCAGCCCGATTGTTAAATGTGATAAAAATCTAGTCATGTCAAGGATTTGTGAAATTACCGGAAAGAAAGCCATCGTTGGGAACAGCGTATCCCACTCCAACATCAAAACCAAACGGAAGTTTTTCCCGAACCTGCAGCGGCGTCGGTTCTTCATCGCCGAAGAAGGAAAATGGATCGTGCTGAAAGTCTCTGCAGCCGGTCTCAGAAATATCAATAAAAAAGGACTCTACCCTTGTATCAAGGAAGCCCGGGAGAAGGGATTTCTGAACAGGTAAAAGAAAATTTGAAAGAATGTTGAAAGCCGCTTGAAGTATGAGCGGCTTTTTTTTTACCTGAAATCTTTATCTCACCCTCAATGAGCAAAATCATAAAGGAAATCAAACCATGAGCCTACTCCGATAATGCTATCATTCATTTTTCGCCACTATACCACAAAAACTCAAAGAAACACAAAATGCTGTTAATCAAACAAATAAAAATTTGTGCAATTTTGTGATTTAGTGCCTTAGTGGCATAAAAGGACTTTTCAGAGGGGACTCTGCCCTGAATGTTTATTAGCATTTGACTGAAAAGGAAAAACGGAAAATAATCGACAACATATCCCGTTGTAGTAAATCAATGAAACTTTCAACCCACTGCATATTTCTCCTGATGTCACTACTGATCCCCGGATGGATGATGGCTCAGGAAGAAAAGGACCATGATCTCGTGCAGTTCTCCGGCGTGGTCCTTACTTCCGACAGCCTCAATGCCATCCCGTTCGCAAACATCCTGGTGCTTCATTCCCCCTACGGAACAACCTCTGATTTCAATGGCTATTTTTCTTTCGTGGCGCGAAAAACCGATACCATCCGGTTCACCCATGTCGGATTTAAACCGGCTGTTTTCGTGATCCCTGACACCATTACCAGGAACCGCTACTCACTCATCCAACTGATGACCGCAGATACGGTTATGCTGGATGAAACAGTCATCTTCCCATGGCCAACCCTGGAGGAATTCAAGCAGGCATTCCTGCAGATCAAAGTCCCGGATGATGATCTTGAGAGGGCCCGGAAAAACCTCGACCGCCAGAAACTGAATATCATGGTGAACAATTTACCCATGGATGGCCGGATGAATTATACCGGCTATATGGATGCCCAAACCAGCAAATTGTATTACTTTGGCCAAACGGTTCCGGTCAGTATCCTGAACCCGTTTGCATGGGCGAAATTCATCCAGGCGTGGAAAGATGGTAAATTCAAGAAGAAGAATTAATAATTAAAAATTAATAATGAAGAGGTTATCTCTTGCCTTGGGGTTTCAAATTCTTTTTATTCTCTGGGGGATGTCACAACCCACAGCCATCATCCTTGGTAAGATTATTGGTAGTGAAGGTGTTCCTTTGCCCCATGTAAATCTATCGGTTGTAGGTACCACATCAGGTACTTCATCGAATGATAAAGGCCTGTTTGAACTTGTGGTGCCGGCGGATGACAGCCTCACACTTGGGATTTCATCTGTCGGATATGCTACACAAATGATCAGGATGCTGCTTCAGCCAGGAGAAAAAAAACAGTTGAATATATCCCTCCAAACCACAGCTACCCGATTGAGTGATGTGGAGATACGCGATAACCGTACCCGCAATGCCAACATCGTCAGGATCGACCCGAAGATCGTAACCAGCATTCCGACCATCAATGCCAGCGTGGAGGACATGATCAAAACCCTGCCCGGGGTATCTTCCAGGAATGAGTTGAGCTCCCAGTACTCTGTTCGGGGAGGAAATTACGATGAGAACCTGATCTATGTGAATGACATTGAGATCTACCGGCCATTTCTGATCCGGTCGGGGCAGCAGGAAGGGCTCAGCTTCATCAACCCCGACCTGGTTTCCGGCATTATCTTCTCTTCTGGCGGATTTGATGCACGTTTTGGGGATAAGATGGCCTCGGTGCTGGATATCCGCTACAAGAAACCGACTTCCTTTGCGGGTTCTTTTGATGTGAGCCTGCTGGGCGCTTCCGGCCACCTCGAAGGAACCGCCATCCGGAAAAAACTTACTTATCTCGTGGGCGCCCGGTACAAGAGTAACCGATATGCCTTGAAAACCCTGGAAACCAAAGGTGACTACAAACCTTCCTTCTTTGACTTTCAGGGACAACTGACTTACACGGTCAGCAAGAAGTTTGACCTATCCCTGCTTGGGAATTATTCCAGAAATTCTTATCGATTAGCTCCCGAGAGCCGTGAAACCCGCTTTGGCACCCTTGGGGAGACGTATGCCTTCAAGATCTATTTTGACGGACAGGAGGTCGACCGGTTCGAGAACTACCTGGTTGCCTTAACAGCTACCTATTCCCCGGTGAAGGATCTGCAACTCCGGTTTATCACTTCAACATTTCAGACCTTTGAAAGCGAAACTTACGATATCCAGGGACAATACTGGATCGGCAAGCTGGAACAGGTTCCCGGTGGTAACGGATCAGGAGAAGTGTCAGAGATCCTGGGTGTCGGAACCTATCTGGATCATGCCCGCAACCGGTTGTATGCCACCGTTTATAGCGCCGAACACCGGGGACATTACCTCACCGGAAAAAGCTTCCTGCAGTGGGGATTAAAATACCAATATGAAGATTTTTACGACCGGATGAATGAGTGGGAAATGGTTGATTCTGCCGGATATACGCTGCCCCGGCCACCGGATACCCTGGGGGTTCCCTCCTATCAACCGGCGCTTATTCTCAAAGACGTCATCAAGGTTAAAAATCAGCTTTTCTCCAATCGGATGATGGGTTTCCTGCAAAACACCTGGACATTTGAACAACCCGGCAGCAGCATTTCACTCACCGCCGGTGCGCGGGTAAACTACTGGGATATCAGCGGCCAGTGGCTCGTCAGTCCCAGGGCCAGTATCTCTTACAAACCCCTGTGGAAAAACGAAACGGTGTTCAGGTTGTCCGCCGGAGTCTATTCGCAACCGCCTTTTTACCGGGAGATGAAAGATCTGATGGGACGCCTGAATACAAACATCAAGGCACAGAAGTCATACCATGTGGTAGCCGGGAGCGACTATTACTTCAAAATGTGGGGAAGGCCTTTCAAGCTGGTTGCTGAGGCGTATTACAAATACCTCGATGACCTGATCCCCTATGAGGTGGACAACGTCAGGATCAGGTACCTGGGCGACAACATCGCCAGAGGTTATGCCGCCGGACTCGATTTCCGTGTTAACGGAGAGTTTGTACCCGGTACAGAATCGTGGGCCAGCCTCTCCCTGATGAAGACGCAAGAAGATATCAAGAACGATTTCTATTATCAATATTACAATTCCGATGGAGAGCCGATCAAACCTGGCATCACTGTTAATACCATCGTGGTGGACAGTGTCAGGGTTGAACCCGGCTGGATCCCGCGTCCTACAGACCAGCGGTTCAGTCTGAGCATTTTCTTCCAGGATTACATCCCCGGTGCTCCAACCTGGAAGATGTACCTGGGGCTCTATTACGGCAGCAGCGTCCCCTTCGGACCACCTAACTCCCCGAAATACAAGCATACCCTGCGTATTCCTGCCTATAAACGGGTGGACATCGGCTTCTCCAAACAACTGATCGGAGAAAACGCCAACTTCTCCAGGAAAAACCCGTTGAAGTACTTCAAATCGATGTGGCTGACACTTGAAGTCTTCAACCTGCTGCAGATCAGTAATGTAGTCTCATATATCTGGGTGTCGGATATCGACAACCGGCAGTATGCCGTACCCAACTACCTCACACCGAGGCAGCTGAATTTGAAGTTGATAGCAGAGTTTTAGTCGTGACTCGCGATGCGTGACAGGTGACCACAGCCAACAGAATACTCTGTGACTTTGTGACTCTGTGACTTTGTGACTTTGAAACCCTGCATTCTGCAAATTACCTTCTTTCCCTGCAAATCTTTACATTTGCATATCTTTTTTGAACCAGGTATATGAATACTTATTCTAATCAGCTTTGGTTTCGCGACTCTGATAAGATTATGTCTACCTTATTACCTTAGTAAAATAGTATTAAACACACCGCTCTATAAGTGATAAAGAATCTTTCAATCCTTGGATTCATTCTTTCCTGTATCATGCTTGAGGCCCAGCATCCTTTTTCCCTGCAGGGCGATCAGGAAGCAAAGACATTGTCTTTTTCCCATCTGACACGGATGAACGGACTTCCAAGTAACCGGGTGCGGGAGATGGTTCAGGATTTCCAGGGTTATATATGGATCGCTACCGATAACGGCCTTGCTCGCTATGACGGAAAAATCATCAAAGTATTCCAGCGCCGGGAGAATGATCCAAGCTCCTTGTGTGACAATGGAGTCTTTTCGCTGATGGAGGCCGGCGATTCTCTCATATGGGTTGGGACAGGAGATGGGATCTCAATTTACAACCCATTAACCGGAGATTTCAGAAGCTTCACCTGCTTCGGAAAGAAAGGATCTTTATTTCCTGTTCAGGGAGTGA
>VGGL01000132.1 GCA_016868575.1 Bacteroidota bacterium
TTAATAGTTGTATCTGTTCTTGAAGTGATACTATTTGCTCTTGCAACTTTTGATTTTGCTCCTGCAGTATCAATATCTGCTGTTTGAGAGCAGCGTATTCTCTAAATGGTATAGTGATCGTGTCGATGGCAAAATTTTTTAGCAAAGAAAAGCATTGCCATCGCTTGAAAATGGTAGTTTGAAATCTTTTTTCAACGCTCCACTGTTAATAACAATATTGTTTTTACATTTGCTGCTGAGTATTTACAAAATCTTTCTTTCAGCATCGCTCTTCTTTTTCGCAGCAATTCTTTTCAATGTCAATGCTCAATTGCCTTCAAGCTGTGATGTTTCGGACGTTCTGAGCATATACTATGCACCAGATGTCAAAGACATGGCTTTAAAATGGCTCTATTCCATTAAATCCCCGGATACATCTCAGATCGACATTCCCCAATGGTGCCAGGACACCATCTGGAGCGGTCTTGCAGCCCTTTTTAACAGGTGTGATATTCCGGAAGTTGATTCTGTTTTTAACAAATATTGTGTTCACACTGATGTGGGTTTCCAGGGATCGGGGATCTTCAAGTTTATGGGTATAGATGTTGATACCCTGATAAGTTGGACCCATAACTGGATTAATTACCAGCTATACTCATTCTTTACAGTTTGTTTTAGCGCCCATAAATCGATGAGGAGAACATGCTGATCCCACCTATGCTGGCCCAACCGTTCATAGAAAATGCCATTGAACACGGCATCAGGCGTAAAGAGACTCCCGGTCATATCGATGTTCGCTTTCTCTTTAACGATGGAATGATCCGGTTTGAAGTGGAATATAATGGTGTAGGACGTGAAAAAGCACATGAGATCGAATCAAAGCTAAGGTCCCGCCATCGGTCGATGGCAACCTCTCTTACCCGCGATCGCCTGAACGCGATAAACAAAAAGCTGAAAAAGAAGATCCGGCTGGAGATCACTGATCTGAAGGATGAATCAGGAAATGGCCGTGGGACCAGGGTGGAGTTCGGGGCGCCAGTGGTGGTGAAGTAGATGATTTACCGGGATACAAGGCCATTAGAGAATTGAGGTTGGTTGATGCGCGAAATGCCCTGAGATGCAGATCATATACATTCACCAAAGAACCGGTCTGATGTGATAAAAGTACAAGAATGGGATGAAATGTTTGTCTCCGCTCCTCAGGTTGTTTTTTATAAAAATACATTCTATCTCTTCTATATGGGAGGCAACGAAGCCGGCAGGATGGCTGTCGGACTGGCAACATCCCGCGATGGATTCAATTTTACGAAATTTGAAGGGAATCCCCTTCTGGTTCCTGACAGTGCCGGCTTTGATATTTTTACTCTTGGACCCGGTATCATCCTGAAAGAGGATACCGGGTGGGTGAGGCAATTGGATATACCGATAACAGGGATGGCATCCTCTAGGAAAGATATCGCGGGAATCCGGTGTTCGATGGGAAGGCGGATCCTGGCATTCACTTTAAGGATGAGATCGTCAATACATCCAATCCGCTTTTTCTTCCGCTTGATACGATCTGTTTCCTTTACTATTACCTTGAACACGACACTCATTCAGGAGGAGAAATCCGAGTAGCAACGGCAGTGAAATAAGTCCGCAGTCGGCAGTCCTCAGTCGGCAGTTTCTTGTAGGGAATGGAGAGATGGTTAAATTTGCTGGCTTTCCCTGTATAAAAATTCAGGATCCAGATCTGCCTCGTTATCCCACTCAATTGTATCAAAACTAATGTGGACAGTATTAAATAATGACAGGTCTTTCAACTCCTGAAAAATCCCGAAGTTTAAATACGGTTTCATGTCGAATTGACGGACTTCCCCGTTCTCAAATGTCAGATGAAGGAGATAATCAGAGGCAGGCTTAACTTCTTTTACCGATAAATACATTTTTTCTACTTTAAAGGTTCAATGGAAAACGGTTTTTCACCGTTTTGACATAGTTTCCAATTTGCAAATAATTCTTCCTTATGAATTTCAATCCATGCTGATACCAGTCTCAGTTGTCTTGGCGGAATCTGACCTTCAAGAATTTCACAAGTATTAATATCGATCACCGACTTTGAATCCTGATAAAAAACATGAATATGAGGAGGATTGTGTTCTTTTGGAGCAAAATACATTCGAATGATAATCCCGAAAAACATTGCAAGCGTCGGCATATAGGTGATGTTTGTTACAAAAGTACTAAATCATTATAAAAATGCAAAATATGGGTGGTAGCATACCCGACTTCGACGGTTTAATATTTTCCGACCTGCTATAACTCACTAATATCAAGGGTTTATTTCGGAAAGGGCTTTGTAGTGCCTAATTAACATTCGTTGTTGATAACTTTTTGAAATTTAGTGTCGAAACCATGACAGTTAGTATTAACTTTGGAGCATGTTTGTTCGGATAAAGACATCGCCCAACTCGCCCAAGAAAGCTGTACAGATAGTGGAAAGCTTTCGTGCAGGTAACAGGATCAAACAACGCATTGTACGACATGTGGGTACGGCCTTAACAGATGATGAGCTAAAACGGATGCAGGAACTGGCCGAACACATCAAGGCCGGTATGGAACAACAGGGATCACAACCGGGACTTTTTCCTGCTGAAGAAATCGCAGAGATAGTCATTCAGGCAAGAAACCGGCAAACAGATGAAGCTTTGCCGGTTGATTTGAAGAAATTGCGCGAACAACAACGCGTAATTGTTGGTATACACGAAGTATATGGTCGGGTGTATGAAGAACTTGGATTTGATAAAGTAATCCCTAATCCTAAGCGTAAACCGGCAGCAGTAAAGAATCTGTTTCATGTAGTGATGGGTCGTATAGCCAATCCCATCAGCAAGATGGCAACAGTAGTGGATTTATCGGAAAATTTTGGTATCGAACTTTCCCTACCATCGGTATACCGGATGATGGATCAGATAGACGAAAAAGTCATATCGAATATCCAACAGCAGGCCTATCTGACAGCATATGGCATTTTTAAACAAAAGATTAATGTACTGTTCTATGACTGCACAACCCTTTATTTTGAGTCCTTCACAGAAGATGAGCTAAAGGAAAATGGTTACAGCAAAGACATGAAGTTCAATCAGCCACAGGTATTGCTGGCATTGCTTGTTACAGAACATGGACTCCCGATAGGGTATGATGTTTTTCCCGGGTCACAATACGAAGGACATACATTGGAAAAAGCGGTAAAAAAAATCGAAAAGGATTATCAGATAAACGATATTGTGTTTGTTGCAGACAGCGCCATGCTGAGTGAAGAGAATATGAAATTGTTGGAAAGCATGGGCAAAAGATACATTGTGGGCGCCAGGCTAAAAAACATGTCAAAAAAAGATCAGGAAAAGATATTGGATAAAACCGATTACCGCTCTTTGCAGAACCCTGACGATGAATACGAATATTCTGTTAAGGAAATGGCTGTGAATAGCCGCAGGCTGATCGTGAGCTACAATGAAAAAAATGCCAGGAAAGATGCCTTGGACAGAGAAAAGTCTATCGAACGGTTATTGGCAAAACTCAACAAGAATGGCACCAACCCTGCCGACCTGATCAGTAACTTCGGTTACAAAAAATTCTTGCAGTTAAAAGGAGAAGCCACGGTTGAAGTAAATCAGGAAAAAATAGAAAAGGAAAAATTGTGGGACGGGATACATGGAGTGGTAACCAATCATCCTGATTTAACCCCGGAACAAGTCATCCGGCAATATCATGGATTGTGGCAGGTTGAACAATTCAGGCTCAGTAAGCACGATCTGAAAATAAGACCCGTTTTCCACTGGACGCCTCCGAGGATAAGAGCTCATATTGCAATCTGCTTTATGGCTCTTACATGTATACGATACTTGTACTACAGAATCAAAACGCAATATACCTCGCTATCAGAATTGCAAATTCGCCAGAAGCTATTGTCAGTACAGATAAGCATTCTCATGCATCAACAAAGCAGAATACGCTATGCTATTCCTTCATCTGTCAACCCGGAGGTGAAGAAGATCTATCACATCATGGGCATGAAAATATCTGACGTGCCTTTCAGAATCAACTAATCCCACCGAAATCAGAAAATGTAGTGCCTAAGGCAAATCATATCCTATTGATTTTGTGTGATTTATAAAATTAAACCGTCGAAGTCGGGTGATCCCGGGGACTATTCCCGATATCGTGCTGATGGACATCCATCTGTCGGGGATCTCGGGGATCGAATGTGTCAGGAAACTGAAGCCTTCACTGGGATTCACACAGTTCACGATGTGTACGGTTTATGAGGACAACGAAAACGTGTTTGGTTCGCTTTGTGCCGGCGCCACCGGCTACCTGCTGAAGAACAGTCCGCCGACAAAGATCACCGACGCCATCACCGAGCTTTTCCATGGCGGATCACCCATGTCATCGGTTATTGCACGGAAAGTGATCCAGACCTTCAAGCCCTCCCAGGAACAGAGCAGGGAAATCGAAAAGCTGACCGGCAGGGAGCGGGAACTGCTTGACCTGCTTGCAAAAGGCTACCGTTATAAAGAGATTGCCGACCGGTTAACAATTAGCTTCGAGACCGTCAGAACACATATCCATAATATTTACGAAAAGCTTCATGTTCAGTCGAGAACCGAGGCGCTGAACAAGATCTATCCGAGATAAAAACCATCCCCGAACTGCCAATAGCCAACTGCCGACTTTCTTCTTAACTTTACCCCCTTAACCTGATCATTCATGCCGGAACCATTTCAGGCTCACCGACGGATCCCTGTCAGACCTCCCGCTGACCGTTGAAGTCCGCCGGAACATCTACCTGGTCGTCAGGGAAGCGCTGCACAATGTGGTGAAGCATGCGGGGGCGACGGAGGTTGTGATTCACCTCACCCCCCCGGCCCCCTCTCCCAGGGAAGAGGGAGAGAAGGGGGTGTGGCTTTCAATCCACGACAACGGCAAAGGCTTTGATCCCGATAAACCTGATTTCCCCGGCAACGGGCTGGTGAATATGCAGAAAAGGATGGAAGAGATCGGCGGGAGATTTGAGATGGAAAGCGTGCCGGGAAAAGGAACAACGGTAAAACTTGAGCTTCCCTGACCCCATTATCCGATTATCTTCCTCAGGATACTGTCAATCGATCCGATAAGGTAAAATGGTAAACTGACGAGCGTGAATTCCCTCCCGGAAACCGATCTGGAATGCTCAACATTAAACATTCCTGAATATATCCTGATCGCGTACGGATGTGGAGCTTTATCGACAAACCGGTGCAATGAACGCAGTCTGCCGGTGGCTCCCGATTTAACTTCGATCGGAAGAACAAGATCATGATACTTGTAAATGAAGTCAATCTCCGACTGGGTATTCAGCTCGTCCCTGGTCCAATAGTTCAGGCCGGCGAGGACGGAAGAATCAATCGCTAAAAGCTCCTGCCCGGCAATATGCCCGGCAATTCTTCCTCTCCATGAATCTTCGATCAGCAGCGAATTAAATACATCATTCTGAATCCCGGCAATATGATTCACCATCCCGGTGTCTACCATTTGAAGCCGTGGTGATCTGTACTTGATGTTTAAAGGAAGCCGGGTATTGACGACCGGGAAAATCAATTTTAACAACATGGTCTTTTCAAGAGTCCGGAATGCTTCGCCGACCTCTCTTGAACGATACGGAGAACCCCCGAATCCTGAATAGGTTATCCTGGTTGAGGCTGATGAAAACGCATGCGGGATGATATACCGGATGATGTTGTCCAGGGTTGAATTTCGCGCATATTTTTCCACATCGTCCAGGTAAGAAACCAGAAGATCTTTATAGATAGTCTGTAATCTTACAAGGTCCCGGTTCCCGGAATAGTTTGAAACAATTTCCGGCATACCCCCGACAAGTGTATATTCCTTGAAGAGGGTTATCAGTCGTTCATGTGCGTATACCGGAAAAGGATATTCCTCCAGCACTCCAAGACTGTTCATTTCACCGGTAGCCAGCAGATATTCACGGAATGAACAGGGTCTGACGGCAAGATATTCCACTCTCCCAACCGGAAAACTGATCTGTTTATCTAACAGTGACTCC
>VGGL01000133.1 GCA_016868575.1 Bacteroidota bacterium
AACACCCAGTGTCTCCGGTGTCTGATATCTGTTCCGGAGCGGCACCGGGGTTCGGCTGTCCAGCATCATCAAAGGACAATGGCTTTCAATATGCCGGACAACGGACAACGAACAACGGACAACCGACAACAAACCCGCCTGCACAATGCCCGGAAAAGAATGAAAAATGGCCTGAAGCATTGATACAGTGATCTTCTCATGCTGCTCCAGATGGATCATCTCCCCCTGGCTGAACACCGCCAGCTTCTGGTTCGTATTCCCGATGTCAACAACAAGATGCAGTGAAGCAAGGGGTGAATTCATAATCGGATAGGATTTACGATTATACGATTCTAGAGGTACGATTACATTTTAGATTGACGATATTGGATTAGTTGAATCAATCAACAATCTCCACTCAGCAATTCAATCAAAAATAGTAAATCGTTCATTCGTAAATCGGCACAAAGGTATGTTTTTTCAAAATTTGTTTTATCTTTGCAGTCCCAATTCAAATGGATGGCGTCGTAGCTCAGTTGGTAGAGCGAAGGACTGAAAATCCTTGCGTCACTGGTTCGATTCCAGTCGATGCCACAAAAAAATCGCGAAATGGTGAAATGGTGAAAACTGTTTCGCCATTTGATTTTTCTGTCCGATGGTGTAACTGGCAACACGTCTGACTCTGGATCAGAAGAGTCCAGGTTCGAGTCCTGGTCGGACAACAACTTTCCCGAATTAGATCTTACCCGTTCATTTTTACATTCCCTTTTTTCATTTTTTATCGAAAATACTTGCAAAACAGCGAATTAATATCTACCTTTACGGCATATAAAAAAGATCATCACTACTTCGAGACTTTAATTAACATTGGTTCCTGGAATTTTATCAAGATGTTTAGTAAATCTTATACTCTATTATGAAAAAAATCACTCACAGTATTTGGACCTGGCTGGTCGGGATTTATGCCATACTGGGCGCTCTTGCCTTTTTCATCATTCAAACAGGAAAATTCTTCTTTCCTGAAGCGGCAGAGTTAGAAATGAAAACTTTACCCTATGGAAGGTTTGACTGGGGTTTCGTATGGTCTGATTCCCTGATCGCTGGTCCTATGTTGCTCATTGGCGGTATTTTTTTACTTCTCCGAAATTTATCATTACACCGCCTGGGAAGGTTGTTTGCGTTTACTGTGTTCACAATCAACCTTTACGCAATGACTTTTTTCTGGATCGGATTTGCCGTCGTTGGAGAACCAGTCCAGGGACTTATGCTCTGGGGAAATGTCGTTTTGACCTTTCTCGGGATTCTGAGTATGATCCATCTTGTGCTTTTGACTATGAAAGATCCTCCGGAAATTATCCATTCGGGGAATTAAAAATCCGGCTTCCTCCGTAGAAGGTAATAGACTCATCCTTCGGGGAATCATCTAACATTCTGCTTTCCACTTCAAGAAGAATCATATCTTCTAATGCAATCTTTGATTTCACCCGCAAAGACACAAAAACTCAAAGAAATATAAAATACTGTTATATAAACTATTCATATTTGTGGAGCTTTGCGATTTAATGCCTTAGTGGCATAAAAGAACTTTTCGGAGGGGACTCAATTTCAAATCGGAAGCTTGAATTTCATCGTCACCTCACCTGACTCATGATTCACTTCAATCCTTTGATTCTCAAAGCCAATATCCTTTCCTGTTGACATTTTAAACAATCCCGCAAGAAACTGCATCCCGCTATTCATCACTGATTCCAATTCTTCAGCTTTGGATTTAACGCTTTCGACAGGTAGCGCGGAGGTTTGAATTTTATCGCTCAACGGCTGACCGGATTCAATTGAATCACCGGAGAAATCCAATTCTTGCTGGCTGGCTTTTTGATCCTGGAGAATGGTTTCTTCTACCGGGACTTCAAACAATTCCGCTTCAGTCGGCAATGCAGGCTTTTCGGTTTCGTGAAGAAAGCGCTCCAGTTGTTCAATAAACTGAGAACGCCCTTTGGATGAAAAGTCAACAAAATCAGTTGAAGATGAACTGTTGAGAACACCTTCAAATAAGTTTTGTTTCACCAGTAAACCGGCAGCGATTTGTTGTTCAATTGACTGGCGTGTAATGAAATTGTAAATAGTGAGTTTATTGCTTTTTTGACCCAGACGGTCAATGCGACCAATGCGTTGGTTTTTTTTAGCAGGATTCCAGGGTAGCTCAAAGTTGATCAGGATATTGGCAACCTGAAGATTTAATCCGGTACCACCGGTTTCGGTTGAAAGAAAAATCTTAAACTGTGGGTTTGATTCAAATTTGTTTATGAGTTCTCTTCTGAGTTTTACCGGAACCTTACCATTCAACTCTACAAAACCGATGTTATTTTCCCGTAATATCCTGCCAATCAGCTTATGTACTTTTACCCATTCTGAAAAAATAATGATCTTGCAATCGTTGTTCTTAATATCAAGTTTTTCCAATAAAATGTATTGCAATTCATCCAGCTTTGGCGACTCATTGGTTTGATCATCAATCAGATACGTAGAGTCACAGACCATTCGCATACTGGAAAGAAGAAGTTGCAGTTTTTGCAGATCATATGGGGTAAGGAATTTTTTTTGTATGATCTGGGCAATTCCTTTGGCATATGAAGCATGATAATCTGCCTGCAGAGGCGAAAGGTCCAACATGATATCGATTTGTTGCAAGTTTGGAAGCTGGTTGATAACCTTTCGTTTTTCATGTCGGATAATAATCTGCTCAAGTTTCTTGTTTAATTTTTGAAGATTGTAATATCCGTTGATTTTATTTGGGCGTTCGGGATCGAAGAGGCAATATTGGTAGGAAAACTCCCACAAAGGTCCAAAGAAATGCGGATCGATGATACTCATGATCGAAAAAATATCAATAAGCCTGTTTTCGATAGGTGTCCCGGTGATAACAAGAATGTGTTTGGGATTCAATTTTTTTACGGATGACGCCGTTTTGGTCTCATAGTTTTTAACTTTCTGTGCCTCATCAAGGATCATGAAATCAATGCCGGCTGTATTGATAACCTGGCTGTCACGTAAAACCGTTTCATAATTTACGATGAAAAAGAAAAAATCACTGTTCTGATATTGCAGGGCACGTTCATCAGGAAATCCATCAATGATAATGGCTTTTTCTGTAGAAAACTTTTCAATTTCAGATTTCCATTGTCCTTTAAGCGATGCCGGACAGATGATCAGCGTTTTTGAGAAACCAAAGATCTGTTTTTTCAAAATCGCAACTGCAATGGCTTGTACGGTTTTTCCAAGACCCATCTCATCAGCAATTATTGCTGCCTTGCGAAAAAGCACAAACTCAACACCTTCTTTTTGATAGTCGAAAAGGGTGGTGTTCAGGAAACCATATTCCGGATGATACTTTTTTGAAAGCCCCTCCAGAACGCTATTTTCAAAAGAACGTTCTACTTTGTCTCTGACTTCGGGTCTAATCATGATGTTCCCATACTTCTCAGATTCCTCAATAAAAGAGAGAAATGATTTTATCTCAGATTCATCAAGGTGTTTTTTCATTTTAAAATATTTTGAAAAGAGTACCTGCTCGTCAACCGACATTTCATGCGGATAGTGCCAGGTGATCTTGTAATCATTCAAAGGATCGCAAAATACTTCAATAAACGGATATGTTTTATCCAGCTTGTCAAAGAGGGCTTTATTCTCTTTCAAAATGGAGAAAGCATACATAATATGTTTGGTTGTGCCCAATTTGTTCAACCTGGCATCCATACAGTCGCTGTAACCTGTTTCATGATCGAAATCACGCAGGAATATTCTGTAGTTTACACCTTTCTCATTCGTTAAAACATGATCCCCATAAATGTTGGATGCCCATTTTATTCGGTATTCAGCTTTGCCGGCTTTTTGACGCCTTTCTTCCAGTACACGTTTTATCATCCCTGCCCGGGTGTATTTTTTATGCTCAATATGCTCTTTGGGATCAAGCAGGTGAAGTTCGTTTTCGACTTGCAATAAACAAGCATACGAATACCTGTCCCAAGGAGTACTGTTACCATCTAGGATTGGAACTATACTGTCGGCATCCTCAACTTCTATGGCATATTCGATGGCTTCCGCAAGCGATGGGTCGTTAACAATCAATTCAAACTTGAGCTGAGATTGTGAGAGAACCTGGCAGTTGGCATTATTGTAGATAATTTCACCTAAGGCAATTTCTCTCTTTTCCATCTCTTTTTGAAGGCGCTCTTTTACAAGCTTTACCAATTCCTTAATATCAAACATATATTTAGCTTTTAATATGTATCTGCTGATTGACTGCCGATCTTCGAAAGGCAAATGTAATAACTCCTGTTTGAATGAGCTCAGTTTACAAATCTTCCCTCCTGATTTTGTCAGGTCAGACTCTTCATAAGAAAGGATCCAGGAGATGTCGCCATTAAAAGAATCAAATGAAGTTTTTCAATCCCTTTATCCTGTAGTTGAAAAATATCTCGCCTTCAGCCTCAACGCCACATTCACCAAAGCAATCAGCACCGGAACTTCCACCAACGGCCCGATCACCGCCGCGAACGCCTCCCCCGAATTGATCCCGAAAACCGCAATGGCAACGGCAATGGCCAGTTCAAAGTTATTACTTGCCGCAGTAAAGGATAGTGTTGCCGATTGTTCATAGGTAGCTCCAACCTTTTTACTCATCCAAAAGGAGACCAGAAACATCACCACAAAATAGATACATAGAGGAATAGCGATCCGCACAACATCAAGGGGGATCTTGATGATGACCTCCCCTTTCAGGGAGAACATCACCAGGATCGTGAAAAGAAGGGCAATCAACGTCAGTGGACCGATCTTGGGGACAAACTTGCGGTGATACCAATCTTTGTCTTTTACCCGGATCAGGATAAACCGGGTCAGGAAACCGGCAATGAATGGAATACCCAGATAGATGAATACACTCTTTGCGATCTGCCCAATGGTGATGCGCTCTACTGCGCTGCTGGTCGGGAGACCAAACCAGGCCGGAAAAACAGCAATGAACAAATAAGCATAAAAGGAGAAAAACAACACCTGAAAAATCGAATTGAAGGCCACCAATCCGGCACAGTATTCGGTGTCTCCTTTCGCCAGCTCATTCCAGACGATCACCATGGCAATGCACCGTGCCAACCCGATCAGGATCAGGCCATACATGTAATCCACATTGAACTGCAGAAAAATGATCGCCAGCAGGAACATCAGGATAGGCCCGATCACCCAATTCTGTACCAGTGACAACCCCAGCACCCTGGTATTCCGGAAAATATCGCCAAGCTCTTCATATTTTACCTTGGCCAATGGGGGGTACATCATCACGATAAGTCCAATGGCAATGGGAATGTTCGTAGTACCCGATGATAGCGAGTTCCAGAAGGTCGCAATGTCCGGGAACAGCCAACCCGAAAACACCCCGATCCCCATAGCCAGGAAAATCCACAAGGTCAGGTACCGGTCTAAAAACTTTAATCTTGTTTTAACCATGAAAATTTGAAAATCGTTCCCTTATCTGATCCCTTGTGTTGCGATAGACATTCAGTATCTGTTCAATCGTTCCGACTGCATCGGCAGGATCCGGGAAACCAATGTGCAAACGATGTTTCACTTTTCCGGTAAAGACCGGGCAGACTTCTTTTGCGCCGTCACAGACAGTAATGACATAATCAAATGAATCGTTTACGAATTGATACACGCTTTTCGGCCGGTTCTGTGATATGTCGATGCCCACTTCTTTCATCACCTCCACGGCAAAGGGATTTGGATGAGCAGCGGGATGCGTGCCGGCTGAAAATACTTCAAGACGACTATCAAAGGATTTCAGGAAGCCCTCCGCCATCTGGCTGCGACAGGAGTTTCCGGTGCAAAGGATGAGGATTTTCATGATGTGCTGATGTGCTGATGTGATAATGTGCTAATGGGTTGG
>VGGL01000134.1 GCA_016868575.1 Bacteroidota bacterium
GATAGAAGTCTATAAAATATTCGGTGTTTCCAAAAATGTCTTCTATTTTTCTGTCTTTTGAATTTAAATCCATTGTCTTTTAGTTTTATTATCTGTGGTGTCGTTTTAATTATTACCGCCAACACTTCAGGATTTTATCCGCATAAAGGTAAAAAAAATTGAACTATCTGGTTTCAGCATGTGGATACCATTGAGTTGAACGAAACCGCCTGTTTATCAATCAAATAGTATAGGGTATTCAATTTTTCTTCCTGTGATTTAAGTGATAAATCCGGATGTAAAGATAGCCGGAAAAACATGGATTTTACCTGATGGTCGAAAAAAAAGTCATTTGGAATGCTTTTTTGTCTGTTTTTGTGCACAGCAAAGCCACGGCAGTGAACTGCCCTTAATAAAACCTGGCGCCGTATTTCAAAGAACAAGCAAGCAGGGAAAGCCTACGTCGGGTGTTGAAAAACGTTTTCCGGCATGATCCTTTTCATGGAGAGGTGATGGCAAACCGGGCAACGAAGCAGGTTTATCCCTCTGAGCAGTAACTGTAATGCTGTATTCCCGGTCAAGCCGCTGATTTCTGCAGCATCCTTATGAAAGCTTTCCAGAGCGGCACGTGTCTGAGTTTCCATCACTCTTCGGTTAGAGAGGATACCGTAGTATCTGATTCTGCAGTACCCTCTGGGAAGTATATCGAATCGGAACATCAGTATTAAATTTGCAAACCTGTTCCGATTCGGTATAACAGCTTAAGAATGGGAAATCAATCGTAAAGATATGACTATTTCCATAATTTAATGATCCTCACTTTCTGGTTGCCAATCGATACTTTAAAGGAGTATCGACTCCAATATTCTCCCCGGATGAGGTCCTATGAATTTTGAAAGAGGAATAATTATTTCACGACAATTTTCTTGGACTAAAGTCCAATTTTTCATCAGTCTTCTCTTTCACCGGCCTGAAGGCAGTGGTTACTTTATTCTCATTTATCTATTTTTCGCTTTTCCCACGAAGAGCAAATTGAAAATTGCCCATTGCCAATCCAATTGTACATTTCCAATTGTACCTTGTACATTTTAACAAATCCGCCTAACTTTGCAGAAATGCATGAAGATATCGCCCATGGACAAATTTTCCTATCTCCATCAAATTGATCTTGCCCTGATTGAGGAGTTGTACGAGAAGTTCAAACAGGATCCGGAATCGGTCGAAGAGGGCTGGAGAAAATTCCTGGAGGGCTTTGAGTTTTCCCAGCAAAACTACCCTAAAACCCAACACGGATCGCTCAATTTCTCCAATGAATTCAAGGTATTGAACCTCATCACTGCCTATCGCCAACGGGGGCACTATTTCACCAAAACCAACCCGGTTAGAACCCGACGGAAATATACGCCAACCCTGGATATTGAAAACTTCGGTTTAACTCCCAACGACTTGTCATCCCGTTTCCAGGCCGGTAAAGAGATAGGGCTTGAGAATCCAACGCTGCAGGAGATCATTACCCATCTCAACCGGACCTATTGCCACTCCATCGGTGTGGAGTATTTCTATATCCGGAGACCGGAGATCGTTGAGTGGTTCATCCGCAAGATGGAGCCGGAAAAAAACACCCCGGTGTTTTCGCATGAAGAAAAAGTTCGAATCCTGAAAGAATTGAGTGAAGCTGTTCTTTTTGAGCAGTACCTGCATAAGAAGTTTCCGGGCAATAAACGCTTCTCCCTGGAAGGTGCAGAATCGCTCATCCCTGCCATGCATGCCATGATCAACAAAGGCGCTGAGACCGGGGTGAAGGAATTTGTGATCGGCATGGCACACCGTGGCCGGCTCAATGTGCTGGCGAATATCCTTCATAAACCGATGGCTGAACTCTTCTCAGAGTTTGAAGGCAAGGAATACAAGGATGATGACATCCTGGGAGATGTGAAATACCACCTGGGATATGCATCCTATCACATGGATAACGACGACCATAAGATTCATGTGATCCTTTGCCCCAACCCATCTCACCTTGAAGCGGTCGATCCCGTGGTCGAAGGCATTGCACGCGAGAGGATCGACCATCATTACTTCGGTTCAAAGCGCCTGATCCCGGTGCTGATCCATGGAGATGCCTCGGTGGCCGGCCTTGGAATTGTTTACGAAACGCTGCAAATGTCGGAGCTGAGTGGGTATGCTACGGGGGGAACCATCCACATCGTGATCAATAACCAGATCGGCTTTACCACCAATTTCCCGGATGCCCGTTCCAGTATCTATTGCACCGATGTGGCAAAAACGGTGCAGGCTCCCATTTTCCATGTCAATGGCGACGATGTGGAGGCCATGGTGTACACCCTTAGGTTGGCGGTTGAATTCAGACAAACATTCCACAAAGATGTTTTTATCGACTTGTTGTGCTACCGGAAATATGGACACAATGAAAGCGATGAACCCCGCTTTACCCAACCGGTATTGTATAAGCTGATCGAGAAGCATCCGGATCCCAAAACCATCTACCTGGATAAGCTTGTCGAAGAACAATCGATTACCCGGGAACAGTACAAGGCAATTGAAAGACATACCTTACAGAACCTGGATGAAGCTTTTGAAAAATCTGGAAAAATCGACAAATCCCACATCAAACCTTTTCTGGAAAAGGAATGGCAGGGCATTGAAAAAGCAGCTGAATCATCCTTTTTTGAAAAAGAAATGACTGCCGTTGATCAGGAAGTCCTGGTGAGGATTGGTCAACAATTGGTTTCTATTCCATCTGCTGTGAAGCTGTTCAATAAAACGGAACGCTTGCTGAATCAGCGTCGCGAGATGATCGAAAAGACCGGCATGCTTGACTGGGCCATGGCTGAATGGCTGGCCTACGGCACATTGCTGAAGGAAGGTGTTTCCGTGAGGGTTAGTGGAGAGGATGTGGAACGGGGAACCTTCTCTCACCGCCATGCAGTGCTGGTGATTGAAGATTCTACTGATAAATACACGCCCCTGCAGCACCTGAGTGAGACCCAGGCGGATTTTCGTATTTACAACTCCCTGTTGTCGGAATTCGGTGTGCTGGGATTTGAGTATGGGTATGCCCTGGCTTCTCCGCAAAACCTGGTGATCTGGGAAGCCCAATTCGGGGACTTTATCAATGGTGCCCAGGTGATCGTGGATGAGTTCATCGCCAGCGCCGAAGAAAAATGGAATATCATGAACGGGCTTGTGTTGTTTTTACCGCATGGCTACGAAGGCCAGGGCCCTGACCATTCCAGCGCCCGGATGGAGCGGTTCCTGTCGATGTGCGCCAACCTGAATATGCAGATCGTCAATTGCACCACACCGGCGAACCTCTTCCATGTCCTGCGCCGGCAGGTGAAATGGAATATCCGGAAGCCGATGATCATTTTTACCCCTAAGAGCCTGCTGCGCCATCCGCAGTGCATGTCACCGCTGGAGGAATTTTCAGAAGGACATTTCCGGGAAGTGATCGATGACCCGGAAGCAGATCCGGCGGAGATCACGCGGTTGCTGTTTTGCAACGGGAAACTCTATTACGATCTTGCTGCCCGCAAGCTGAAGGATGGTGTCAGGCACACGGCCGTCATCCGCCTGGAACAGATATACCCGCTTCCGGTTGAGGCATTGAAAGCGATCAGAAAAAAATATCACCTGGCCCAACGCTTTGAATGGATTCAGGAAGAGCCGGAAAATATGGGCGCCTGGAAGTTCATCAACCAAAACCTGAAGATGTTCCCCTGGACCTATACAGCCCGGCCACCCAGCGGAAGTCCGGCCACCGGATCTACAAAACTGCATGCTATCCAGCAACGACTGTTGGTGGAGAAAGGGCTGGGAATGTGCACCTGTGAAGAGGCAAACCTGGTGTGCAAGCTTCAGTGTGCAGAGAAAGAGGTCTGATGAATTAATCTTCTCTCAATGCCTGTCTTCCTGCCGCTCCCAGGAAACCATTGAAAATTGATGATGAATTTCGTTCACTAAATATTCTATATTGAATAAAATTAGCTATTTTTGTTCAGTAAAAAATAAATACTGAAGAAATGTTAGAGAAAATTGTCCAATCTCATAAGGAAGAGTTTGACCAGAAACGAAACGATTTCTTCGTGCATAGGGAATCTCAGATAAAAGGATTTGATTCAGATCTGATACATGTTATCATTGGGCCAAGACGAGCCGGCAAATCCTTCTTTTCCATTCGATCAATGGAGACTCATAAGCAGATTGGGTATGTTAACTTTGATGATGAGCGACTATTTGGGTTGAAAAGTTTTGATGAACTCCTTCATGCTGTTAATCAGGTATATCATAACCCCAAAGTTCTGCTTTTTGATGAAATTCAAAATATCCCCGGTTGGGAACTAATCATGAACCGTTTGCAAAGGAACGGGTATATCATCTTTATTACTGGAAGCAATTCAAAGCTTCTCAGTAGTGAACTGGCCACTCATTTGACAGGTCGGCATCTGATAACTTGCCTTTTCCCATTCTCATTCCTTGAAATCACCCAATTAGCTGAAATGAAGGAAATTTCAGGAGATATTCGACAGCAGTCTGATGAATATATTATTCAAGGTGGTTTTCCCGAGCTATGGGTGAAAAAGCTGGATTCCCGGAATTATTTAAACTCACTCTTCGACTCCATTCTATTCAAAGATATAGTAAAACGACACAAAATCAGACATTCATCGGCTTTGGACAATCTGGCTATGTTTATGGTATCGAATATAGCTTCGGAGCTTTCTTTTACAACAATCACGAAACGTTTATCCTTCAGAAGTGTCGTTACACTCCAAAAATACATTGATTATCTTGAAGAGGCTTTCCTTATATTCAGTATTCAGCGGTTTTCATTTAAAGTCAGGGAACAGATCAGCTCCAATAAGAAGTTTTACTGTTACGACAACGGTTTTTTTCAGGCAAAAGCTTTTAAATTCAGTCCAAATTATGGTAAATTGTATGAAAATACTGTCGCAATTGAGCTAAAACGATGTGAAATGGAGGGCTTGATAAAAGTGTTTTACTGGAAAAATGAAAAGCATGAAGAAGTCGATTTCGTTGTGCAAAAAGGACTGAAGATCGAGGAACTGATCCAGGTTTGTTACGACCTATCGGAGCCTAAGGTAAAAGAACGAGAGATAAGGGCATTACTCAAAGCAGGAGCAGCATTGGACTGCAAACAAATATTGGTGATAACGAGAGATTTTGAGAAGGTTGAAGAAGCTTCATGGTATGGATTTACAGGTGAAGTTAATTTCATTCCTTTATGGAAGTGGCTGCTTGAAAAATCCGAAAGGAAGTAAATCTGGTTTTCTCCGATTCCTCAACTGTACGTATCTTTGCATAGAAGATAGTCATAAAAGCAGAAAACCAAAAGATCATGGTCACCGAGATAAAAGTCCCCAGTCCGGGAGAATCCATCAATCGGGTACAGCTTTCACGATGGCTTGTTAATGATGGCGATTGGGTTGAGAAAGATCAGGATATCGCAGAGATCGATTCGGAAAAAGCAACCCTGAACATCGCTTCTCCTGTTTCCGGTCAGATCACCATCCGCGTGCAGGAAGGT
>VGGL01000135.1 GCA_016868575.1 Bacteroidota bacterium
AGAAAAAATGGGCATCCTCTCCGATGCCTTCATCGCCTTGCCCGGAGGATACGGTACCTTTGATGAATTGTTTGAGGTTTTGTCCTGGTGCCAGTTGGGCTTATCATCAAAGCCAGTGGGACTCTTGAATGTGGGCGGATACTTCGATCCGTTGTTGACCATGCTGGATCATTCGGTTGCAGAGGGCTTTCTCCGGGAGGAGCACAGGAACTGCCTGATCAGCAGTGACGACCCGGAAGAGCTTCTGTCGCAGATGCTCGTATTCCAGCCGGCGAAGGTGGAAAAATGGATTGACCGTTTAAAGCAGAAAGGATATTAGAATGAAAGAGGCGCGCTATTACACACGATTGGAAAACCAGGCGGTTCTTTGTCGTCTTTGTCCCCACGGCTGCAGGATTGAAGATGGCCGGAGGGGTATTTGTGGCGTCAGGATCAATAAAGCCGGAATGCTGATCTGTGAAACCTACAACAGGATCTGCTCCGGGAACATCGATCCGATTGAAAAAAAACCGCTCTATCATTTCTTTCCCGGGAAGAATATCTTCTCGATCGGCAGTATCGGATGTAATTTTTCGTGTGCTTTTTGTCAAAACTATGAGATCTCCCAGGCCCGGATAGATACCTTTCAACAGTTAAAAACCTACCCGCCGGAGGACATTGCAGCACTGGCTCAGAAAACCAGGCTTAACATCGGTGTGGCTTACACATTTAATGAACCTACGGTGTGGTTTGAATACATGTTCGATTGTTGCCGGCAGGTTCATGAAAAGGGGATGAAGAATGTGATGGTCACCAATGGATTCATCAACCCGGAACCATTGGCGGAACTGCTCCCGGTGATGGATGCCTTCAATGTCGACCTGAAAGCCTTTCGCGATGATTTTTACCGGAAACAATCTAAGGGTTCGCTTCAGCCTGTGCTGGATACAATAAAAACCATTGCCCAATCTGGAAAACATGTAGAGATCACCAACCTGGTTATTCCTACGCTCAATGATGATCCCCATATATTCTCGCAGATGTGCAAATGGATCGCGGATGAAATTGGGAAAACAACACCCTTGCATATTTCACGATATTTTCCGAAACATGAGATGACCCTCCCTGCAACACCACCACAAACCCTTGAAAAGCTCTATGATATAGCAGAAAAGCATCTAACCTATGTTTACCTTGGTAATTTTTATTTGCCTGATAAAGGAAATGATACATTATGCGCAGGATGCGGAAAGGTGTTGATTTCGAGATACAGGTATGATGTTGAAATCAATGGATTGAACTTGGATGGAACATGCAGGCATTGCGAAAAACTTTCAACGATTCATCACAAGATGCCGATTTAGAATAATGACCAGTACCCATATCCATCTGATAACTGATAATTGATAACTGATAATTGATAATTGATAACTGATAATTGATATGACAATCATCGGAATCACCGGAACATTGGGCGCAGGAAAAGGGACCATCGTTGACTATCTCATCAAAGAGAAAGGTTTCAAACATTATTCCGTCAGGGAATTTCTGCTGGAGGAGATGCGGCGCAAAGGACTACCGGAGAATCGCGACAGCATGTACCGGCTGGCCAATGAGCTGCGGGCGATGCACACCCCCTCTTACGTGACGGATCAGCTGTATCTCCGGGCTTTAAAGGAGGGGAAAGACTGCGTGATCGAGAGCATCCGTACTCCCGGCGAAATAGATTCTCTGCGAAAACAGGGAAAATTTATTTTGTTTGCAGTCGATGCGGCTCCGGCGCTAAGGTATGGCCGGATCCAAGAGCGAAAATCAGAAACCGACCAGGTGTCTTTTGAAACATTCATCAGCAATGAACAGCGGGAGATGAGTTCAACGGATCCCAATTGTCAGAACCTGAGACGTTGCATTGAAATGGCAGATTACCTCTTCCTGAACAATGGCACCATGATCCAGCTGTTCAGGAAGGTGGAGAAAGTCCTTGGGGAGATAATGAATGAAGAATAATCAACAAGAGATGAAAAAGAAAACCATCAAACATCTGCGGCCCAGCTGGGACGAGTACTTTATGTCCATTGCCGACCAGGTATCAACCCGTGCCACCTGTGACCGGGGGAGGAGTGGGTGTGTGATCGTCCGCGACAAGCAAATCCTGGTTACCGGCTATGTTGGTTCGCCTATCGGACTGCCACACTGCGATGATGTGGGTCACCTGATGAAGAAAGTGATCCATGATGACGGTTCCGAATCACAGCATTGTGTGAGAACGGTACATGCCGAGCAGAATGCCATATGTCAGGCTGCCCGGCTGGGCATTTCGCTAACGGGTTCAACACTTTATTGCCGCATGACTCCCTGCCGGACCTGTGCCATGCTGATCATCAATTGCGGCATTGTGCGGGTAGTTTGCGAAATGAAATACCACGCCGGAAAGGAATCGGAAGTGATGTTCCGGCAAGCAGGGATCAAACTGGAATATGTGAGTCATGAAACAGTGAAGTACGACAAGCAGTAGCTGTTTCAGGAAAGCACGGCCCGGAACAAGCTGTGAAAATCATACAAACCAAAGAGTTGTAAAGCCGTGATAATGATCACGATGATCACGATCCAGCGGACAAAATTGGCCCCCTTTTTTACCGCCATGCGGGAGGCAATATAAGCCCCGATCACGCTCCCGGCCGCAATCAGCAAACCATAAAGCCATTCAACCTGGTCGTTGATGATGAAAACCACCAGGGTAAACGGAGCATACATCAAGACGATAAGGTTCTTCAGGGCATTGGCCTTGACCAGGTCGTATCCGGTGGAAAATACAAGTCCTGCCAATAGAAAATACCCGACGCCCAGTTGTATGAATCCACCATAGATGCCGATCAGAAAGAAGATCAGTATTTGCCATACACCGGTTGGCTTTGCCATCAGTGATGCATCTCCTTTCAGCCAGCGCTGTGGTTTGTACAGCAAAAAAAACAACATCAGGATCATGACAAATGCAATGGCTTTTTCGATGATCTTTTTATCAATATCCACGGCGATCCATGCGCCAATGATACTACCTATCAGTGCCGGGATTGCCAGCCACAATCCTTTGCGGAGATCCAGCATCTCTTGTTTCCGGAAACTTCCTACCGAGGTCAGTGTCTGCATCAAGATCCCGATCCGGTTGGTGCCATTGGCGATGTTTGCAGGTAAACCGAAAAACATCAGCAAGGAGAGGGAAATGATCGATCCGCCCCCCGCCAGGGTATTGATAAACCCAACGAAAACGCCTGAGACAATGAGCAAGGTGATTTCAATCCAAGACATCCCTGATCGATTTTTCCAGATCCTGATAGGTAAAAGGCTTGCTGATATAGGCATTCATGCCGGCATCCAGGCAGAGTTCGCGGTCTCCCTTCATGGCGTTGGCGGTCAATGCAATGATGGGTATTGCTCGGGTGCTCTCTTTTTCCAGTTCCCTGATTTTCCGGGCCGTTTCAAAACCATCCATCACGGGCATCTGGAGGTCAAGGATCACCAGATCGTAACGCTTGTTTTCGATCTTTTCCAGGGCAGCCCGGCCATCTTCTACGATGTCTACCTCATGTCCCATGCGGGTAAGGTGAAACGTAGTGATCTTCTGGTTGATCTTGTTATCCTCCACAAGCAGCACCAAGAGGTTATTCCTCTCCCGGTAAAGCCCTTTCCTGGATTCAGGTATCACAGGGATGTCTTCCTGAAGGCTTTTCCTGGCTTTTCTGAGTTTGACGGTAAACCAGAAAATGGACCCTTTCCCCTCTTCTCCATCGATGCCAATTTCGCCATCCATCATCTTAACGATCTGCTTGCATATGGCCAGACCCAGCCCCGTTCCTTTCCTGACTTTGGCTTTGGTATTGACCTGCGAAAACGCCTGGAAAAGAAGATGCCTGGATGTATGTGGAATCCCAATACCGGTATCCTCCACCCGAAAGTACAATACGACCTGTTCCTCGTCTTCTGATAACAGATTAATATGGAGATGGATGTAGCCGGTATCAGTAAACTTGTAAGCATTGTTGAGCAGGTTCGAAAGAACTTGCTTCAGCCTGGTGGCATCTCCATGGAGCACCTGCGGAATTCTGTCATCTGCAAATATCCTGAAATCAATGCCTTTATCAGTGGTCTTAAACTGTATCAGCGTTTCGAGTTCATGGATCAGCAACCGGAAAGAGAAATCCGATGCTTCTATCTTGATCTTGCCTGACTCAATCCTTGAAAAGTCCAGGATATCGCTGATGATCACAAGCAATGAATGGGCATTGCTCATAATGTCCTCCAGGTTCTCTTGTTGAAACTTTGAAAGACCGGATTGCATCAGGATATCGCAAAGGCCAATGATGCCATTCATGGGAGTCCGGAGTTCATGGGAGATGGAAGCCAGGAAATCACTCTTAACCCTGGTCCCTGCTTCTGCCATATCCCGGGCCTTCATCAGCTCATCTTCATATTTTTTTCTCTCGGTAACATCCCAGGAAACACCAACCAGTCCGATGATCTCATCCATGGGATTCCGGAAAGGAACGATACTGGTCAGAAAGTGGTACTCCTCTTCATCTTTTTTCAGGATTTCCTCAATATCATAGTGAGGCTTCCCAATGGAGATGACTTCCCGCTCACAAATCGTATATCGGTCATTAATATAATTGTCTGTTAAATCCAAAATCTTTTTACCTCTGATCTCCTCATTTGTTTGATTGAAAAAATCTTCAAATGCGTTGTTTACAAGCAGGTAATTAAGCTCTTTATCTTTGAAAAAAACCAACGCCGGGATCACGGCAAGCAGGGCGCTTTGTTCCTCCGCACGGATTTTAAGATCATTCAGGGTCTTCGTCAGGTCAAAAGAAGTTCGGGCCAGGAGGGATGAAATGATGTTTTTATCTTTCGTGAGCCGGGTATTCTTGAACTCCAGCTTAACAAGGTCAGCCTTCATTTTCTCCAGTTTTTTGCAGATCCGTGACAAGACTTTTGCCTCTTCCCCTGAAACCTGGAGGGTTGAAAGTTCCTGCAGAATATGGTTGATATCTTGAAACATGATCAGGGCCGAATGGCGATCTTGGCAAGGGTAAATGTTTGATTGTAAAATTCGCACCGGTGCCGGTAATCGGTGCCGAATTCACCATAGGTAAAAAATCCGATCAATGGGATTTTCCATTTTTCAGAGACATGCCTGATCTCATCGATGATGATGGGTCCCAATGCCTGGTGCCGGGCAATGCAGGAGAACAAGATCATGAAGTCGCCGGAAGGGTCAAGGCTGTGAAAATCATCAATGTTCCGTTTGATCAGATCAACAATGTCAAAACCCGGAGAACTTGAGAATGAAACGGCAGAACCCTGGGGAACGGTACCTGCGAAGATCAGCGATTTCTGCTCACGGTCCACGGCCATGACCGCACGCAGCACATGCTGATCGGCTGTTTTTTTGATCAGCAGGGGAAACTCAACCCCAATCTCCGGAAGATCCTCATCTTTAACATTGAGGTAGGATTTG
>VGGL01000136.1 GCA_016868575.1 Bacteroidota bacterium
TTTCTATTTTTGAGTATTCTCCAAAATCAATTTCACGATGTCATAACCGACCGCATCAAACATCTCTTCAACATTGTTTGTATAGTCTGAATTGTGGCTCATCAGGGCATCTTTCACAAAAAATGCTTTGTAATCATGATTTTGTCATCATGCGGCGAGGTGTTGATTTGATGACAAAGATATAGAGATTTGGATGGTTATGCACATTTTTCCAGTCTCTTCAAGCCGCAAAGTGGGCTTTTAACTACCTTTGCCCATATTCCAGTCAATCAACAACCCTAATAGTTATGCTACATGGTCAAGGTGAAAGCCGCCCAGCCCTCTTCGTATCTTTGTCTGTACCGATGATAATTGGAAGTACGAGGTACGGGGTACGAGGTACGAACGATCAGATATCAAACCTCGTTGATCAATATTCAATATTTGGTTCAATTATTCAAGCTTCCCAAGCCTGGATGAAGGCCGTCGTGGATATACTATCGGTCTATTTAACCACAAAGGGCGCAAAGTTCTGCGCAAAGGACACGATGATGTAGTTTATAGTCAATGCTTTGCGTGAAATAAGTTTGAATTGTTGAACCAAACAGAGGAACAACGATCAACGATTTTTGAAGTTCGAATGAAAGGCGGAAAGCGGAAGGTTAAAGCTTTCTGGCACATGGCATTTGACACCTGGCACTTTCTCGGTCTGCGGAAATCAGCGGGAAGGGTCTGCGGAAATCCGCGGGAAACATGTTTCTTCTATTTCCCGCAGATGCTCGCAGATTAAAAAGCGCAGATTATCGCGGAGGAGACACGTAACAGTCGTAGCGCGCAACAACAATACTTTTCTTTTTCAGTAATTCGTCATTCGTAATTTCATTCGTGAATCCGTCATTCGTCCATTCTTGTCATTTGAGATACAGCTTTAGCGTACTCTATTCGCTGTCAAAAATCTCTCATCCTACGTCATTTGTAAAAGAACCGTCAGAAATATCTATCTCATTTCTTCTCTTTCCTGATTTACTCTCCATAAGCAAAAAAACTGCTCTTCCCGGGATGTTCGTGCAACACGGCTTCATAGCTTGTCCCGAGCCATCGGGATTTGATCTCGTTCCTCGACCACACGAAGCCTTATTTATTGGCTGCTGCACATTCTATTATATTATCTTTTCAATCATTTTTTTATCTATTAGTCCACCATGTGATGGATAATGATGATGCGTCAAAAAGATGTATTTAATTTGATTTATACCAATGTTAAATGAATCAAGTTCTCGTTTAAATTTCTCTAATTTCCCGTGCCACCCAGCGTCAATTAGAAGAAATCCATCATTACATGGTATTAGAAAATAATTTGTCGAGTTATATGTAATTGTCATTGTGCGCTTTATGTGTGCCCCACAGTGTGTCCTGAGCTATCACAGGGTACGAAGATACGAAAGTTCTTTGAAATAGAAAGTGATAGCAAAACTTTGATCAAGATGATAGACTCTGAAACAGACTGGAAACGAGCCGACCCCTGAGAGACTGAGTGTAAAGGATACCTGATTACCGGTTACACGACACACGGCATTAAGACGGCAAGAACCCGATCCGGGCTTGATCAAGGAACAGGAGAACCAAGGCTGTCATGATAAGCGAAACGGCAGAGAACCTGTAAGGAAATGGTAAAAGTAGCGAGGGACAGCATTGGGACGGATGAAGTCGTAGTAGCGCAAATACCCGAGAGAAGGGGAGTAATGATCCCCTGAGCGAAAGACTTCACATGACAGGTTCTTTGCTTACAAATTCCTGAAAGGGATCTCACGGGATTACCCGAATTTGTTTGAGCATTGGAAAGTCGGTTATCTGCCCTGATGTATTTGTCATGAAGATCCGGATGAATCGAGAGGTTCACGGGAGTTTACCCCGATTTATCGGGGGTTCTGTGAGAGGCTTGGGGGTGAAACTCCCCCTTGCCTACTCTACGCTATTCGAGATTAAAATCTGTAATTTCGTAATTGGCATTTCGTCCGCCTTCGTTGGTTTCTTGCAATATGCCCTTTTCTATCAAGTCCTTTATATCACGTAATGCTGTGTCTGTAGAAACTTTGGTGATTTTCGCCCATTTTGAGGTTTGTAGTTTTCCGTCAAATCCGTCAAACAACATATTCAAAACGGTGCGTTGGCGTTGGTTGATAGTTGTGTTTTCGTGTAGTTTCCAAAATTCGGATTTTCGCAAAATGCGTCGTGTGGTGTTTTCGGTGGCAAGCATTGCGTTTTTCAGACAATGCAAAAACCATTCAAGCCATTCGGTGATGTCGCCCGTGCTATGTTGCACTTTTTGTAATACTTCATAATAGAGTTTACGTTCTCCCAAAATTTGGCTCGACATGCTATAAAAACGTTCGCCACTATTTTCGGCACGGGCAAGCAACATATCCGTCATGGCTCGTCCGATGCGTCCGTTTCCGTCATCAAACGGGTGAATAATGATAAACCAAAAGTGAGCAATGGCGGCTTTTATCACGGAGTCAAGTTGGTTGTCATTATTGAACCAATCTAAAAATTTATCCATTTCGGCTTTTACCAATTTTGTTTTTACCGCTTCATACTGTATTTTCTCTTTGCCCATTGCTCCCGAAACTATCTGCATTTCGCCTGTGCGGTATTTTCCCACTTCAATGGGGTAAGGCCCGCTGTAACCTGTGGGAAAAAGTGCTGCGTGCCAACCAAACAGACGCTTTTCGGTTAAAGGTAAATTGTGACGTTGTGTGGCATTAAGCATCATTTCTACCACGCCTTCTATGTGGCGACTGCTTGGCACAAGCCCTGCCGTATTGATGCCCAAACGCCTTGCTATAGAAGAACGCACTTGGTCGTAGTTAAGCAATTCGCCTTCAATTTCGCTTGACTTAACAACATCTAAGGTAAGGGCGGTTAGCGTGGCTTCTTCTTTGGCTGAAAATCCCAATGCGTTCATTTGCCCGATGATTTTGCCCTGCATCAGTTTTACTTCGCCAAATACAGCATTTATGGCTTTGTCGTTCCACGAAAAGTCCGTCCAATTTTTATGTTCGTAAATGTATTTCGCCATTGTTTTAAAATAATGATGCGGCAAATATACGAATTATTTACCGCATATATGCGGTGATTGTTTTGTTTTTTCACCGCAAAAATCTTGAAATGCCGCTTTTTACCTAAATGGAACACCTTTCGCTAAAAGATATCAAGTGAATATCGTGTGTCTAATTGTTACGGTCGTGTTATGCTGAGGGGTGTTCTGCCATTGCCCATAACGCCGCGTGCAACTGCCGGGCTGGCGCCTTGCCTGGGCGGGTGGGGGCGCCAGGGATGGAGTTGCAATTGAATTTCGCTGGAATACTCCAGCTTGATCATAAAGATGATCGTTTCGGTTGGATTTGCATGGAGAAAATCCAGTCCGGCAGAGACAGCAGGTCATTGAAATCTTTGTGCAGGTAATAGTGACTATGGAAAGCTGTCAATCCTCCGTTGTGTTTATTCAGATGAAGGCTGACATCAAACCGGCGGACCCCAAGCTCCATTTGATTGGAAATGTAATAATCCTGGCAGATCACGTTCCCGACCGCCGCACCTACTCGGATGTATGCTGGTCGGCGGAACAGTCATGTGTACCCGGGATCGAAAACTGACTCAGGAAAAGTTATCCGTCAATGTATGCCATCCAGTTGGCGTTGGAATACGGCAGGGGTTCATTCGTGAGATTTACTATTGCATCGGGTTTCTGCGGAACGTATTCAACATCCCGTTTCCTGCATGAGAAAAGCAGCAATGCAGTCATCGCCAGGGCGATTATCAGAATTACTGCGGATTTCATAGGATAGAATTAATTGTTTTTAACACATCTCACAGAATATCCTTGATTAAAATCGTCAGTCAGGGGCCAGACCTCGATCGATTGATAGTCCAATTGCAGATACACTCCTTCGGTGGGTTCGTATTTTGAGACGGAGGAGGTCCAGAAGTTCGCGAAAACCTTCAGGTAATAATAATCGGTCGGATAGCTGTCGGGAATCCTGCAACCAGCTGCCAGTGCCTCAAATCCGCTGCCGTTGTAGGCTCCGTAGTTCGGGGAGTTCCAATGAGACGTGCCGGCTTCTTTCATCGTACCGCCGGATACCCAGTACCCGCCAAGGTGATTGATCAGTTTATTCCATTCGGCTGTATCTGGAAGATGCCACCCTTCGGGGCAAGCCTTGGCTGCGCTGGAAAAATCGTACAATCTTCCATACGTTTCAGCGTATGACATATCATCATTATAAGCCCAGCTTCCGTTTATATTGATGTTCAGATTCGCCGCCATCCAGGTTTGGGTTCCGATCTTAATGGTTTTGTATACATGACCATTCCGAGGATCTACAAACAACCCCTGATTGGAGCCGCTGTTCTGGATACAGCGAATGGATAAACCTCTTTCCGATTCAATCTCATAGTTATTGGCAATATCTCCTCCTTGATTATCTATTCCCACACCGTACCCATCCCCGGAAGTCGGTGCGCTGCTTGAACTCCAGAAGTAAGCGTCGGTTCCTATATCACCGTTGAAGACCCCGTAACGGCTCCTGGAGCCTCCGGGTAAAGCGGTAAAACCACTTGAATTGGTGGCCCCTGTATTGGGCGGTTGCCAGTGTGTCGTCCCTGCCTCTTTCATCTTGCCATCAGCCACCTGATATCCACCCAGGAAGTTGATCAGCGCATTGAATTCATCGTTCATTGGTACATGAAACCCTTCGGGGCAGATATTCCTCGGATCGCTGGCTACCTGCCAGTTATACAGATGGCCATATTCCTTGACATTTTGCGATTCATTGTTGTAATTACACCATGCGCCCTGCTTCGTGTTTGCCCATTCTACGTTCCCGGAGATATATGGGATCGAATCGCCATTGCTGTAATGGATCGCTTTGACATTTTCCCTTAGCCAGCCCTGGTTGCCGATTATTATAAGGTTATAGCGATTGAAGTCATAATCGTAAACGGTCCCAATGGGATCATTTCTGAGAAATGGTTGTTCAGGTGTCGGTTCATTTTTCTTATTACATCCTGCGGTACAAATAATCCCCAGGCAAATAAATGCCATTAGTAAATTCAGGGCAAAGGTTGAAATTTCTTTCATGATAACGATCTTGAGATTGAATGATTGGGTTCTGGTGTAAATCTTTCATCTGTGATGATCTAATAATTCATGGTCCAGTGCTGATTCTTTTCTCATCATTGATGATCATACCATGCAAAGATACTAAAAAAAAGTAAAAAATCAACAATTGAATCCACTCTTGAATCGAATATTTCCGGCTGGATTAGTGGCTTGCCCACACAATCCTAACTGCATTGAACCTGCTGATGCGTGGTTGGAAAAGACCAATTACCAATTACCAATTACCAATTACCAATTATCAATGACCTTGC
>VGGL01000137.1 GCA_016868575.1 Bacteroidota bacterium
TTTTCGTACTTTGGTCGTATCATTCAGGCTGAAGCCGGAGCAAGTTACCCAAAGCAAGATCAATGAAAACAGGAAACGCTTCATCTGACTTTGATTTTGATGTTTATTAATTGTTTTTCGATCCCTGATCAATCCAGTCGGCAATGATCTTCTTTTCTGATGAAGATACTTGATCCGATGTGTTATGCCCGCTGTTGATGGTCAGCATGAGGATACTTGAATCTGCAGGAGGCGTAACCAGTTGCATGGATTGCAAATTCTCAAAGGAAAGCGCAAAATCCGAGCCTCCATGACATGAATTACAATATTGCTCGAATATCGGATAGACCTGGCCGGAGAAGGAGATCTCTCCTTGCTGATCGTCAGGTTCAATGGTTTTTTTCTCGCAGGATGACAAGGCCAGGGAGAGCCCGGTTACGACCAAGAGACAGATTAACGATTTGATGTTCATAAAAGGTGTTTTTAACAAAGATTTGTCATTCAAAATGAATATGTTTCAGCGTGTGTATTTGCTGGCATATACCTTTTGCTATAATATGATGGATTATCGAACAATCAATATTGGCGGACATGAGTTATTTCAACTTAACGATCCTGACAGTTTGATGTATCGATCCTGAAATCAATTCCAGCGTAAATACGCCGGATGGGAGATCTCGCAAATCAAGTTCACATTGCAATGAGTTTTTATTTGCATAGGCAAGCCGTTTGAGAACTCTCCCATACGGATCATGCACAAGTACCTGGATGTCATGAAACACATTTTGTTTGAGAATAACAAATATAGAACTTTCAAATGGATTTGGGAATACCTTGGATGCAAGAGCGGCTGCCTCTTCTATCGTTGTAATCTCATAATAAATATTATTTGATTGGGAAATACAATTGTTTAGATCGGTCACAATGGAATAATATGTATTTGTGGCCAATGGAACATAGTAATCACCGGTTGCTCCGGGAATCATGCCAAGGCTATTATACCATTGATTACCGATTGCAGCTGAAGAATAGAGAGTGTCATTTTGCAGTGAAATTGTGACGGCAGCAGGAGTATACACAACCATCGCAATACTGTTCGACGTTGCATTTGGGTTAATTGCACATGGATCTGACGAAGTTAATATGCAATTTATGATATCTCCATTGGCTAATGTTGTTGAAGAATAAGTTGGACTGTTGGGTCCAACATTACTTCCGTTAACCGTCCACTGATAGGTTGGTGAACTCCCTCCATTGACTGGGGTGGCATAGAAAGTCACTTCAGTTCCTGTACATATTTCCTGAGAACTGGCGCTGATTGAAATGGAGGGGATAACGCCAGTATTGATTGTAAGGTCAGTTCCATTGTCGCTTCCGATCGCAGCCGGTTGACTGGAGATAACCCTGATTCTGTATCCTGTCCCGGGAGGCGTATTGGTGGGAATGATAGAATTGATAACAGCTGGAGTAGCTCCATTAATCATTCCGATATTGACGGGTGCGAAAAAACTGCCGTTTGCATCAGATAGTTGTGAAGTAAACGTGTTATTCGGATAAATAATTCCTGAATTAACTGTAAAGCTCACGGGAATCATTGCTCCAACGCAAAAACTGTTTCCGCCGATGGGAGAAGTTGTAATGACGGGAGGACTTTCAGGAACCCAATCAAGAACCTGGCTCAGGAAATTGGTTGTATTCGTTGGAGTCAAATGAACCGTAGAACCTGCTTTGGTAAAAGTCACATTATTGTTAGGTCCGGCTGGCGGTGTATTGTACCAGGCCATCTCCATCCAAACCTTATAATCGCCGTCAGGGACAAGGTTACCGTTTATATCGGTTCCGTTCCAGGAAATCGTTCGTGTTCCATGTGAGTTAAGGGTTGCTCCAGTGGTTGCGTCGACAACATTTCCCCCGGATTTCTGAAGCCACAGAACAAGATCGTGTTCACGGGCGACCCCGTACCTCATTTTAGTTTTGACAAATGACCCTGATGCTGTTTCCAGCCATAATGCAAAAACATTCTTTGGACTGTAATTCCCTGTTGATGTTGTAGTTACTGAAAACGTAAGGGTGCCTGCAGTCTGAGCAGTGCTCTTGAACATGCTAACAGTACAGATTGCCAGAATAAGCAATGAAGGATACAAAATGATTCTTTTCATATACAAATGATTATATTTGTGTTTATATCTGGTGCAAAGGAAATAAAAATAAATATATGAATGAAAAGATATTATTTACCCCGAGAAAAAATACAGGGTGAGATCACATCTGATAAATTGATGTCAGGGAAAATGAACGGCCATCAAACAGCCCTTTGTCGCTAAGCTTCAGTTCAGGGATCACCAGTAAAGCCATGAAAGATAACGTCATATACGGCGCCCGGAGTGGACTTCCCAGCGCTTTGGCTTTTTGATCAAGTTCTTCATACTTCGCAGCCACTTCAAAAGCATCCTGGTTCGACATGATGCCGGCCACTGGCAAGGGTAACACAAATCCTTGCGTTCCGTCGAAAAGGGAGATGCCGCCTGTATGTTCGATAACCAGGTTGATGGCCTGCACCAATGCCTTATCCTCAACCCCCGCAGCCACGATGTTGTGACTGTCGTGCGCCACGCAGGAGGCAATGGCACCCTGCTTTAATCCGAAGTTCCGGATAAAACCTACCGCTGGTTTGGATGGTGCATAACGGTTATAAACCACGATTTTCAGAATGTCGTTGGACGGATCGCTTATGAACTTGCCATCCCGGATGATGGGGACAAGGTCTTCTTCCCCGGTGATGAGTTGCCCGTCGTACGCCACGATCACCTTCACTTTGTTTTTTGCTTCCACGGCCAGGTCAGCAGCAGTGACAGGGGTTGCCAGGAAGAGATTGGGTGTTTCTTCAGGAACAATGGCTATCAGGGTCAGACCATCTTTTGCCACCTGCTCTCCGTTGATATAGGTCGCCAGCACCCTGAAATCCTTCAGCGAATCAACCAGAATGAAATCGGCATGATCGCCGGGCCGCAGCAGACCTGCATCCAGTCCATAGTGGGTCACAGGATTGAGGGTGCAGGCGCGCAGGACATCCATCGGATCATAACCCGCTCCAATCGCCCTGCGGACCAGATCGTTTATGTGACCGGCAACCAGGTCGTTGGGGTGTTTGTCATCGGAACAGAACATCACCTGATCCGGATGGGTTTTCAACAGCGGGATGAGGGGCTCGAAGTTCCTTGCGGCGCTCCCTTCCCGGATCAGGATCTTCATGCCTGCAGCAATTTTGTCCAATGCTTCTTCCACCGCAAAACACTCATGATCGGTGGTGATGCCGGCGGAAGCATATTTCATGGCATCTGCACCCTTCAATCCGGGAGCATGGCCGTCGACGGGTTTTCCATATTTTTTGGCTATTTCCAGCTTTTTCATCACCTCCTGATCCCCAAAGAGCACACCCGGGAAATTCATCATCTCAGACAAGTAGCGAATCTCTGGATTGGCCATCAGGGTTTCAATTTCCGCCGGACCAAGCCTGGCTCCTGCGGTTTCAAACGTAGTGGCCGGAACACAGGATGGGGCGCCAAAATAGAACCTGAACGGGACTTTTTTCCCATTCCGGATCATATACTGAACTCCTTTGATGCCCAGCACATTGGCGATCTCATGCGGATCGGAAACCGTCGCAACCGTGCCGTGCCTGACGGCCAGGCGGGCAAACTCCGAAGGGATCAGCATGGAGCTCTCAATGTGGATGTGTGCATCGATCAAACCCGGTAGAATATACTGGCTTTCAGATACCTGTTGCTCCCGGACGCTGGTGATCTTTCCCTGGCTGATCGTCACGCAACCAGGGTAAATCTTTTTATTGACGACATCAACAATATGTCCGCATACCGTTTTTTCCATAATCACCTTTTTAGATGTGACAAAGATAACATAATCGGGACAGCCCGTAGACAGGCTGCGGCGCTTTTTCGTATCTTTGCATCTTCTTCACCCACACATACATTCAATCATCATGGAATCAACAAGACAATTAAAAATCTCCCGGCTCATCCAGAAAGAGCTTGGCGACTATTTTTTACGGGAAGGCAAGAGCCTGTTCATGGGCGCCATGATCACCGTGACGAAAGTGTATGTGACAAAGGACCTGGCCATCGCCCGGATATACCTCAGCCTGTTCGCCACGCCCGACAAGCAGCAATTATTCGAACACATCCAAACCCTGAACCGCGAGATCCGCCACCACCTGGCCGAACGGGTAAGGAAACAAATCCGCATCATCCCCGAACTCCATTTTTACATGGACGACTCACTGGACTACATCGACCACATTGATGAACTGCTGAACAAATAAGGTTTCAGTGAACGGCAAGCAGCAAGTTGAGATCAGTTATTTGCCTGATGGTCTAATCTGACTAGACAATATTTATGACCAAAATAAGTGTTTTTTATTGGCGAGGAGGGCTGGGGGAGCATGATAGCTTCAATCTTTTGCTTAAAAATCATGTTGCCTGTCTTTATTTAAATTTCGTGTCTTGCCGTCTTCGTGGTTACAAGAAGCAGTTTCTTTAACCACGAAGGTCACCAAGTTTTGCACGAAGGACACAAAGGGAGATATTTGATTATCAATTCTTTGCGACCTCAGCGGAATCATGGCGTGCTTTGCGTGAAACGAGGAGGAAAGTACGAAGCCCGAAGCCAGAAGTACGAAGATATTTGACATGTACTTGGCGCTTGACACTTGACACTTGAATCCCAAAGTCCCAAATCCAAATGCGAACTGTGCAGTGCGAAATACGCTGACCTCTGACTCTGACTCTGACTCTGACCTCTGACTCTGACTCTGACTCTGACTCTGACTCTGACTCTGACTCTGACTCTGACCTCTGAAAACACCTCCGTACTCAATTGCTTTTTGTACTTTTGCCTTGATGAAAAGCATTTGGCGCATTTTGAAACTCTGCCGGCCCTATACCGGGTATGCGGTACTGAACATCTTCTTCAACCTCCTCATGTCGCTGTTTTTCCTGGGTTCCTTCACCCTGTTCATCCCGGTGCTGCAGATGCTCTTTAAAACCGTGCCGGCTGTCACCACACCGCCGGAGAGCCTCAACCTCCTGGATATCGACTCCATCAAGGACAATTTTTACTACATCATCGGTTCCCAGATCAGCAAATATGGCGAGGTGGAAGTACTCATCGGCATTTGTGTCATCATCATCGTGGTGTTTTTACTGAAGAACCTCTTCCGGTTTCTGGCGATGTTCTTCCTGGCTGTGGTGCGAATCGGGGTGGTCAGGGACTTCCGGAACAACCTCTACGAAAAGATCACCATCCTCCCGCTGGGGTACTATTCCGAGCAACGCAAGGGAGACATCCTGGCCCGGATATCCTCTGATGTGCTGGAAGTCGAACACTCGGTGATGAGTTCCC
>VGGL01000138.1 GCA_016868575.1 Bacteroidota bacterium
CCTGCACCACCAATTGCCTCGCTCCGATCGTCAAGGTCTTGCATGACAACTTTGGCGTTGTTCGCGGCCTTATGAACACCATCCATTCCTATACGAACGATCAGATCATCCTGGATGCGCCCCATAAGGACTTTAGAAGGGCCAGGGCGGCTGCCGTTTCTTCTATTCCAACCAAAACCGGTGCAGCCAAAGCCATCGGGCTGATCATGCCCGAACTGGATGGAAAACTGGATGGCTTTGCCGTCCGGGTGCCTACTCCCGACGGCTCACTGGTTGACCTGACCTGCGAACTGGCCAAACCCGCTACCAGGGATGAGATCCACGCTGCCATGAAAAAAGCTGCCGATGGAGCCATGAAAGGAGTTCTGGAGTACACCGAAGATCCTATTGTAAGTGTTGACATCATCGGAAACGCCCACTCCTCCATCTTCGATGCAGGACTTACCAAGGTGCTGGGTGGAAACTTTGTGAAAGTTGTCTCCTGGTACGACAATGAATACGGCTATTCAAGCCGGCTGGCGGATCTGATCGAAAGAATTGCATAAGCAAGCCAGGGTTTTACTGCCCCAGGTAAGTCTTCAGCAGCTTGCTCCGGGAGGAATGTTTCAGTCGGCGGATGGCTTTTTCCTTGATCTGTCGCACCCGTTCACGGGTCAGATCGAACTTGGCCCCGATCTCTTCGAGGGTATATTCGTGGTTATAGCCGATGCCGTAAAAAAGGTTGATGATATCCCGTTCCTTCTCACTTAAGGTTGACAAGGAGCGTTGGATCTCCTTGGATAACGACTCTTTCATCAGTTCATCATCGGTACTTGAAACATCTTCTGAAACAAAGACATCCAGGAACTTCATCTCCTCATCCTGATCGATCGGTGCATCCATGGAGACGAACTTGGAGTTGATCTTCATGGCTGCCTGAATTTTCGATTCAGGCATTTCCATCGACAGGGCAATCTCTTCAGATGTAGGTGGCCTTTCGAATTTCTGCTCCAGCCGTGAAAATGTTTTGCTGATACGGCTTAAAGAGCCAACCTGATTTAACGGGAGCCTGACCATTCTCACCTGTTCTGCCAACGCCTGGAGGATCGATTGCCGTATCCACCATACAGCGTAAGAGATAAACTTAAATCCACGGGTCTCATCAAAACGCTGAGCCGCCTTGATCAAACCCAGGTTCCCCTCATTGATGAGATCAGGAAGCGTAAGTCCCTGATTTTGATATTGCTTGGCTACAGAAACAACAAAACGCAGATTAGCCTTTGTGAGCTTTTCCAGTGCTTTCTGGTCTCCCTGGCGAATTCTCCGGGCTAACTCCACCTCTTCTTCCGGGGTAATCAACTCTTCCCTTCCAATATCCTGCAGGTACTTATCGAGTGAAGCAGTTTCCCGGTTTGTGATCGATTTCGAAATCTTCAGCTGCCTCATGGTACTTTATAATGTATATAATTAATTATCAGTATATTAGTTATTTTTTCAAAACAGTCGACAAAGTTACACCATTCTACGTTAAAAAGAAAGAATTATTGCACTAATTTATCAACATCCATTTTCAGGTGACCTGGTTTATGCTTTTTTGTCAGAGCCCCAGGCCATAAAAGGCTTCTATTCCATTGGGGTACCTTCCCTGGATCAACACCCCGCCTTTCTTACTCGTCAGGGCATTTTGAATGTCTCCCAGAGAATTCACCGGTTTATTGTCGATAGCAGTGATGATAAAACTAACTCTGATGCCGGCCTGTTTAAGTTTCCCTGTCTCCAGTGTGCGGATAATAAAGCCATTGTTCATCCGGTATTTGGATTTTTCCTGAGCGGTCAAGGATTCGATGGTTGCTCCAAGGATGATCATCCGGTCACTGTCAACCATTTTTGAGCCGCTGCTTTCACCTTTCAATGTAAGCTCCTTCGTGATTGATTGGCCATTGCGGTGCAGTTGTACAAGTACCTTATCGCCGGGATTATGCTGGCCCACGAACTCCTGGAGCTCAGACTTTGTGGTTATTTCCGAATCATTGAGCTTAACAATGATGTCCCCTTCACTAATCCCGGCATCTTCTGCTGCTCCACCCGGGACAATTTGCTCCACATAAACACCCCTTACATCCTTCAATCCCTTTTGTTCTGACACTTTCCCATCAAGTTCCGTATAGTAAATTCCCATATAGGCCCTTTGGATCTCGCCAAAGTTTATGTAATCCTCAACAACTTTCTTCACGATGTTTGCAGGAATGGCAAATGAGTAACCAACGTAACTTCCTGTTCCAGAAGCAATTGCAGCATTGATACCGATCAGTTCACCTTCTGTATTGACCAGTGCTCCTCCGCTATTCCCGGGATTTACTGCCGCATCAGTTTGAATAAAGGATTCGATGGCCTGGGAAGAACCAAGGATATTGATGTTCCTTGCTTTGGCACTAACAATACCGGCGGTAACCGTCGATGTCAGGTTGAATGGATTCCCGACAGCCAGCACCCATTCCCCAACCTTCACCTGGTCACTGTTGCCAAAGAGCAGGTAAGGCAATCCTTCTTCATCAATCTTGATCAGGGCTATGTCTGTGCTTGGGTCAAGTCCGATAACACGGGCTTGATATGTACGCTTGTCATTCATGGTAACTTCGATAGCGTTGGCATCCTGAACAACATGGTTGTTGGTGACAATATAACCATCGGGACGAATGATAACTCCTGACCCTGCGCCGGAATACCGGTACGAGTCAGGATCTTGAAAACCAAACGGAGAAAAGAGCCCGAAGAAATCATCATACACGCTGCTCTTACGCTGAAACTCTGTCTTAATGTGCACAACGGCATGGACGGAAATCGCTGCCGCAGCTTCAAAATCAGGTAAACCCTGATATTCCGATATCAAACCGGCCGGATGAACAGGCAAGGGTGTATCTCCGCCTGAGATGAAGGTACCTGGTCTGGTTTCGAAAGCCCAGATCAAACCGAAGGCGACGAGCCCGCCTGCGATAGCTACTAGAAATAATCCAAGAAAGCGTTTCATATCCTCTTTATTTTTGTCTTTGTATTTATGAAGTGCTTCAGTAACGTCAATTTCTCCTGTATAGTACAGGCTTTCTGTTAATTATTGTTAATGCTTTGTCCTCACTCGAAAAGCGTGCCAGGCCCAAAAAACTGCAATATTTTCAGGTTCTGACAGATTACTTTTTACCATTTTTCGGATTAAACCAGGGTGAGTCTAGGTTGAATGGTTTTTCTTTTACAACTCACACACGAAAACACAGAGATGCATAAATATCCATTAACTGCTTCTCAGTGCTTTGTCCCTACTGGTGTTTTGGTGCTTTCGTGGCAGAAAACACCTTGGTATGATCGGAAGATGTTCAATCATAAAGAATGAAAGTATGAACAAAGAAAGAATGAAAAAATACTTGGCTCTTTGCCTGACAATTTTACAGTGTCTGATACTTTCCGGGCAGACGAAGCCGGGGATCAGCCTCCTTTTTTACAACACCGAGAACCTGTTTGATTCGGCAAACGACAGTTTGAAAATGGATGAGGATTTTACCCCGGAAGGGATCAAACACTGGACCTACACCAGGATGCGTCAGAAAGTGCAAAATCTCTCCAAGGTCATCATACAGGCAGGAGCCTGGGAAGGCGTAGCCATCATCGGACTCTGTGAGATTGAGAACAGGTATGTTCTCCATAAACTGGTGTATGAAACCGGACTGAAAAGCAGGCGATACCACATCATCCACCATGAATCACCTGATTCAAGAGGCATTGATGTGGCTGCACTGGTTGATCCGGCTAAGGTAAGGGTCATCCATTCCCATTTTTATCAGGTCAGAATAGCATTTGACAGTTCATTCCGAACCAGGGAGATACTTTATCTCTCCGGGGTCACTCCGGATCATGACACCTTGCATGTTTTCGTCAATCACTGGCCTTCCAGGCGAGGAGGGGTCGAAGTGTCGAGCGTGAGGCGTATGGCAGCGGCACAAAAACTGCGGCAGGTTGTAGATTCAATTCAGCAAAAAGTACCGCATGCACACATCATCATCATGGGCGACTTCAATGATCATCCGGAAGGTGCCAGCCTGACGAAGATTTTAAAAGCCCGGATCGAAACTTCAAACATGGAAATTACTGACCTGGTCAATTGCATGGCCCGATTCTCCGGAAACCCACTCAAGGGAACCCATAAGTTCAATGGTGAATGGGGAATCCTGGATCAATTTATCGTTTCAGCATCATTTTTCACGGCCAGAGAAGATCTGAAAAGAAAACCTCCGGAGGTCAGGATCATTGACTTCCCCTTCTTATTAGAGGATGACAACCGTTTTTTTGGGAAGCAACCATTCAGAACCTACAATGGATTGCGGTATCAGGGGGGGTATAGCGATCATTTGCCGGTGATGCTGAAGGTGTTTTTTCCGTGATGCGTGATTACACGGAGCAGTGGTCAGTAGTCAGAGTCAGTAGTCAGAGTCAGAGTCAGAGTCAGAGTCAGAGTCAGAGTCAGAGTCAGAGTCAGAGTCAGAGTCAGAGTCAGAGTCAGAGTCAGAGTCAGAGTCAGAGTCAGAGGTCAGGGGTCAGGGGTCTGGGGTCGGTTATTTGAGTTGGTTTTTAATGATTCTGTGTGTTTCAATGGCTTTACCGGTTGAGATATACAAATGGATAAAGTACATGCCATCGGGATAGGGTGATAGATCAATCTGACGATAATTTCCTTTCTGAAGGAGCTTCCCATTGGGTGAAAAAACCATCGCATAACCAGGCTCTTCTCTTTTACTTTCTATGAAAAGCAGTCCTGATGTAGGATTTGGATAAAGAGAGCAGGTTTCCGGACTGGTAGGAAGATCATCCACGTTAACGATCATAAAATAGACATACTCCGCGTGCTGGTAGTTCTTCCAGGATGAAGAGGAAGACCGCCAAAATTGAGAAGTATAGGTATGAATGGTGCCGTCGGGGTTATGGGTATAGTTGATCTGGTAATAGTTTTTCCAGGTACTGTTGGACCAGAGCTTCTCCAGGAAGTTCACAAGCAGATCACCGGCATCATAGGTATAGAAAATTTTCAGGCTATTGGCCCAGTTGGATGAAAGATAATCCCAGGAAAAGTAGGTGGCGGTTTCAACCTTGTCGGTAATTGTATATGTATAAGTAACTTTCTGAATGTTCATCCAGTTTCCCTGGCTCCACGATTGCATGATGCTGAAGTCAACATCCCCATTGGCCAAATTGGTATAAAAAATCTGGACGAAGTTATCCCAGCTGCTGGTGCCGGTATTCCATAACTTCTCGAGGGTATAAGTGAGGTAGTTCTGGTTGTCGTAAGTGTAAAGATACTGAAGGTAATACACCCACGAGCCCGACTGCCAGTTGAAATAGGTGGTTGTTTCCTCCAATCCAG
>VGGL01000139.1 GCA_016868575.1 Bacteroidota bacterium
AATATCCAGATAGAAGTCCCCAAAACAAAGAAAACTCCTGCTGAAACACGTAATCTCCCGTTTAATCAAATACTTGAAGCAAAAATTATCATTTCGTTCAAATAACAATAACCAAGATTAATAGTACGAATCCGTAAATCATCAAATGATATGGCAGAGCACCTAAAACTGATCGAACCTTTCTCAGAGTTCAAGGATTTTAAAAGCATCGACAAAGAAACCTTGATGCGCATCATCGAAGATGTTTTTAAACATATGCTGATCAAAAGATTTGGATCGGATGAAAATTTCGAGATCATTGTTAATATCGACAAAGGTGATTTGGAGATCTGGCGGAGGAGAACCATCGTGGAAGATGGAGCCGTAACGGATGAGAATCAACAAATCGCTTATTCTGATGCCATCAAGATGGAACCCGACTTTGAAGTTGGGGAAGAAGTCTCTGAAGCTTTGAAACTGGAAGAATTCGGACGCCGTGACATTTTGGCCATCAGGCAGAACCTCGTTGCAAAGATCCAGGACTTTGAGAAGGACAATATTTACAAGAAATACACCGAAAAAGTGGGGCAGATCATAACCGGGGAAGTCTATCAGGTATGGAAAAAGGAGATCCTGGTACTGGATGATGAAGCGATTGAACTCATTTTGCCCAAATCTGAACAGATCCCTTCGGATTTTTACCGCAAAGGGGATTCGATCCGGGCGGTCGTTGCCAAAGTGGAAATGAAAAACAACACACCTTTTATCATCCTGTCAAGGACAAGCCCTATTTTTCTGGAACGCTTATTCGAAGCAGAAGTCCCGGAAGTATATGATGGACTCATCAGCATCAAGAAGATTGTGAGGGTTCCCGGAGAAAGGGCTAAACTTGCCGTGGAATCCTATGATGACAGGATCGATCCGGTGGGCGCTTGTGTCGGAATGAAAGGCTCCAGAATTCATGGTATTGTTCGTGAATTGAAAAATGAAAACATCGACGTTATCAACTTTACGACCAATCCATCCCTCTTTATTACCCGGGCCCTCAGCCCGGCGAAAATCTCCTCCATAAAAATTGATGAGGAAACCAAGAAAGCTGAGGTCTACATGAAACCAGACCAGGTTTCACTCGCTATCGGTAAAGGAGGGTTCAACATCCGCCTGGCCGGTAAGCTTACAGGCTATGAAATAGATGTTTACAGAGATACAGATGTGGACAATGAAGATGTCGACCTGATGGAATTCGCCGATGAGATCGATCAGTGGATCATCGATGAATTGAAGAACATCGGTTGTGATACAGCCAAAAGCGTGCTGAGCATCGACCCCAAGGATCTGGTTAACAGAACTGACCTGGAAGAAGAAACCATCAACGAGGTGGTCCGGATTCTAAAAGCCGAATTCGAATAAATAATATTACTTTTGCGCGGAGCGTAAGGCTTTCTGCGGCTCTCAACGATTACTGAAGCATGGAAGAAACGAAACCGATCAGACTAAGTAAAGCGGCCACCGAATTCAATATCGGGATATCGACCATTTTGGAATTCCTGGCGAAAAAAGGGATCAAAATTGAGAGCAATCCAAACACTAAACTGTCCCCGGAAGCCTATCAGCTCCTCGCTAAAGAATTCCTGCAGGAAAAGCAGGTTAAAGAGGAAGCGAAAAAAATCGGTCTCCATTTTTCCGGACATGAAACGGTTACCCTGGAAGACCGGAAAGCAAGAGAGAAGATCATTGAGCAGGAAGCCGAAGACATCATCATAAAAAAGGTCAGCATCGATTATGAACGCCGGCAAACCGAATTAAAAGCTAAACAAGCTGCCACTCCTTCCACTCCACCAAAAGCCGGCAAAGAAATTCCAAAACCCGCCGGCACTGAAACCAAAGAGGCTCCTGCCCAAAAAGATAAAGAGCCTGTTGCTGATGTTTCTGTATCCACTGAGCAACCCGTTCCTGAGAATAAAGAGAAGAAACCGAAACAAACAAAAAAAGCCGAGGAAGAATCCCCTGTTGCTCCCGAGCCTGTCAGCATTGAACCTGAATCACCAAAAGTAGAAAAGCCCAAATTTAAAGTTCTCGGAAAAATTGAACTGCCTGTTGCAGAAAAGAAAACAGGCAAGAAAAAGGGGAAAGGGAAAGAGGAAAAACCCAAAGAAGAAACAGGCAGGAAAGCTAAGTCAAAGAAATCTGCCAAAGAAGAAGAACAACCAACCTTAGCGCCGGTATCTTTGCCTGAACCTGAAGCTGAAACGCCACCTGCAGTGCCTGAAGCTTCCCAACCGCAGGAAGAAATACAAGAACACGAAAAACAGCCTACGCGAACGACGGTTTATTTTGATAATACGGTCGTTCCTGAAGACCGATTTCTCAAGCGGGAAACCATTAAACTGGAAGGCCCTGTAATCGTTGGCTCCATGGAATTGCCTGAAGTCCGGAAGCCTGAAAAGAAGAAACCGGTTGCCTCTTCATCGGATGAGGATGTTAAAGGGAAAAAGAAGAAAAGGAAGAGAATCAAGAAACAAAGTTCTGATACCTCACCCGTTGATAAAAGCGAACAACAAAAGGAAAGGGACCGTGGATTCCAGAAAGACAGGAGACAACGAAAAGAAATAATCAAACCTGAAGTTTCTGAGGAAGAAATCCAGAAACAAATCAAGGAAACCCTCGCCAGGCTTAGCCCAACTGGAAAATCCAAAGCATCGAAACACAGAAAAATGCGACGGGAACTGGCCAGCGCCCATCAGCAGGAAAAGCTGGACCGCATCGAAGAGGAAAAGAAGATCATCAAGGTTACTGAATTCGTTACAGCCAACGAACTTGCCACCATGATGAATGTGCAGGTGACTGAGGTTATCTCTACCTGTATGTCCCTGGGCATGTTCGTTTCCATCAACCAGCGTCTGGACGCCGAAACACTCACCCTTGTTGCAGAAGAATTTGGATATACGGTTGAATTTGTCAGCGTTGATGTAGTCGAAGCCATTCAGGATAAAGAAGATGAAGAAGATCCGGCCCTCCTCTCAGAGCGACCTCCTATCGTTACCGTCATGGGACACGTCGACCATGGGAAAACCAAACTTCTCGATTACATCAGAAAAACCAATGTCGTTGCAGGTGAAGTAGGCGGCATCACCCAACATATCGGTGCCTATGAAGTTCAACTGGAGAACAGGAAGAAGATCACTTTCCTGGATACACCGGGACATGAAGCGTTCACCGCCATGCGAGCCAGGGGAGCCAACATGACAGATGTTGCCATCATTGTGGTTGCCGCCGACGACAGCGTCATGCCTCAGACTGTTGAAGCCATCAACCATGCCATGGCCGCCGGAGTGCCAATGGTTTTTGCCATCAATAAAGTTGATAAACCTACCGCCAATCCGAATAAAATCAGGGAAGACTTGTCAAAAATGAATATCCTTGTCGAGGAATGGGGCGGGAAGTATCAATGTCAGGAAATCTCTGCCATCAACGGAGCCGGTGTTACGGAATTGCTTGATAAAGTGCTCCTGGAAGCAGAGATGAAAGAACTGAAAGCCAATTATTCCAGGCCTGCAGTGGGTACGGTAATCGAAACTTCACTTGAAAAAGGACGCGGGAAAGTGGCCAAAGTTCTCGTTCAGAATGGAACATTGAAAATCGGTGACATTATCCTGGCGGGATCCACTTATGGTAGGGTTAAAGCCATGTTCAACGAACGAAATCAAGCCGTCAAACAGGCGGGACCATCAACACCTGTCCTGATGCTTGGATTGAATGAATCCCCGCAAGCCGGTGATATATTCAGAATTTTAAAAGAAGAAAGAGAAGCCAAAGATATCGCCACCAAGCGGCTCCAACTCCAACGAGAACAGGGCATCCGTACGCAAAAACACATCACCCTCGACGAAATCGGCAGAAGAATTGCAATCGGCGACTTTAAGGAGTTGAACCTGATTATCAAAGGAGATGTTGACGGATCGGTAGAAGCACTCTCCGATGCCATGCTAAAACTATCCACCCCCGAAGTTCAGGTCAATGTCATCCACCGCACAGTTGGCCAGATAACCGAATCTGACGTCATGCTTGCTTCTGCTTCCAATGCCATCATCATTGGATTCCAGGTCCGGCCCAGCCTGAGTGCCAGAAAACTGGCCGAACAGGAGCAAATCGACATCCGACTCTACTCCATCATCTACAACGCCATTGAAGAGATTCGCTCAGCCATCGAAGGTATGCTTGCACCTGAGATTGAAGAAAAGATCACCAGTAACATCGAAGTCCGTGAGGTCTTTAAAATAACCAAAGTCGGAAATATTGCCGGGTGTATGGTGCTCGATGGAAAAATAAACCGGAGCACAAAAGTCCGCCTCATTCGCGATGGAATTGTTGTCTACACCGGAACCCTTAGTTCCCTCAAGCGATTTAAAGACGATGTGAAAGAAGTTATCTCAGGGCAAGAGTGTGGCATCTCGATCCAAAACTTCAATGATATCAAAGTAGGTGACATTATTGAAGGATACGAAGAATTCGAAAAGAAGCGAAAGCTCTGAGTACCTCATTAATGGGTACTTTCCTGCAGTATCAGTGTTTCCTCTCTGTCAGGTCCGGTCGATAATATTGTTAAAGGAACAGATACATGTCCCTCAATGCTGGCAATATACTTTTGAAGCGAATCTGAAAGTACCGGGTTCGGATACTCTCCCGATAATGTAAGGGCTTCCCATCCGGGTAATGTTTCATAAACAGGCCTCACCCGGTCCAGAAAAACGGGCGCCTCCGACGTTTGGATGCCATCCGTCTCGTAACGCACACATACTTTCAGATCGCCGATCCCTGATAGGATATCGGCCTTCATCATGATGAGACTATCAACTCCATTGAGCATCACAGCATAATCCAGTGCAACAAGATCCAGCCAACCTGTCCTTCTTGGCCTCCCGGTTGTAGATCCAAATTCATGACCTTTTGTACGGATCAGTTCTCCAAATGAATCGTTTAATTCCGTTGGAAAGGGGCCACTTCCAACACGGGTGCAATAGGCTTTGAAAACGCCATAAACATGGCCAACCTGATGGGGTGATATGCCCAACCCCTGACAGACCCCTGAGGCACTTGTATTGGATGAAGTAACAAAGGGATAGCTTCCAAAATCGATATCAAGCAAGGTTCCCTGAGCTCCTTCTGCAAGAACTTTCTTTCCAGATTTAAGCCGGCTGTTAATGAAATAGGCAGCATTGATCACCTTCAGTTGCTTCAGTGCATCCA
>VGGL01000140.1 GCA_016868575.1 Bacteroidota bacterium
CTCGATTTGTGCATCCTTCAGAGCAGTCTTTCCTGCTGCCACGCCCATTTTGATGATATGGCTCATGCGGCGAAGCATGTCGGCCGGGACAAAATCCTTATAGTTGGGATCGATGGCCCGCAACTGAAGGGTCTCTTCATTGCGCCATGCTGTCGGAAGGTTGCGGTGCCCAAAGGTTTCCTGTGCTGAAATGACGCCGGCGCCGGTGATATATATCGTTTTCTGCATGGTTGAAGGCTCAGACTTTTGAAAAAACAACAGAAGAGTTATTCCCTCCGAAACCAAATGAGTTGGAGAGGACATGCCGGACGTTCAGTCCATCCATGAATTGGATCGCCGGGATGAGGCCGATTTCAGGGATCGGGTTGGAGAAGTTCAGGTTTGGGAAGATACACCCATGGGTGATGGCCATGCAGGAGAATACGGCTTCCACTGCACCTGCGGCGCCAAGTGTGTGTCCGGTGAAAGGCTTGGTAGAACTGAATGGCGGGATACGATCTTCAAAAAGCCGTTTCACAGCGATACCTTCCGACAGGTCGTTGTTGATCGTGGCAGTGCCATGTGCATTGATATAACTGATATCAGAGAGATCAATTCCAGCTTTTTCGATGGCTTTTTTCATGGCCAGGAAAGCGCCGGTCCCTTCAGGAGAAGAGGCAGTTTGATGGTATGCGTCATTGGCATTGGCATATCCGCTGACTTCACAGATCGGCTTCCTGCCGGTTTTTTGTAACATCTCTTCCGATTCAAGCAGCACAAATGCAGCGCCTTCTCCCAGTGTTAACCCGTTACGGCTTTCATCGAAAGGACGGCAGGGGTTTTTATCCAGGATCATCAGGGTGTTGAAGCCGTTGATGGTGAATTTGGTGAGTGAATCGGTTCCTCCGGCAACCACCCGGTCGAGGCGGCCGGAGCGGATCAACTCGGCGCCAAACATGATGGTGTTGACGGAAGAAGAGCAGGCGGTGCTGATGGTGCCGGAAAAATCATGGATGCCCAGGTCTTCAGCAATGCGGTCGGTGCTGTCGGCACAATCGTGGGTGAAGATGTCGCGGAGAAGCCCTTTCTTTTGGTCTTCAAGGAATTTCTCGTAAAACCCTTCGCTTCTTTCCATACCGCCAACGGTAGTTGCAGAGAGCATACCTGTCTTTCCTGTGGAGAAGTCCGTTCCCACCACAGCTTGCCGGGCGGCAACAAGTCCAAGCAGGGTTGTCCGGTTGAGTCCCCTGATATCGTCAAGTCCCAACAGGGATGCCAGCGCTTCATTCGAAAAAGGAACTTCAGCAATAGGCAAAATCCCCTGATAGATGGAACTGATCCTGTTCAACTTGCCAATGCCGCTTTTTTCTTCCTTTAAAGCAGTGAATGCTTCCCCGGGATCTTTGCCAATGGCACAAATGATGCCCAATCCAGTAATGTAAACTCGTTTCAATAGATAAATGGTAAATCCAACGGCAAAAATACGTCTTTTGTTCGAGAGCGAAGAAATGACCGGTTGGAGGGTAGTGTCTCAGTTTGAAATATGAAAACAAAATTAATTACCATCATTGTATTTTTCATAAGTGCTGTAGGACTTTCTTCCAATATTACACAGATAGCAGAATCTTGTTCTGTGTTGTTCCCCAAAAACATCATAATACTTAATGATCCCAAAAATATAGAGATCAACAACCCCGCTTTTCACCGCCACAAGAACATCTTTTTTAATGAATATCGGGGATGCAAAGATTATTTTGAATTTAAGGCCATTTCCGTGAGTTGTGGAAGAACTTGCACTGACGCTATTTTCAACATCAAGGATTTCATTATTATAAACACCTGTCCCGTCAGGCTTAATAACACTCCAAGAGATAACATTGTTTGCGGGAGTTTTACCAGTATTAACAAGGTTGATGTGGTATTGTATGAAATCATCCGTTATAGTATCAACCTGAAAACTTTCAATTGCGATGTAAGCTCTCATTTCTCTTTTAGTATTCCTGTCTCTTGACAGGGTATCACGTTCATAAAAAACCTGGTTCATGGAATCAGAAACAGTACTTCTTTTCAGGGCTTGTTTTGCCAAAGAGTCGGCATCTTTAGTGAGTTCAAGAGATTGACGTGTATAGTAGTTGGCAGAATCAGCTCTTACAAGGGCTTCTCTCGTCAGTCTATTTTGATGAATGCTAACAAGGATATAAGCCAAAAGAGTAAGAATTGTAACAAAAGCTACAATCGTCTGAATAAGATTGTGTTTACACCAAACTTTAAGTTTTTGGTATTTCTTTTTCTCAATATTTCTTTTGGCACCTTGGGTGGTCTTTGTTTCCTTTGGGCTTTCTGTACTTATAGGATTTTTTATCGGATTCTCAGGATTCTCCTGGGGGTTATTTTTTGCCTCCTCTGGTATATTAGTATGTTCCATTGGATTTATGAGTTACAACCATATTTAACATTTTAATAAGATATAGTTCATCACCTATTCCCCTTCGCTCTGTTGTGTGTCTTACATAGAATTTGACAGTTTTTAAAATCTGTTGCCCCGCCATTGATCCAAGCTGTAACATGGTCGGCGTCCATTTCATTTAATTTCCAAATCTTACTCTTATTGGCATCATGTCCTATGGCACAAAGCGGACAATTTGATATACCCTTTTCATCTGCGTCAATAGTCTGTTTTGAATAAACAGATTTCTTAGTTGCATCATCAAAAACCCGTATATCAAGCAACTTATGGTCTATCGAACCGGAAAGGATATATTCAAAAATACCCTTACGACTTTTAACGTATGGGTCGCCGTACAAATCATGAACTTGTTTTGAGACTTTTTGTGGATCGTATGCTTTATTATGATATACTTCATATAGGTTTCCCCATTCAAGTCCACACATCTCACTTTCAACATCGCAAAATACGCCAGAAATCCAGTCTATAACGCTTTGGAAGTATGTCTTGAGTTCCTTAATATTTTCATCATACCGATGCCTGCTCATGTAATCTATTATGTTGCCCCTACTTACCCAGTCCAATGCTCTCTCTAAATATGCTTGACGGTTAACACTACCCTTTATATATGCACTCCATTTTTGGATGTTGGCATTCTGACTGTTGCTAAACTCTTGCTTTGCAAGCGTTACAAATGTTCCAGAAAAAATGGCATTATTTTCCTCTTGGTTATTTAGAGGAATACCAGCAATGTTTATGGTACGAAACCAGTTTTTTATCTCACTTTCTTCGCCTTCACACTCGTAAATAGTTAGTTTTGATTCTAATATCATAGTCTTCCTGTCTGCTGCAATACCATCAAAATATTGCTCCATTCCGTTTTCATCTTTAATGGCAAATTTGTTGGTAACATATCTCCCGAAACTGGTTATACGTTGCTGTCCATCTAAAATTTCAAACCTATCATCACTGACTTTCACGAAATACATTAACCCTAAAGGATACCCCTTGAGCAGAGAATCAATTACGGAAACATCTTTCTTTCCATCGGCATAAATATAGTTTCGTTGATACTCTGGTTGTATTGTTAATTTGCCAGACAAACCGAACAAGCCCCTGCCTTCAAGTTCATTATAGACAAATCCTTCGCAAATGTCTTTGACACTAATGTTGGTCTTTAGTATTGTTTTCATAGGTATTTCTTTTTTATTAAAACCCTTGCGTACATCGCCTTTGGTTTCCCATCTACTATTATTACCCCACGTGCGTTTAAGTCATTTGCATTAGAGTATTCATCCTTTGTGTACTGCTTTATTTTATATGGGTCATCGTTTCGTTGAGTGACACCCAAAATCTCAAATTGCTCAGGGCAATATTTATCGAGAAAACTAATCGGCACAGCCATTACACGGTCATAATCACTCGGTATGGCATCAGTAAATGGTACTTCGATTGCATCGTAGTTGTCGTAATAGTCATACGACTCCTTGCCTTTAATTTCTTTGTGTTTGCTGTATTTCAAATTATCCGCCATTGTCATCAGTGGAATAGGTTTGTGTCGTCTTCCATGATCAATGTTTGTAAACCAGCAAACATTCCGAAATTTCACTAAGCCTGTTTCTGGGTTGTAAACTCCTTCAGCGTATTCTTTTGCAAAAGGTGTTGAAAAGTACGCATTGCCAGCATGAAAACCATTACCAAGCCACATCTTATCGTTCATAATGAGTGGAAATACTTCCTTGTAAGTAATGGCATTTATATTCCCGATTATTACAAACTTTTTTTCAGATTCGATAATCCATGTTAAAAATTCACGAAATAACGAGAAAGGAGGGTTGGTTATAATAATGTCAGATTCATCACGCAATCCTATAATTTCATCACTTCTGAAATCCCCATCACCTTCAAGATAATGCCAATCAAGATCATTTATATCAATCTTTCCATCACCCGTTCTGTCATACATCAAGATATAAATCTTACCGTTCTTTGTTGTTTTCCTCTTGTCATATTGTGGTGAACATTCTTCAAAAATAGTTGGTTGGTAACCGCATTTGTAGATTTTACTATCCTCAGCATAACTGGTACTTATGAGCTTTTTCAAACCAAATCGGCCAAAATTTTGTGCAAAATACTTTGTAAAGTTGCTCCATTCAGGATCATCGCATGGTAACAATATAGTCCTATTCCTAAATACATCAGGATTATATTCCAAATACGCAGAAATTTCTTTTTCTATGTCTGGGTACTGGGTATAAAATTCGTCATTCTTTGCATTTTTGGCGTCTGCAAGGGTACTGTTTGCCATATTTTGTATGATGATATAATGGTTTCTTTAAGAGTGTGAAGTAACAAAGAATTTTGCAAACAAAAAAATATTTTACCCGGTTATCCGAGCAGTTTCACGATATTCTCAATCTCCCACAAGTCTTTTGTTAGTCCTGCTTCCATTGCCGGAGTTACCCGCAAGGTTTTATGAATTCTGCAATAGTTGTAATACATGAAGTGCAGGGCGATGGCATAGCAATGATTTTCGATCTTCTTTGAAATACCATTTGTCAGCCTTGTAAACCGTCTCATACACAATCTCATTGTCAGGTTTTGACGTTCTATGTAACTTGTAGAGATATGACTTGCATCTGGTGATCCCGCTATCCTTGTTTTCCTTGTTCCGGTACATACTGCCGGGCTGTATCTTTTCTTTCTGTCCTGATCCCCGCAGTATAACTTGACAAGCTGGGAAAAGTCAATATCATT
>VGGL01000141.1 GCA_016868575.1 Bacteroidota bacterium
AAGAAAAGCATCTTCAATCATTTTAATACTTCCTACGTCGAAATATCCATAATATTCTGTGCTATCCGAAAAAGTAATATAGTGCGACCGGGTGGAAAGGGTCACCCATACGCTGTCGCCCGGTATATCTCCGACATTTTTCAGTTTCAAGTCCAATAATTCCGTTTCTCCGAAATCCATCTTGCCGTTTCCATTACCATAAGTTGCATCATTCAATCCATGGTCCTCATAAACAATGACATCCCGGTTCAGTGGCGGGATCAATTCGATGGGAGAGACATAGGTCATGGCATGACCGCTTCGGTTATCGGTCCAGCATGGATATGCCTTGCCGCCAAGGGCTGTGATCCCAAGATAGTCGCCAAAATATCCGGTGGCCAGATATGGGATGGGAGACGGGGTGAAAGAAACATCACTCACTTTCATGTCCTCCCAGGTGGCACCGCCATCGCCGGAGTACGCCATAAAGGCCTCACATTCAGTTGCTGAAACATTCCGGTTGTCGTAGAATACAATACTCAGCATACCATTGGAATCATCGCAGGCGATCCATGGGAAATAATGTTGCTTCCCAAGTCCAGATGGATCCTGGTTTATACGCAGCGGAGTTGACCATGTCGTACCAACATCTGTTGACTTGATCAGATATACATCCACATCACTTCCGGTATTTATTCCAGGCACCCCAATGTTGGCCCAGACGACATAGATATGGCCATTGTAAGGGCCTCCACTGAGGTCAACAGCCATCGAAGGAAATGAATTACAGCGCATATTCTGAGTTACCTCAGTGGTTCTAATCCCTCGGATGTTGTTGATGATCCTGACTGCTGGTGACCAGGTGGCTCCGCCATCCGTCGATTTGGAGAATCCGATTGCTTTTTCGTCCCCTGGCCAGCTGTCATATACTGACCATACGGCGTAAGCATCACCATTGGGACCGGTTTTGAAATTCACACCCTGGTTGTGGCTTCCGGCAGAAGTACCCTGGCTGACAGCAACAGCCGTTGACCAACTGGTGCCATGGGTGTTGGAATAAGATATCTCAATCTGTTCGCTTTTCATCCAGCCGTTGTAAAGATTACCTTTGTAAGGGCTGGATGGGCTGTTGTCAACCCAGAGATGGTTTTTATCGCACATATTAAACATCGATCCGTTGGCGACTTTGACAACAGTCCAGGTTGAACCCTGGTTATCAGAATAGGCAACGCTTTGACCGCTGGCGTTATCAATGAATCCAATGAAATACCTTCCATCCAGATCAATGCATGCAGCCGGGTCTCCGGAGTTAGGACCTCCTGCTCCCTGCACCGACCCCCCCCAGGTTTCTCCTTCATCCGACGAAGTCAGGTAATCTGCTCCGTATAAATTTCCCGAACTCGGATATTGTGTTGAATTATTGGAATTGAGTAGCTTCTCCATGTTTTCGGGATCAACGGCGATGGAGTTCTCACTTTGCGTAGATGGTTCGGCGGTGACAGGGACATCTGGTGAGTCATCGATCATGATCCCTTTGGCGATGATCTTGCTTCCGGTAAATTTGGCTGCCGGAGGCTTTGAATAGGGCTGAACCGGCACCAGGCCTGCTTCTGCCATCTTACGCCAGTAGCCCATGTTGTCGATGCGTGTATCAACCTGGTATTTATTTGGTAGCGTAACCTTCTCCTGAGATCTCAGGGTTTGATGAGAAAGGAAGAAGGAAGCAATCAGGATAATGAAGAAGATCTTTTTCATGACAGGGAAATGATTAAGTGAAGTATATGATTCTTCTGTAAAGGTAAGAATTTTTTTGACTTCTATCTTCCTCTTAATTAATAGTTTATAATTAATAATTAAGAGAAGTGCGGACGGGGGGACTCGAACCCCCACGCCTTTCGGCACAAGATCCTAAGTCTTGCGCGGCTACCGGTTACGCCACATCCGCGGGATAGGTATCAGTTAGCAGTTATCAGCAAACAGTTATCAGTTATTCATTATTAATCCAAAAACTGATTGCTGTTCACTGCTTGCTGTTCACTGATTCAAGCGCAGCTTGATAATCCGGCTCCTGGGTTATCTCCGGTACTTGTTCTGTATAGGTAATGATACCTTGTTCATCGATGATCACAATGGCACGGGAGAATAACCCGGCCAGGGGACCATCCTTGATGGTAACTCCATATCCCTCAGCAAAGGAGTTGTCACGGAAAGCAGAGAGCGTTACCACGTTGGTCAATCCTTCTGCTGCACAGAATCTGCCATGGGCAAAAGGAAGATCCTTGGATATACAGAGCACCACGGTATCCTTTATTTTTCCGGCTTCTGCATTGAACCGTCTGACCGATGCAGCACAAACCGGTGTGTCCAGACTCGGGAAAATGTTCATCACGATCCTTTTTCCCACAAAGTGCTTTAATGAAACATCTCCCAGGTCATTGCCTGTGAGCATGAAATCGGCAGCACGTGTTCCGGTTCCGGGTAAATCTTTTTGGGTATGAAAAGGATTCCCTTTTAATTTTATGTCAGCCATAGGAGTATTGTTAAAATTTTCGCAAAGTTATGAATTTCATCATTTTTATTGACTGATTGAAACAAAATTTGGTATTGAGAGTAAAAATGTTATTACCTTTATACGTTGATATTTAAATCAATGAGCCTATTGTGATGAACATAGGTTTATGCCGGTTGCCTCCTCCATTAACGGGCCCTCCAATATACCTCCGGAACCTGTTCCATATCTGCTTTGTCTTTGCGATCATGGTTCTTTCCGGTCATCACCTTCGCGCGCAGGAGATGTTTGGGCTTGTTAATGGGAATTATGCCGGAACCCATGGCATCTCCCTGAACCCCTCTTCCATGCACAACTACAAGACATTTCTGGATATCAACCTGCTCTCACTGGGATTTCACCTGGATAACAACTATCTCTATTACTCTAAAAAAGAACTGGGGCTTTTCGATCTGTTCAAACGTGGATTCAAAATTCCGGAACATGAGATGGATTATGGGACAGCAACCCGAACATTGTACACCTACAGTTCAATAAGTGACAAGGATTTCTTTTCCAGCATACGGATTGATGGGCCGTCGGCAATGATCGTAATCAAAGAAAATGCCTTCGCACTGAATACGGCATTCAGAACAAATATTGCCGCCAACAATGTTCCATACCACTTGGCAAATTTTGTTTACCTGGGACTTAACTACCGGCCCCAGCATAACATCAATTATATTGACAAATCGCCGGTGAGGTTTGGAACAATGAGCTGGGGAGAGATCGGAATAAGCTATGCCAGAACATTTTATAAGTTTAACAGGGATGTGATATCCGCCGGTATTTCAATCAAAAAGCTTTTGGGGATCTCAGGGATGTACATTAAAGGGGATTATTTAAATTACATGGTGTTGAACGATTCAACCATTGACATTCGGCGGGTGAGGACAGAGATTGGGACGGCTTTACCATTGGATTACAGCGCCTCCACTGCTGATTTCAATCCTCTCGTGAAAGGTGGCGGCTGGGGATTTGATCTTGGGATTACTTACCGGAGACTAAAGAAAGGGTATCAGACACAATATATCCATCGGTTGTGTGAACAACGATATGAAGATTATCTCTACCGCGTTGGTTTTTCACTCATCGATATTGGATATATCAGATTTAAACACAATGCAGAAAAGCATGTTTACCGGGATGTCTCAAACTACTGGGAAGACGTGAACGAGTACGAATTTACTACCTTGAGAAATCTATTCGATACCCTGAGCATCCGGTTTTATGGTGACCGGAATGCCTCCATCATAGACCGCAAGTTCACCATGTTTCTTCCAAGCGCTGTGAGCGTTCAGTTTGATTACCATTACAAGAAATATTTATACTTCAATGCAACCTTTATATATGGATTTTATCTGGCAAAGAGCGCGTTAAGCCGGCCGCCCCTGCTGGCTATTACTCCCCGTTTTGAGGATCGTCATCTGGAGGTGAGCCTCCCGTTATCACTCTACAACTGGCGCTATCCGCACATTGGACTTTCAATCAGGTATTACTGGCTTACGATAGGTACCGAGAAACTCGGCGCTCTATTCCGGTTCAGCCATCTCGAAGGGCTGGATGCCTATATTGCAATAAAATTTAAGCTGGATAAAGGGGATTGCGGCCGCAAAGGAAAAGTGAAGAACTGTGAATCTTACGATCCTTATCTCTATTGATTTATTCTACTACTCTCACATCCAGGGCATCCCGGAGGGCATTGCCGATGAGCATGAATGCCAGTACCAGGATCATGATGGCCAGTCCGGGGAAAATAGCCATGTACGCGGCATCCAGCATGATGTAGCCATAGTTCTCGCGGATCATCATCCCCCAGGAAGGCATGGGTGGTTGTACCCCGAAACCCAGGAAGCTCAACCCGGCTTCCATGATGATGGCGCTGGCAAAATTTGCAGCAGAAATGACAATCACCGGGCCAAGGACATTTGGTAAAATGTGCCGGTAGATCGTCCGGAATGATCCGAATCCCAGCGCTCTGGCGGCTTCCACAAACTCTTTTTCACGAAGGCTGAGAATCTGACCCCTGATGACCCTGGCCACTTCCACCCACATGGTGAGGCCAACGGCGATGAAGACCTGCCAGAAACCTTTTCCCAATGCAAAGGTTATCGCTATCACAAGCAAAATGGTCGGAATGGACCAGATGACATTGATAAACCACATGACCACCTGATCCACCCAGCCACGGAAAAAGCCTCCCAAAGCGCCGATGACAATACCGATAACCAGTGAGATGAAGACGGAAATGAACCCCACTGAAAGACTGACCCTGGCCCCGATCATGATCTGACTTAACAGATCACGGCCAAAACGGTCGGTACCCAGGATGTAAGTCTTTCGAATAAGGTGATTCTTTTTTACTTCGTCCTGCAGATCGCTGAGTTTGATGGCAACTGCCTGGCCATCTATATCGTGGAAAATAAACCTGCTTTGTTGATCCGGCTCCGGGCTTGTTTCGGAAGGAAGGGGATAGACGACATCGGCAAGATGAAAAGTCACCGTATCTTTTTCACCTTCCACAGGATTATATATCTCGCAACGGATTAGGACTCCATCGATCTCGTAAGC
>VGGL01000142.1 GCA_016868575.1 Bacteroidota bacterium
GGTGGTTTTTTTTTATCCAATTCGTAAAATCCCGTATCAGGGAAAAGTAAGATAATTGGTCATCACAGTGTACGACGACAAGTCTAATGTGCAAGGTGCAAAGTGTAAGAATTTGCTCTTTGCACTTTTCGTTTTAGACTTTACACTTTTTATCAACTGTCTCGTCCTAAAAAAAAGTTTACAGGTTAGACAATAAATCCTGATGTAAATTTACGTTTCATCTGTTTATATTTTTAACTGGTTATCCCTTTCGATAAAGTGAACATCTTGCAAAATGTTGACAATGTAACGATTAGATCGATTTTACAATGAAAATGTCTAAACACTTGTATATCATATTATTATAGATTTTTACTTGACTGAAGTGGATAAGCAGTATATTTTATTTACTCTGCTGTATGAATCATAGATTTTATGAATATCATATGACTCGCCATCAATTGATTCTATTGTGCTTGTGTTTCTGCTAAGCTGATCGTAGATGAAATCCACAGAATGGATAACATTTTCAAGATTGTCTTTGTATTGAATTATTGCCGGCTGACCAACTCCAAAATCCTTTGTATCATAAGTCCATTGAGCCACTTTCCCGTCGTTCTCCGTTCTTTCAATCAATCTACCCAAGAAATCATATTCATACAATTCACTAACCTGGTTATGCATCTTCTTTTCAATTTCCCCAAAAGCATTTCGGATCAAAGCTAAACTACCATAATCATGGTGGAGCAATGTTTCGAGCTGATCGAATTCATTATAGGTTTTTTCGAGCTTTATATCCTGATGACCTTCAAAATAAACCTTTTTTACCAATCCATTTGGGAAATGATCATACTTTTTTCAATCCTTATTTCCCGTGAAAAAATGTTGTTTTTACCTCTTTTTCACCTCTTTTTCGGGGCATAATGCTCAAGTTGGGTTAACGGTTGGTATCTGGTGTCCTTGTTCACAATGAATCCCCGTCCTGACTTTACAGCCGGATTAACCAACAATAAGATATATCGATGACCATCACGCGGAGGCATGACAGGAGGTATTCACAAGATCAATCAATTGCCGTACATCTGAATGATCTCTTCTTTGGTCTTTCCCAGGATGTTATATTTCTTTCCAACTTTTCTAAATGCTTCCAGTGCTTTTTCCAGGTGATGGATCTCATGGCCTGCTGAGATCTGGGTCCGTATACGGGCTTGTCCCTGCGGAACAACAGGGAAGAAGAACCCGATGGCATAGATCCCCTCTTCAAAAAGATCCCGCGAGACATCCTGTGCCAGTTTGGCGTTGAAGAGCATGACCGGAACAATCGGGGTATCTCCGTCTTTCAGTACAAATCCCGCTTCTTTCAGTCCTTTCCGCCAGAATTCAGTATTTTTTTCAAGTTTATCCCTTCGTTCCGTGTTGGAGGAGAGGATCTCGAGCACCCGGAGCACACCGGAAACGACAACAGGTGCGATGGTGTTCGAGAAGAGATATGGACGGGCCTTCTGCCGGCACATTTCCACAAGTTCTTTTCTGCCGGAAACACAACCGCCAGAAGCGCCTCCCAGGGCCTTTCCGAAAGTGGTGGTGATCACGTCGATCTTGCCCATAACCCCACATTTTTCATGCGTTCCCCGGCCGGTTTTTCCAATGAATCCGGAAGAATGGGACTCATCCAAAAAAAGCATGGCATCATATTTTTCGCAAAGGACCACCATTTCGTCAAGTTTTGCCGTGTCGCCATCCATCGAGAAAACGCCGTCGGTGATCACAACTTTCAACCGCTTGTCGGCATGGAGCTGAAGTTTGTTTTCCAGGTGGGCCATGTCGGAATGTTTGAAAGTGTCATGGATGGCCGGGGCAAGCCGGATGCCGTCAATGATCGAAGCATGCACCAGGCGGTCGGAGATCATCACATCATCTTTGGTCAAAACAGCTTCGAAGAAACCGGCATTGGCATCCATGCAGGATGGAAAGAGGATGGTATCTTCTGTGCCAAGAAATTCAGTTACTTTATGCTCCAGTTCTTTGTGGATGTCTTGTGTACCGCAAATGAACCTCACGGAGGACATGCCATATCCACGCACATCCAAACCCTCATGAGCCGCCTTGATTACATCCGGATGACTCGAAAGGCCGAGGTAGTTATTAGCACAGATATTGATCGCCTTTTTCAAGGTTGATCCAACCGGGAACTCCACTTCAATATCGGCTGCCTGGGTTGAATGAATGAACCGTTCAACCTTGAAAAGACCGGCATCCCGGATACCCTTCAGGGTTTCCTGGTATATTCCTTTTGTCTTATCGCTGTAAGCCATGATTTGTCTCCCTTTATTTTTTGATGAATCTGTTGACCAGGTCGACGATCTTGTTTACCGAGTCGAAGGCTTCCGGGGTAGCGTCATCATCCGGGATGGAGATGTTGTATTTGTTTTCCAGGAAGCGCTTCAGCGACACCATGGAGAAGGAATCTACGATTCCGCCTGAGATCAGTGGGGTATCGTAAGCTATTGTATCGCCTTCTTCCATATACTCATCGATGACATACTTTTTTACGATTTCTTTCATTTCGTCCATTGTGTTGTTCTCCTATGTTTTGTTAATAATTGGTTTCAATGACCCCTCCCCAACCCCCTCCCCAAATGGGGAGGGGGCAAGGGGGTGGGGCTAGCTAGTCATTCTCCATGGCTGAAACATCGCCCGGATCTTCATTCCATTCCTTTGCACGCAACACCCGGCGCATGATCTTCCCGCTGCGGGTCTTGGGTAAAAGGTCCACGTATTCAATTTCCTGCGGCATGGCCAGAGGAGAAAGTTTTTTCCGGATGAAGTTCATGATTTCCAGATCCAGATCTTTACTGGCCTGGAAACCCGGTTTGAGGTTAACAAATGCCTTTACCACTTCCATATTGACAAAGTCCGGCTTGGCAACAACCGCCGATTCGGCAACAGCCGGATGTTCCAGCAGAGCCGATTCCACTTCAAACGGACTTACCAGGTGTCCACCAGTATTGATCACATCATCATCCCTTCCCACAAACCAGAAATATCCTTCTTTGTCAATGGTGGCGCGATCACCAGGCAGATACCAGTTGTTCTTGAATTTCTTCTGATAGGTTTCTTCATTATTCCAGTATGTCCGCATCATCGATGGCCAGCCGGGTTTGATACCGATTAATCCGATCTTTCCGGTTTCATTAATTGGTTCATAGGTTTCCGGATCAACCACGATCGCTGTGATGCCGGGAAATGGTTTCCCCATGCTGCCCGGTTTGATCTTCATCCCGGGGAAATTGGTGATCATGATGCTTCCGGTTTCCGTTTGCCAATAGGTATCATGAAATGGCTTTCCAAAAACTTTCTCAGACCAGATCACTGCTTCACTGTTTAGGGGTTCACCCACACTGGCCAGATGACGCAAGCTCTCCAGGTTGAATTTCTTCACTACCTCCTCGCCTGCTTTCATCAGCGATCGGATCGCAGTGGGCGCAGAGTACCATACGGTTATTTTGTGTTTCTCAATGAACCGATACCAGTTTTCAGCCGAAAAACCAAGATCTTGTACACACTGGGTAGCGCCTATGGCGAAAGGACCAATGATGCCGTATGATGTCCCCGTAACCCAGCCTGGATCTGCCGTGCACCAGTAAATATCATCATCCTGGATATCCAACACCCATTTGGTCGTCAAATATTGTGAGATCAGGGAGTAATGGACATGCTTTACCCCCTTGGGCTGTCCGGTTGTTCCGGAAGTATAGTGCAATACCGACGGACTCTCTTTTTTTGTGGGATGTATCTCAAGTTGCTCCACCCCGGCAGCCTTCTCCAGATCAAAAACGATTTCTCTCTCCTGAAGTGGTTTTTTCTCATCATGGTCTACCACAATGATGTGTTTCAGGTAGGGCATCTTATCCAGGATCTTACGAACCTTCGACACATGCTTTTGCTGGGTGATGATCGCCCGGGTTTCAGCATTTTCAAGACGTACCAATAATGATTCGTCGCCAAAAGCCGAAAATAAAGGCTGGGCAATGGCGCCAATCTTCAAAACCCCGATAAATCCAATGTAGAGCTCCGGAATTTTATCCATGAACAAACAGACCCGGTCTTCAGGCTGAATGCCCAGGCTCTTTAAATAGGCACCAATGGTGTTACTGCATAAACGCAAGTCGTTGTAAGTATACGTTTTATGCTTCCCGCCAAATCCTTCCCAGATGAGGGCCTTCTTGTCCCCTTTTCCCATCTCGCAAATCCGGTCGGAGCAGTACCATCCGATATTGATTACTCCTCCTTCCTTGTATCCCAGTTCATTTTCTGCAATCGACCAGTTAAAATTTCTGGTGTTTTCTTCATACGATTTGAAATGCGCCATATCTACTTTATTTATCAATGATTACGATAGCAATTGCAAGGTTTTTTAGATGCGATAAAGATACATGTATTTTTGAAATGCCTTCTTTCTCCGCAAATTCTTTCGCCTTCCCGTGCAACTCGATCAGCGGCTTCCCCAGTGGGTCATGATGGACATCTATCTCCGCAAAACGGATCCCGAAACGCCAGCCGGTTCCGATGGCCTTCATGAAGGCTTCCTTGGCCGAAAACCGGGCTGCATAATGTTGATATTTATGAACTTTTGACTCGCAATAAGTAATTTCCCCGGATGTAAATATCTTTTCCCGGAAACCAATGTCTTTCTCCATGACCGTTTTGATACGGTCCACCTCTATGATATCTGTACCCGTCCCGAAAACCATGGTGTGGTTATATTGCTCCAAGTTTTTTTCCGACTTTAATGAATTTGTCTATGGCGTATCCGATTTGCGCCTTGCTGT
>VGGL01000143.1 GCA_016868575.1 Bacteroidota bacterium
CTTTCTTTTCATCGACGATTGTCCAAAGATTATGAAAGGTTGCCTGAATCTGGTATAGCATTTATCCATCTATCAATGATTCGGTTGATGGTTAATCGAATTTCTATATGAATTTTAAACAGTCTCTTAATGCCAGCGTTGCTGTTAAGAGTACGCTTTTCATGATTTTTCATTTTTAAGGTTAAACACATGTATGTTCTTTTATACCATTACTGAATGATTGGCTGAATTCAAGTCACAAATGTAACTTTTTTTTCAAATGTAAGGATAAAAATTCAATTGGCGACAAAAACCCTAATTTTTTTCTTGGCCTGTTGTTTAACTTGTTTGGTATTTTCATTGGCGCCTCGTTCCCACGAGTGATATGGTCTGGCGAAAAAGAAATCAATATTAAGGGCTTGCGCGATAGCTTCGTGTTGTGCAAACTCTTTTCCATTATCCGCGGTAATGGTATGTATCCATTGATTATCAGGAGTTAATATGTCAATTGTTTTTTTTAGCGAGTTCCCCGGCATCCTTTCCATCCAACTTGTGAATCCGGACGTAACCGCTTACTCTTTCGTTAATGGTTAGGATTGCCTTCTGATGTTTTTTCCCGATGATCGTATCGGTTTCCAGGTCGCCAAGTCTTCGTTGATCTTAGCCCTGCCGGCTATTTGTTCAGGGCTGAAACATTTATTAGTTGAATTTAGGTAAGCAACTCTTTTACACGTTCAATTTTAGCCCTGATGAAGTACTTCTCAATGGAAGTGCCGTGAACAGTGGAAAACAGATTACTCAGGTAATTATATCCATAACCAAGCTTGCTGCTTAGGTAAGGGGAAGCTTATTATCGGGCAAAAAAACGAGATGAGTCAGCCTTTATCTGACCTGCAGCTATCTGTCCGGCCGGTCAGGGAACCTGTGTGCTGTCGGGTTTAATAATGATGCTTTTTTCCGCGACGGCCCACTCCTTCCTGCTTTCAGTAAAGGCCTTCAACCTGACAGTATATTCACCTGCTTCCGGATAAACATGAACCGGATCTTTCACAGTACTGACGCTGTCATCACCAAAATCCCATTCCCAGGAAAAGGTATTAACCGATTTGTTCACAAAAATCAGTGAGCAGGGTTCGGTAAAACTGTTATTTCCGCTGTAGGTAAATGCGGCAGTTGGAAAAGGCTCATTTTCATCGCATCCGCTTAAAGCGAGCATGCTAAGAAAAAGGAATGGATATAAAAGGTTGCGCATGGATATGTGATTCAAATAATTTTTACTCCGCCAGCACCAGCACCCGGTTGTTCAGCACTTCAATGACACCACCATTGATCTCGAAGAATTTTTCCACCATGGAGGCCTTGTTCCCTTCTGCCTGTTTTTCCACCACCTTTACTCTCCCTTTCTTCAGGATGGTGATCAGGGGGGCATGATGTTCCATCACCTCAAAGGATCCACTGGTGCCCGGCAACTGAACAAGATGTACCTGGTCGCCGGAATAGATCGTTTGATCCGGGGTGATGATCTCGAGTTTCATATTAATGCCGGCTGTCTGCGAGGATTTTCTTCCCCTTTTCAATAGCTTCTTCGATGGTTCCCACCATGCTGAAAGCAGATTCAGGGTATTCATCCACTTCCCCATCGAGGATCATGTTGAATCCCTTGATGGTATCTTCAATGGCGACAAAGGTACCGGGAACACCCGTGAACTGTTCGGCCACAAAGAAGGGTTGCGAGAGGAATCTGGCAACTTTCCGGGCTCTGTTCACGGTTTGTTTGTCTTCTTCCGAGAGTTCATCCATCCCCAGGATGGCAATGATATCCTGCAATTCCTTGTATCGTTGCAGGATCCGTTTCACCTGTTGGGCTGTCCGGTAGTGCTCCTCTCCCACAACATCCGGGGAAAGTATCCGGGAGGTGGAATCGAGCGGGTCAACAGCGGGATAAATACCTTGTTCTGCAATTTTTCTGTTCAAAACCGTTGTGGCATCCAGGTGGGCAAAAGTCGTTGCAGGCGCCGGGTCGGTCAGGTCATCGGCTGGAACGTATACCGCCTGGACAGATGTAATGGATCCCCGTTTGGTAGAGGTGATCCGTTCCTGCATGATCCCCATCTCGGTAGCCAGGGTGGGTTGGTATCCTACCGCTGAGGGCATCCGGCCCAGCAAGGCAGAAACCTCTGAGCCTGCCTGGGTAAAACGGAAGATATTATCGATGAAGAACAAAATATCCCTTCCGCCGGAGTTTTCATCTCCATCGCGGAAATATTCGGCTAAGGTCAACCCCGATAAGGCCACCCGGGCACGGGCTCCGGGAGGTTCATTCATCTGACCGAAAACCAAAGTGGCTTGCGATTTTTCAATTTCTTCCGGAGAGACAACCGAAAGATCCCAGCCTCCTTTTTCCATGTCTTCGAGGAATGCTTTTCCATATTTAATCACACCCGATTCAATCATTTCGCGCAGCAAGTCATTCCCCTCCCGGGTGCGCTCTCCAACGCCGCCGAAAACGGATAGTCCTGAGTATTTCTTGGCGATATTGTTGATGAGTTCCATGATGATCACCGTTTTGCCAACACCGGCGCCACCAAATAAGCCGATCTTTCCGCCTTTGGCATAGGGCTCAATGAGGTCGATAACTTTGATCCCGGTGAATAAAACCTCTTTCTGTGTCGTTAAATTCTCAAACCGGGGCGGATCATTGTGAATACTGTAAGATTTATCCTGTTTCACATCCCATAATCCATCAATTGGCTGCCCGATGACGTTGAACAACCTGCCCTTGATCTGATCTCCCACCGGCATGGAGATGGTACCTCCGCGGGCCGTCACATCCATTCCCCTGCGAAGTCCGTCGGTAGAATCCATGGCAACAGTCCGCACCGTGCTTTCGCCAATATCATACTGGCATTCCAGGACAATTACCTCCCCGGCAGCATTTTGCACCTCCAGCGCATCGTAAATGTTCGGAAGCTTGCTGTGTTCTTCAAAAACCACGTCGACAACCGGGCCAATGATCTGAGATATCTTTCCAACTGCTTTTGCTGTCATGAAAAAAAATTTGGCGCAAAGATACGATTTTACAATCGTTTACGTATTTACCTGTTAGCATATCGTGACTCCTTTTGATTATTGTGGTACCTTTGCAACCACGCATGAAAAACACCCTGCTTCTAGTAGTATTGCTGCTTCTGTCGTTATTCGCCCTTGGTCAGACAACCAGAAAAGAGGTTATTGATACGGTTTATTCGGGAAATTCACCCGTCCTTCTTTACAGCGACTTTTCCTGGGCTTATGTGCAGGTTGATTCTTTGGATCTTTTCTCATTACCCGAATACGACGACATGGAGCCGGGAGATACAACAAATGTGCTGGGGCATCACTGGATTAACGACCAGGTATTTGCTTTTTTTGGTGAAAAGAACAAGATCGGGAACGACACGGTGATCCGGGTTATCAACTCGGAATCGATCTTTACCATGCCCATTCGGGGAAAACTCTACAGGGGGTTTACTTACTACCACAAAGGACTTGACATCAGCCTCAGCAAGGGTGATCCGGTTTTTGCAGCTTTCGACGGAGTGGTCAGGTATGCCCGGTATAATCGTGGAGGATTTGGCTATCTTGTCATCATCCGCCATTTTAATGGCCTGGAAACTTACTATGCACATCTTTCCAAGCTGAAAGTCATCCCCAACCAATATGTCCGCTCCGGAGATCTTATCGGCCTGGGGGGATCAACCGGTAGAAGCCGTTCACCACATCTGCACTTCGAGATCCGCTACAAGGATTTACCTTTTGATCCACTCAAGGTCATCGATTATGATAATCAAAGGTTATACGCCGAGACGCTGACCATTGGAAAATCACTGTTCAATATTCAGGATGACATTGCCGGCGCCAAATATCATCGGATTCGGAGCGGAGAAACACTCTCAACCATTGCCCGCAAATATGGAACATCGGTCAGGATGCTTTGTGCCCTGAATAAAATAAAGACAACGACTATCCTGCGGATCGGAAGAACCCTGCGGGTGCGTTGATTCGTTTTGGAACAGATTATGTAAAAGCCGCCCCCAACCAAATTTTTTAACCATGAAATCCATTGTAATTTTTCTTGTAGCGAGCCTGATCAGCCTTGCTGTTTCAGCTCAGCAAACAAAGACCGGTGTCCGGAATGATCAAAAAAAGACCGATGTCCGGAATGATCAAAAAACAAAAGCCGATGTGCTGAATGATCAGCAAAAAAAATCGGTAGTCCCAGAGGGGCAACAAGTTAAAACAGATGTCAGGGAAACAGACCTGCCCAGTGCAGTCAAAGAAAATATGGCTTCTGAGTATCCCGGATACAAGGTTGAAAAAGTCACCCGCAGCCAGACCGATGCGGCTACCGATTACGAGATCGTAGTACAGAAAAACGGACAAAAACAAATCCTGGTCTACCGGGAAAACGGGAAAAAGCTGAAAAGTGTGCAAATGGCCTCCCCCGGCACCCAGCCCGTTAAGCAAACGTCACCGGTCACCCCGAAAGCAAATCCAAAAACCTCATCTGAAAAACCGGTTAAACAACGTTGATCATCTCTTCCTGAAAAACCGTTTCTGGAAAAGGATCAGC
>VGGL01000144.1 GCA_016868575.1 Bacteroidota bacterium
CCCGGAGCATGAAAACGAGGTATGGTTTTCCAGACAACCATGGCGATGGCAACACAAAGAATGATCTCATACGCCTGGACCGGGTGAACCGGAAGTGAAAAAATACCGGAAAAAGCAGGATCGCAACAATGTGCCCAATAAGCCTGGGATCCGGCTGAATAACAGACGGCCCATGGCATTGTTGATGGGATGCCAAAACAACAACCCGTAAACAGACATCCAACCCGATGAATGGCCATTCCCAGTGGCAGTGCGATCGCAAAATCGTCGAGAACCCCCCGTTTCAGCCTGAGCCAACGGGATGCAAGTATTACACCGGCAATCAAACCTATTACCCCACCCAGGAAGTTCTTTTCGTGAACTTGTGGAAATCCTTTGCCAAGAATGAATCCTTTCAGAGCTTCCAAATCAAGGGAGGAAAAATTCATCCCCAAAACAAAGAACAGTGTTCCTGTTGCGGCAACGATCAGGGTTTTGATCAGTGAATTGCTTCTGCGTCTATTCCTGAAGATAAATATCGCAAGTGCAGCAACGAAGGCAAGATTATAGGTGATAAAGAAAACCAGCCTTCCATTTTCCGTGTTGATGATGATGTGTGACATATTCATTTGCATTTTAAATGATGAATCAAAATTAGCTGTGTCTGCCCGGGTGGGAGAATGGTTTTTCCATGTGACATCCGCGGAATACGCAAGTTTTACCGTCATTTCAGATCAATCCGACCCGGGATTTGCGGAAATCCATAATCAGGGAAAGATTCATTTCAGATTTTGCAAATAATGCAAGAGAATCTATTTTTAAGCTTATCGGTTTAGTAAAATAAGTCAACTCCTGTTTTATTCGTATCTTGGCTGCATGAACAAAGCAATGACATTGCAATCTGAATTGTTCAGGATCATCCACGAACGGGTTCCACCCAATGTATCCCTGGTCCATGATATTTCTGAGTTGCTTGGTATCAGCTACGATAGTGTATACCGAAGGATGCGCTGTGAAAAAGAACTGAGGCTTGATGAGTTCATGAAACTTTGCCATCACTATTCCATATCCGCTGATGCCCTGTTCAGCCTTAAGACTGATAATATCATCTTCCGTTCACGTGCCATTGGGGTAGGTGGATTTACCCTGGAACAATGGCTTGAGAAGATCCTTTTTGAAATCAGGATCATTGAGGAATGCAGGGAAAAGGAGATCATTTATGCGGCAAAGGATCTGCCTATATTCTATTACTTTGAATTTCCGGAGATTGCAGCCTTTAAGATCTTCTTCTGGCACAAAGCATTGTTTCCTTTTCCCGGTTATGAGGATAAGCTGTTTTCCTTTGATATTCCCGAAGATCTCTTTCACCTGGGTCAAAAGGTGCTGACCCATTATATTAAAATCCCTTCGATAGAACTTTGGAATGAAGAAACCATTACCAGCATCATCCGCCAGGTAGAATATTGCTATGTTTCTGGCTTTTTTAAGAAAAAGGATGATGCCCTGAGAATTTGTGATGTCCTTCTATCGTACATCCGGCATATCCAGCAACAGGCAGAATTCGGCTTCAGGTTCTTTTATGGATCTGAACCCAGGGGGGTTGAAGGCTCTTTTATGCTCTATTACAATGAGATTCTACTGAGTGATAATACGATCCTGGTAACGATGGACGGAAAGCGGATAACCTATCATACCTACAACATCATCAACCTGTTGATCACGACCAATGAGGTCTTCTGTGATCAGATAGGGGATTCATTGAAAAAGGTGATGCAGGAGTCCACCCTGATCAGTGGTACATCGGCAAAAGAACGCAACCGGTTTTTCAATATTCTGTCTGAGCGGGTGAAATCCCTGAAGGCACGGATCAATCAGGAGTGAAAAGATGAAACCTGGCCTTTTCCCATTCCTCTTAGGTCTCATCTGGTGTCTGACGCTCACCCTTCACCTTCAATCCCAGGATCAGCGGCACTACACCTGCTATAAGACAGATGATCAAATCATTCCGGATGGCAGACTCAATGAACCCGACTGGGCATGGGCCGAATGGTCTGCAGATTTTATTGATATCACCGGAGATCCCTCCCTGAAACCTTCATTTAGAACCAGGATCAAGATGTTGTGGGACAATAGGTTCATATACCTTGCTGCGGAGCTGGAAGAACCGGATATCTGGGGAACCCTTCAGAAAAGGGATGAGGTGATCTTTCAGGACAATGATTTCGAGGTTTTTCTTGATCCTGACAGGAGCGGATTAAACTATTGTGAGATCGAGGTCAATGCCTTGGGTACGATCTGGGACCTGATGTTGACAAAGGCCTATAAAGATCAGGGTAAACCGATTAACAGTTGGGATTTGCAAGATCTCCGGACAGGCATTCACATCCATGGTTCTTTGAATGATCCATCTGATCAGGATACGGCATGGATTGTAGAAATGGCGCTCCCCATAGCGGAGTTGATGACAGGAAGAAGGGCTGAGGGTCAACCTGCTGATGGCATCCAGTGGCGGATGAATTTTTCAAGGGTCGAGTGGCAGACAACGGTTTCCAGTTCTACTTATCAGAAAAAGACTGATTCTCTGACAGGAAAAAAACTTCCTGAGATGAATTGGGTTTGGTCGCCTATGGGGGAGATCAATATGCATATTCCGGAACGGTGGGGCTGGCTGGAGTTTTCAGAAGAGCATATTCGCTCCGATTCATCTGCTTTGAATGAGGAGATCAATGTTAATGAATTCAAAATCTGGGTTTGGATGAACGGCCACAGGGAATGGAGTGCATCACAATGGGATTCGGTGATGACGGACCTGAATTCCAAAGGAGTAACCGGAGTGCTGATCCAGGCCGATCTGGCAACCCTGCGGATGATGATTCCCATTGCTCACAAGCATGGGATCGCGGTGGAGAAATGGCTGATTGCCATGATGAACAACGATACAGCCCTGATCCGCCGGCATCCCGATTGGTTTGTCATCAGCAGGGAAGGGAAATCCTCCATAACAGATCCTGCGTATGTGCCTTATTACCGGTTTCTTTGCCCTTCAACCCCTGAGGTCAGGCAGTTTCTGAAATCAAGAATAGATGAACATCTGGATATTCCAGGGCTGGATGGGATTCATCTCGACTACATCCGTTATCCGGATGTGATCCTTCCACAGGCCCTTTGGCCAACGTATAAGATCATCCAGGACCAGGAGTATGCACCGTACGATTACTGCTATTGCCCTGTTTGCCGGGAGAAGTTCAGGTCGAAATATGGGATTGATCCGATATCAATGGAATCCCCGGAAACAAATGCCGACTGGCGGCAATTCCGAATGGACCAGATTACATCGCTGGTAAATGAGGTGGCTGATCATTGCCATGGGCGGGGCGCAAAGCTCTCAGCAGCTGTTTTTCCTGGGCCTTCCGTTGCCAAGCAGTTGGTTCGTCAGGAATGGAACAAATGGAAATTGGATGAAGCGATGCCCATGCTTTACCAGAACTTTTATTATGGTAGTCTTGACTGGATACGCCAACAAACAGGGGAGGGTGTTACCGCTTTGGAAACCAGGATCCCATTATATAGTGGGCTCTACATTCCCTCCCTGAATCCCCGGGAGCTCCTTACGGCCATATCCAAAAGCATTGCCGGCGGCGCCAAAGGAATTTCAATTTTTAATTACGAATCCATGACGGACAGGCATTGGAACAATATTGAGGATATGGTATCCAAATCGTATTAGCATTGATTAACGGATTATTCATATCTTTGCAATTCGCGAATCGTGAATCAAAAATAGATATAATGAAAAGACATAATGGCATGCGGCCTCAAGACATTGCTATTTTGCTGAAAATAGCATCTTTCGGGGATCAACCATGGCTTGGTAAAGACCTGGCTTTTGCCCTCTCAATAAGTGCTTCCGAAGTTAGCGAATCCCTCAATCGATCATCATTTGCAGGATTACTGGATGATTTTAAAAAGAATCTCATGAAAAAATCACTGCTTGAGTTCCTGGAGTTTGGCTTTAAATATGTCTTTCCTCAAAAACCAGGACCGATCGTCAGGGGGCTCCCAACAGCTCATTCTGCATCACCATTAAAAAAGATGATACATAGCAGTGAATCATATGTTTGGCCAGATGCCTCAGGCGAATACCGGGGACAAGCAATTGAACCGCTCTATCCGGGAATTGTTCATGCTGCTAAAATGGATAAGGAATTTTATGAACTTGTTGCTTTAGTCGATGCTCTTCGAATTGGTAGATCAAGAGAGCAATTCATAGCCATCAGGGAACTAAAAAAAAGAATACTGAAATACAATGAGGAGAAATATTGATATCGATTCTATTAAAACAGTTGCTTTAGCCTTAGGAGAACTAAATGAAAAAGCTGTTTTTGTTGGAGGAGCGGTTGTTAGTGTGTATGTCAACGATCCTGCAGCTGATGAAGCCAGACCGACAAAAGACGTTGACATTGCGCTTGAGATAGTAACCGGGGGTCAACTTGAAAAACTTCGTCAAGAATTAGTACATAAAGGTT
>VGGL01000145.1 GCA_016868575.1 Bacteroidota bacterium
CCGGTCGGGAGAATGTACCGGAACCTTGAACTGATACCACTTTACGCTTCCCCGTGTACCGTTGGCCAGAGGAATATCTGTGGCATTGTATACATTGGTGATGTAGTTCGTACCCACCTTCATCTTATCAGGTCTCAATTCAATGCGGTACTGGTAATACCTTTCGGCTTCACTGAGCGTATTATCCCTGTTGATGTCTTCGACATTTGGGAGGGTAGTGGCCAGGGTAGAATAATTCTCAGGGCTTTGTTCCGATGATGGGGAGTTCCCGTCAGGTCCATTGTATTGCTTGTAACGTTCGAGGACACTTCCGTAATTCGGATCATTGTCATAGTCCGAACCGCGGAAATAGTGGTAGTTATCAGCCGATGGATCGATGAAGGCCAGCTGATAAGCAGGTGATCCAATGCCATACGCCTGTTCAAGCCTTACTATATATGCCGAGTCAAAGAACGAACGCTCATCAGCATCCAACAGACCGTCATACCCAACATCCTGATACGGCCGTGAACCGGTAGTATTGTCGAAGGCGTCAATCAGCGACTGAAGTACTGGAACCCTTCCCCAGATCGTAGTATCCACATTGGTCACGGTGGCGGAAGTCGGGAGTCCGTTTTCAAAGCTTTTCCGGCCATCGCGGAGAATATCTTCCGAAATATCACCCAGGTTGAAGTATAATTCTCCTCCATTTAATGAATCATCAGCAAAAGGATCCATCATCCAGAATTCGATGTACTCGATGTTGGTGGCTTCGAAGTCAGTCGTCTCCAGGCGGCGCATGATCCCACCCCAGCGGGTTTCCGGATTTATCAATGTTCCGTCCTGAGCGATCCCGTCAGAGAAGGGACTTGGAAAGACATCGTAGTTGTAAGGACCTCTCTCATCAGGGAAAAAGGCCAGGTTCAAGACAGCCATATTGACAGGGATCCCATTGAGGGGTTCCTTGTTTGGGAAGACTTCTTGTTCCCATACTTGGCGCACCGCATTCTTCGACAATTCATTTTTATTGACGTTGGGTGGCAACAGGTTGGTATTTCTATCATAAAACAAGGGATCGATGATATACCATGCCAGTTTGGACCGATTGAAGCCGTAGGCCAGCCCTGTCCCCTGAGCAGCTTCCGGGAACATGTTGGCGTTGGTTTGTCCCTGCGGTGTGCTGGCCAGGAACCAGGTGCCGATATTCTTCAGGTCGATGGTTGACTTGGCCCCTTCAAAATCGTCGAGATAGGCAGTTCCGGTTTTTCCGATGGCTTTGGAATGTCCCGGAATGAAGTGGGCAAACTCTGCATTTACACTGATTCTCGATGGCGCCTTGGTGTTGATGAGCGGGATCATATCGACCAACTCGGTGAGCCAGGGCGCATCGTGCTGGTAGTTGAGGTTGATTCCCCAGATGGTGTTGGAGATCGGCTCATCGCCATAATTCACCTTTTGGGTAAGCGGCCGTTCGTTCAGGTTCAGGATCGTGGCTCCGATGATGAAGTCCTTGTTGATCTTGTACTCGATGTTGGCGCCCATCATCCGCTTGGTTTGCACATTGAACATCTCATTGCTCTCGAGCGAGATGCTGATCGGGGTTCCGGAGTTGAGAATACCTTCGTTGATGATCCGTACCCGTCCCAGCGTATAGTCCACCGTGTAATCGACGTTTTCCTGCAACGTAATACCACCGGCAGTGACCTTCACGGAGCCTTGCGGGACATTCAGTGCGTTCAGCGAAATTTCAGCCCCCTGGGAAGACTTGTAGAAGCCTTCAATGATGAATTTGTTCTTGTCGGGAAACTGCTTGGCCATCGCCTTGGTGACCGTATAGAGTGAATCAAAGCAGTATTTGTCAGCCAGCGCAAGAGATTCCTTCGGATTGTTCGGATCAAAGATGCTATCGCGCAAATCCTGACCGAACGGTTCGAGAACGGTAAAATAGATACGCCCGTTATTGGCCTGTATGGTACCCCCCTGGGTAGCGGCGTTGTTGATAAAGTCAAAACGGCCGTCAGCCGGAGGATTCATTTGCTGATCCAGCCGGTCAAGCCCCAACACCTTGATGAGCGGTATCCCCTTGATCCGGCTTTCCATGAGGTATCCCGTTGGAACCTGTGTTTTATCCCCTCCATAAAGGATGTTCAGGGTAAAATCTTCCTGCTGTACCTGGTAAGCATTCATCGAGTAAACGTTCTTCATCATCAACTTCCACAACGGGATCCGGGTGTTGAGGGAGGAACTCTTGAGAAGCTTGACCATCAGGCACTTGGGAGAGGTGATCCCCTGGTCGGAAAACTCACCGACCTGGTATATCGTCGAGTCACCAACGATCTGGTATTGGAAGGAAACCGCCAGTACCTGATCTGCACTCAGGGAGGTGTTCAAAGAAATGAATCCCAGTTTGCTGTTGAAATAATATTCTGTTGGAAGCAATTTCCGGGCACTTTCAATCTTTTCATAATCCACGCCTGAGACGAGGTTGAAGGGAGGCGACTTCAGGTAGTTGCTCACCGTATTGATATTCCTCATGATAGCCGAATCCCCCGAAGTGGGCATGAGGACCTGATACAGATCGTTGGAACCATTGGTCGGATAGACTTTTCCTGGGATGGGATGGAACACATTGCGGTTATATGGCTCGTTCTCTCCCAGATCCATGAGGGCAACCAGGTTCCTGTTGTCGGTCACTGCCGGGCCGATGTTGGTAACCCATACCTCCATCTTGATGATGTTCACATTGCTGGAGATGATCGGCAATGTTCCCAGGGCTTCCTTGTAACGACCACGGAAATATTGGGCTACGAAAAAATGGCGGTTATCTTCATAGTCATCAGCTTTCAGCTCAAAACGGTTGGTTTGTGCCCCTCCCTGAACGGTGATATTCTTGGTTTCACTCTTCTGTTGGGAGTAGACCGCGGTGATCGTTGTCCGGCCAAAGCGCAGCTTCGTCTTGATACCGAAAAGGCTTTGCGTGCCCCTGATGAGGGAACTGGTAAGCGGAAGGCTCACGTCTCCGGCTTCAATGAGTTGAATGATCTCATCTTCCTTCCCTTCGTAAGCCAGCTTCAGCTTGTTTTCAAACTGGAACGTGGCTTCGGTGTTGTAGTTCGTCTTGAATTCGATCTTATCACCAATCTTGGCGATGACATTCATCTGGATCTTTTCGTCAAAATCGAAATTGGTGATCCTTCGCTGGCGGGCGCTGAGGGTCGGGTCATCGCGGCGTGTCGAAACCAGTCCGAAGGTGATCTCTGCCGATCCCTGAGGCCGGATATCCACGGTGTTGTTCCCGAAAATGGTCTCAAAAACTTTCCCTCCGATATGGATTTTGGGGATGAAACCTTGTGTGTTGTCCAATCCTGCAAGCTCTCCACGCTCACTCCAGTAGTCGTTAAGAGATTTTTTCAAATCCAGTTCCCGGTATTCATCCAGCGAAAGGTATCTTTTCCTCCGGTAGTCCACCGTTCCGGCTTTCTCAGTCATGATGTACTGATTGGTAACCGGGTCATATTCTATGTTTGACTGGATATTGGACGGATTGTTCAGAAAGAGCGGATTGTTTTCCGGAGATCCGGGCTCCACGTCTTCCGGCGTGAAAGGGTAGATCAGGTTCACGGTGGTATCTCCGATCGTGTCGGGAGGGAGAAAAGGAAAAGATGGCAACCGTGAAGCCTGCAGGCTCAATCCTGTCAGGCCGATGGACAGGATCACGAAGCAGAGGATGGTCCGGAAGTATACTTTAGCGCGGATCAAAACAGGTACGTTGGGTTTTAGAGCAGTTGTCAGATTATCCTTAATACTACAAAATTCTTAAAGCCTCCCTGATCATCTCTTCCACGCTCAGGGGGGCTCCTTTATCATCCATCACCCGTTGAAGGGCTTTCTCCACCTGGTTCCTGGAAAACCCAAGCACCATTAATCCGGATAACGCTTCTTCCCTCAGGGTATTGTGTGCCGAAGGCAAAATATCCCGTAAATTACCATCGCGGGAGAACTTATCTTTCAGATCGACGATGATCCGCTGGGCGGTCTTACCTCCGATCCCTTTCACCTTTTGCAGCATTGATGCATTGGCGGTGGAGATTGCTGAAATGACCTCGTCGGGTGTGAGGGAAGAGAGGATCATCCTTGCCGTATTGGGGCCAACGCCCGAAACGCTGATCAGCTCGATGAACAACTGCCGCTCCTGTACCTCAGAAAAGCCGAAAAGCTGCAAGGCATCTTCCTTCACCACCAGGTAAGTAAATAACTTGCCATGTTCCAGGTCTTTGATCTGTGTAAAGGTGTTGAGCGAAATACTCACCAGGTATCCAACACCATGCACATCAACGACGGCATAAGCAGGGTTCTTCTCGGTCAGCTTCCCGCTGATATATGCGTACATACATCCCTTTCTTTTGTTCAAAAGAGCGCAAAAATACAAAAAATCCTACTTTTGATCAGTCTGCTGACAAGACCCAATACAGAAAACATGAAACCCTCAATACAAAAACCCTGTCTGGTTGTCCTGACCGGTGCCT
>VGGL01000146.1 GCA_016868575.1 Bacteroidota bacterium
GTTTACAAACTGGTATCCTCGTTATTTTAACGAACAAAAACATATCTTCCGAAAGGAAAGATGAAGAAGAAATTAGCAACCCAATGCTCTTTATTTTTGTTATGTAACCGAGGATTTATAGAAGAAAGATAGCAATAAAGAAGGCTTCAGATCTTTTCCACCGAATTTTTGAGGATGTTGTAGAGGAATTCCCTCGCCCTGAAAAGCTGTGCCTTGACCGTTCCCAGTGGCAGATGGAGTTCCTGTGCGATCTCTTCATAGGAAAGTTCCCTGAAATACCTGAGTTCAATGAGGTAGCGGTACCGGGGTTTTAGCTTTTCCACCACCTCTCGCATCAGTTGGATTTTCTGCTTTTCAATTACGCTCTCTTCCGGGTCGAGGGTTTTGGAAGGGATGCTCTGCGACAGGTTCTCATCCTTTTCACCGTCATAGGATTTATCAATGGAAATCAGGTCTTTTCGTTGTTTTCTGAGAAAGTCGATGCAATTGTTGGATGCGATCCGGAAAAGCCAGGTACTGAACGCAAAATCAGAGGTATATTGATGAAGACACCGAAATGCCTTGCCAAAGGCTTCAATCGTAAGATCCTCCGCATCATAAGGATCATTGGTCATCTTCAGCATCATGAAGTAGAGGGAATCGCGGTAGTTGGCCATCAGTTCGGCATAGGCTTTCTGATCACCTGTCTGTAGGGCTTGTTGTACCAGCCCGAGGTCACGCTGCGCCTTTTCGGTGAGATGGGGTGCTACTTCCATTGATCCTTTTTTAAAAAGGGATTGGTTAGTGCGGTAAAAGTATTAATAATCAATAACAACAATTCCAGCAGGGGAGAAAAAAAGACCAGGCTTCTTTCCCCCAGGTGTTTGGAAGATTTGCTGAATAGCAACAGGTGCAACCCGCTTCGGATCACAAAAGCGATGAGAGCGATCCAGGGAGTGACCCCTAGGGAGAGCATCACCACGATCATTCCCCAGAAAACCAGCATGCTCAGGGCATACAATGACAGCAAAAACCGGTGGATGACACGGTAATGACCGGATGTCGAAAGATGTCTTCGTTTCTGCCGGATCCACGATTTCAGGCTGGTCTTTGCCCTGGATACGGTATGTGCTTCAGGATGAACACAAATGGCTGTATTTCCTTTTTTGGCGATCCGGTTGATAAACAGGTCATCATCTCCGGAACGGATGGTATAATGGGAGATGAATCCCCCGGAGCGGTAAAACAATTCCTTCTGATACGAGAGATTTCTGCCGACGCCCATATACGTGAGTCCGGCCAGGCAGTAGGAGAGATATTGAATGGCAATTTGAAATGCATCAAACCGGATCAGTACATTCAGCAGCCCTTTCTTTTTCTCATAAGCGCCATATCCTAAAATGATCTCTTTTCCACCACCGTAGCATTCCATCATATGTGAAATCCACTGTGAAGAAGCAGGCCGGCAGTCGGCATCGGTCAATAACAGGAAGTCGTGGGTGGCTTCTTTGATGCCAATGGAGAGGGGGAATTTTTTGCCGGTGAAGAAGTTCAGGTTTTGACGGATCTCCACTACCTTGAGGTGTGGATATTTTTTTGTGTATTCGTCAAGCAGGAAATGGCTGTCATCATCAGAGTTATCATTTACCACCACAACCTCATAACAGGGATAATCCTGTTTAAGCACATCATCCAGGTTACGGCGAAGGTTATGATATTCGTTGCGGGCACAGATGATCACCGAAACAGGAGGTTTGTTGCTTGTTTGTGACTTTTCCTTATAGATGGCCAGCCGCAGGAAGAAAAACAGATAGTAAAAAAGCTGGACAACCCATGCGGTCAGGAAAGTAGCCAGTAAAATAATGGAAATCAGGTCAATATCAGCAGGGAATAGTTCCATTGGGATGACAGGTAAGGGGCAAAAGTATCCAAATATCGATCAGGAAAATTTACCTTTGGAAAAATTTATTCCGCATTAATTGTTGAAAACCTCATGGTGTTTAAGGTAACTGCCCGTAATCAGGCTTCTTCGGCCAGGTGTGGCATCATCCAAACCGACCATGGGATGATAGAGACGCCGATCTTTATGCCGGTTGGTACTGCCGGCACAGTTAAAGCTTTACATATTCGGGAGTTGCGAAAAGACATCCGGGCGGAGATCATCCTGGGAAATACCTACCACCTGTTTCTTCGGCCAGGAATGGATGTCTTGCGGCAAGCAGGCGGACTGCACCGGTTCAATGGATGGAACAGGCCGATCCTGACGGATAGTGGCGGATACCAGGTTTATTCTCTGGCGGATAAACGCAAAATGACTGAAAACGGCGTTGTATTTCAGTCGCATATCGATGGTACGAGATACACGTTCACCCCGGAGTATGTGATGGATATTCAACGCACCATTGGCGCCGACATCATGATGGCCTTTGATGAATGTACCCCTTTCCCCTGTCAGCAGGATTACGCCCGGAAATCAATGGAGATGACGCACCGGTGGCTGAAAAGATGTCATGACCGGTTCAATGAAACGGCTTGCCCTTATGGGCACAACCAGTCCCTCTTTCCGATCGTGCAGGGAAGCGTATATAAAGATCTTAGGATTCAGTCAGCGGAATATATCGCCTCCGTTAATGCCGAAGGCAATGCCATTGGAGGACTGTCGGTCGGAGAACCGGTGGAAACCATGTACGAAATGACCGATCTGGTTTGCCGTATACTACCGGAAGATAAACCCCGTTACCTCATGGGTGTCGGCACACCGGCGAACATCCTGGAATGTATCGGTCTGGGCATAGATATGTTCGACTGTGTGATGCCAACACGGAATGGACGCAATGGCATGCTTTTTACCCGCAACGGCATCATCAATATTAAAAATGAAAAGTGGAAAGATGATTTTTCTCCCATCGACAGCCGGGGCGCTGTTTTTGCCGATAAGGAATATTCCAGAGCCTATCTGCGACATCTTTTCGTTTCCGGTGAAATGCTCGCACCCATGATCGCCAGCCTCCACAACCTGGGGTTTTATCTCTGGCTGGTTAGAGAGGCCGGGAAAAAGATACAAGCGGGAACATTTGTTCCATGGAAATCAAAGATGGTCAAACAACTCATGAACAGGCTATGATCCGCAGATGGATGAACCGGCTCAGGATTCCCGGCCCTTTGCTCAAGACGCTGGACAGGTACATCATCCGGAAGTTTCTCGGGACTTTCTTCTTTGCCATCACCCTCCTCATCCTTTTGGTGATTGTGTTCGACATCTCCGAAAAGATCGATGATTTCATCAAACATGAAGCACCGCTCGGCGGGATCATCTTTACCTATTACATTAATTTCCTGCCTTACTTTGTCAACCTGTTCATGTACCTGTTCACCTTTATTGCGGTGATCTTTTTCACCTCCAAGCTGGCGGGGAATACCGAGATCGTCGCCATGTTGTCCAGTGGGGTGAGTTTCCGGCGATTGCTCAGGCCTTATATAATTGCTGCATCGATATTAACCATCCTCTCGCTGTTACTCACCAATTTCATTATTCCATATACCAATTACGGCATGCTCTCCTTCGAGCGACGTTATATCATGAATAAAAAGTATGTGAATGACATCAATATCCATAAACAAATTGAGCCCGGCACATTCGCTTATGTAGAGTCCTACAACATTGATAAATCTGAGGGCTTTAAGTTTTCGCTCGAGAAGTTCGATACGTCAGGCTTGGTCTTCAAGATCAGGGCCCAGCGGATTTTCTGGGATGAAAACAGCGGGAAATGGTTCATAGAGAACTATGAATCGCGGCGGATCAGGGGAATGGAGGAGACCATTCGCCGGGGCACTATAATGGATACTGTCATCCCGCTTAAACCCCAGGATTTTACGGTGGATATCGAAGATGAAAAGATCATGAGTTACGGGCACCTGCGGCAGTTTATCAAGGAAAAGAAGCTCAAGGGAGATGCCGATGTGGTGGCCTATGAGGTGAAAAAATACAGCCGTGTGGCGCAGCCCTTTGCCACCATTATTCTTACATTGATTGGGGTTTCTTTATCAAGCAGGAAAAAGCGAGGCGGTATCGGCATCAACCTCGGCATCGGCATCCTGCTTACCTTCATGTATATCTTTTTCATGCAGATATCCAATGTTTTTGCCACCTTCGGCAACCTCACCCCGCTGCTCGCAGTATGGATTCCCAACATCGTCTTCGGCATCATCGCCATCTTCCTCCTCCGCATTGCTCCGAAATGAGTTGTGCTGCTGCTTGATAATAGTCACAGAGTTACAGAGTCACAGCTTGAGGGTTGATCTGATTTCAGACTTCGTTGATCAATATTCCTCTGTTTGGTTCATCTGTTCCGACTTGTTTCACGCAAAGCCCGCCATGGATGGCGCAATGCACGCAAAGTATTGATAATTAACCGCTCCACATTTTTCTCTCTTATATATTCACCGTTCACTAACCATTATGCCTTTTCAC
>VGGL01000147.1 GCA_016868575.1 Bacteroidota bacterium
TGCGTAAATCTGTTGCATCTGTGTTATCTGCGTTCCAAAAAATGATGTCTGGAATCTAAAATCGTACCCCGAGAATCGATCTTCGCAATACTTCAATAATTTCTTAGTTAAATCAATACCGGCGCTAATGTTTTATGATGAAATACCTTGCAACCAGCATCCTGCTATTCCTTGCATTTTCATGCAGCAAGGTTACGGAATACGATTACAGCCGTTATGATCATTGCATCATCGTGGATTATGCGCTCCCGTCCTCAGCTAAGCGATTGTTTATTAAGGTGAATGGGAAGATCATTGATAGATTTCTTGTCTGCTCCGGCAGGACGGACGAAAAGGGACAGGTCATATTTTCAAATGAAGCCGGATCGCATTGTTCTTCGCTGGGGAAGGTGAGAATTTTGAGCCCTTATCATGGTCAATTTGGCAAAGCCTACAAGCTTCAAGGTTTGGACGAAACGAACAGCAATATCTACCGGAGAAATATTGTGCTTCACTGCCATTCGTGTGTGCCAGGCTTCACGTTATCTTCAATCTGTGAGTCACAGGGTTGTTTTACCGTCAATTGCAGGGATTTTCGCAAGATTGACAGCTATATTCAAAAGTACCATATCCCTTACCTTTACTGCATCCAGTCTAACTTGCGGAATTGAACCAAGGACCTTCCCCCTCCCCCATCCCCTCCCCGTGCAACAGGGAATATCTTTTTGACGTCACTCCGGGGAGGGGTGATCTTTACATGGATTTTCCGGGCTATTAATATTTCACCCCTTCGGGGTTCAAATTGCTCATTGCTCATTGTTAATTGCTAATTGAATTTCACCCCTTCGGGGTTCATATCTGTGGTCTGTTGTCTGTGGTCTGTTGTCTGTGGTGTGTTGTATCTGATTTGCGGGCCACTGACCACGGGCCACAGTTATCAGCAAACAGCAAACAGTGAGCAGTTTTTACAGGTTTTAAAGATTGGCGATTGCCTCCTCATCTGCGTAAATCTGTTGCATCTGTGTTATCTGCGTTTTAAAAAATGATGAATGATGAGGGTTGGATTATGAATGATGAATGGGACAGTCCAATGTTGATCCAAGCTACTGATCACTGTTTGCTGTTCACTGATAACTGTTTCTCGTCGAAGGAAGTTCAAAAGAACACCCTTCACAATCCAAGATTCCGCAGTATCTCTGCCAACTTGGGCTGGGTCTTGGAGTACTCCCGCAGAACCTCCCTGATTTTTTCCTCGTCCCGTTTCATGGGAGCCAAAGATAGCTTCCTGTCCCAGAAAGCAAACCCAAAGATGCTCACCATCATGGTGGTAAAGATGCCAATGATCGCCCAGAGAAAATTGGAAAGCTGATCAAAACGGGCATCCATTTCTGACCGAAGGTCATCGATTTTCTGCTCTGTTCTGGTGATCCGGTCACGATCATCGAGGGTAAACGGAACATCCTTAGTCACTGCCATACTGAATGCAGGTAATGCAAAGAGCAGCAAAAGGATGAAATAATGAATCGCTTTTTTCATAGTTAATTAGGATTAAGTACATTGCTTAATCCGGATTCATAGGCAAAGGTAATAAAAAAAAGACAATTATTTTTCAGATTTGTTCGTGCAATACTCCTTGAATTTATCGGTTAACAAAATGCAGAGATCGATTATCTATCATGCAATACCTTGTAACCTGCAGCCAGCCAAACTTGCGGCATGGAACCGATGACCTTCCCCCTCCCCCGTCCCCTCCCCGTGCAACAGGGAATATCTTTTTGACCTCATTCCGGGGAGGGGTGATCTTTACATGGATTTTCCCGGGCTATTAATATTTCACCCCTACGGGGTTCAAATTGCTCATTGATCATTGTTAATTGCTAATTGAATTTCACCCCTTCGGGTTTCATGACTGCTCATTGCTCATTGTTAATTGCTAATTGAATCTCACTCCTTCAGCAAATGTACGTTCTGCGGGGTGATCACTGCATAGCTCTCCACCGGATAGGTCTCCTTAAACACCTTCGGGAGGGATGCTTTACGACGGGGATTCCATTTGAACTCGAAAGCCTTGCGTTTGGTTCCGTGTTCTTCAATCAGGTCGATCTCCGCGCCGTCATAGGATCGCCAGAAATACATGTTTACCAGGCCATGCGCGTATATACCGTTCCGCTTGACTCGCTCTGAAACGCAGAAATTCTCCCATAATGCACCGGCATCTGACCGGTTCTGGATCAGTGAAAAATTGCCCGTCAGCGCACTGATGAGGCCGTTATCAATAAAGAATATCTTCTGACTCTTCCGAATCTCATTTCGCAGATTCCCTGAATATGCCGGCAGCCGGAAAATGATGAAGCACTTCTCCAGCAGGTCGATATACCTGTCGACGGTCTGCCTTGAAATGCCAAGCCTGCCGGAGAGCTCCGACAATGAAACCTGCGCTCCAACCTGCAATGCCAGCGCTTTAAGCAGGTTCTTGATCACCGATGGATGTCGTATCCCTTCATGGATTAGAATATCCTGATACAAATAATCAGCCGAGAGACCCGCCAGTTTGATCTGTTTCTCATTGATATCCTGGTCAACCAATCCTGGGTAAGAGCCGTAGATGAGCAGTTGATTCAGCTGGTTCAGCACCCACAACCACCCGTTCCCGGCCTCCAGCTCAGTCAGCGATAAAGGGAAAAGCCGGAATTTGATATTGCGTCCGGTTAAAGGTTCTACGATCTTTTCAGCCAGTTCAAAACTGCTGGAACCGGTTGCAATGATCTTGTAGCCGGGCAGTTCATCGTAGATCAGCTTCAGAATTCTCCCGATGCCTGTGACTTTTTGCGCTTCGTCGAGACAAATGAGCCGATGATTGCCAAACAGCGCACGGATCGCGTTGAGGTCACTGCTCTCGAGTATCGAAGAAACAGCAGGGATCTCGCAGTTGAGCAACACCGCATCATCTCTTGTCCTAACCAGTTCTGTAAGCAATGTGGTTTTTCCCACCTGCCTGGCGCCATAGATGATCAGGATTTCCCTACCAGGCAGCCATTTTTGAATATCACCAATAAGCAACCGTGGATACATAAATATGCCTAATTTTGAAAATACGATTACAAAATTATGAATAATTTTTAAAACAAACAAATCAAAAGCGGTTAAAATCCTGTCATGTTGCCTCAGTAAGTTTTGTAAAGTCTGCAGTTGGAAATTTTCTTTTATTTTTACAAAAAATTCGAATCGATAACCCAATATTATTACATCTATGAAAAACAAAGGATTTAGCACAAAAGCCATTCATGCCGGTCACGGGAAATTCAGTCCGGATTCAATGACCATACCCATTTACCAGGGTGTAGCATATCCCTATGAAAATGCCATGGAAGCAGCTGCCATTTTTGCTTCCAAAAAACCAGGATTTACATATGGGAGGTGGGATAATCCAACGGTTCAGATCTTTGAAAAAAGAATGGCGGTGCTGGAGAACACCGAATCGGCTGTTGCAACCGCATCAGGGATGTCGGCTATCCTGCTGCTTTGCCACCAGATGTTGAAACATGGTGATGAAATTGTATCCTCAAACCGTGTCTACGGAGGCACATTTTCACTGTTCAATGTCGGACTCCCAAGGATGGGGATTACCACCAGATGGGTTACAAAACCCCAGGATATTGGCTCATGGAAAAAGGCAATCACAAAAAAGACGAAGTTTCTATTTGTTGAAACCCCAAGTAATCCATTCTTGTTTGTGGCAGATATCAAAGCCCTGTCCGTACTTGCGAAAAAGCACGGTTTACCTTTGGTTGTCGACAATACGATCACAACTCCGGCCCTTCAGCAACCCACGTCGCTTGGGGCAGATATTATTGTACATTCCACCACCAAATATATTTGCGGCAATGCCTCGAGCCTGGGAGGGATCATCTGCGGGTCTCATAAACTGATTGAGGAAGGGATACGGATGCTTGGGATGAGATACCTTGGACCCGCCATGGCTCCATTCAATGCCTGGCTGAACCTGCTTGGACTGGAAACCCTTGAACTGAGGATGGAGAAGCATTGCAGCAATGCACTGGCAGTCGCAAAATTCCTAGAAAAGCAGGATCTGGTGAAACATGTGAACTACCCCGGATTGGCATCCAATCCATTCCATCAAGTGATGAAAAGCCAGATGAAAGGTTGCAGTTCACTTCTTTCCTTTGAATTGAAAGGCAAATATGAAGATGCCACCCGGTTCATTGACTCACTTGAGATCATCACACATGC
>VGGL01000148.1 GCA_016868575.1 Bacteroidota bacterium
ATCTTTATCGGATCCAATGTTCCGAAGGTGCTTATCTGTAAGATGGAAGGTGTCAGGGAAACAGATGGGAAACGGACAAAATGGGTACCATCAGAGCTGACTTCAACAAATCCAAGTTCCAGAAAATTATTACTAAATCCGTTTTCAAATATGGCGAAATCAAAGCCATCGCCATTGGTAATGGGGTTTTGAAAAGTCAGCGTTGCCGTACCTTTATCACCCAGGCTTACGGACAAATTATCGGCTTTCCCGATTCCATCTGCCGGGATTCCGTATGAAGCCCTGTTGTTTCCGTTATAGGTGATGGTTGTATCGGAGAGGTTGATGTAGCCTCTAATGATGGAGCAGGTAGTGGCCCACCCCCGGATAATGGTGCTATCCCGGTAAATGGCAGTTGTACCTGAATCCCCGGCTGCAGGCGGGTATTGAGCACACACGCTGGCAGAGAAACATAAAAGGAATACCGGGAACCGGAAGAGGTATTTCCGGATCATGGGATTACTTCCTGATGATTTTCTTGCTTGTGGAAAACTGTGATGTCTGAACATTCAGGAAATAAACGCCTTGCGGAAGTTGATCCAATTCCACCGCAGACTTGTCTTCATTTCGTGTTGAAAAACGCAAATATTCCCTTCCCATCACATCGACAAGTGATATCTGTTTTTCTCCTGATAGGTCGTGGAAGAAAAGGGTGACCTTATCCGTGACAGGGTTGGGATATATTGATACCTTCTCAGAAATGGCTTTGTTTTCAACGCCAACAGGTGTCCGGAAATCAATTGCGATGGCTTCGGCAGCCAGTCCGGTGGCGAATGTTGTCACCGAGTCGCCGGTAACGGTAGCCACACCGCAGATGCCAAAGGTGGTGTTATTCCCAATGTTCATGTAGAAGCGTTCGTTGATGTAGTCGAAATCGCTGCGGGTGATATAGATGTGGTTAACAAAGCCCGGGTCGGGAATGATGGTTGTGTCAACGATCGCGTGATTAGGTATATTGATCGATCCAATCCCATTGTTGATTCCAAGGAACAAGAGGTCATTATACACATCAACACCTTTCCCGAGACTGACACTGAAATTATATAGGTTTGTTTGTCCATTGAGGATATTGGAGATGGCCAGGTTCCCGGTGGTTCCATTTTCGGGAGTTCTGAAGATGGCGATGATATAATTGCCATAGGTGTAAATATCATGGATGATGTTGGTGGATGTGCCCAGATCGATGACCCTTTTCACTGTTTTGGATTTCAGGTTGACAACGGCGATTTTGGCCATGGGATTTGTTGACCCACCATTGCAGGCAATGTAAGCAGAATCGTAGAGAACAGCAATGCCGGCGGCTTCGCCTGGAAGTTGGAGCCGGAAAGAAGTTGTAAGATCCGGAGCATGCAGTGCTTCAAGGAAATAATATACCGAAGGAAATTTCTTGGATACCAGGAGCAAATCCTTATACAGGGCAATCCTTGAAAGACCGGAATCCTTCACTGCCGCCAGACGTTCATACGTATCCAGGTTGTACTTGACAATCGAATCCTGAGCTGCGACATAGGCCAAGCCATAGCTTACTACCATGTCCTGAACGGATTGGGTACGGATCGTATCAAATATTCCGCTGGATTGTGTGCCGGGAAGGTAGTATTGCATGGTTACATAATCGAGAAAAGGTGGTGTTGTTTCCATTCTTCCACCATTGGCAATGATTACCTGTTCTACCCACTCATTTTTTTGGGCATAGGTACTCGTAACAGAACAAATTGCAATTGTCAGGAGGCTGATATACAGCCAGTTTTTTCTATTATTCGTCATGTGTCTTTCTTTTTTGGTTTTCGGGATAAGCAAAATTACTAAAAATCGGTTCAGCTTATCAGAAATGTGTATTTTTACCGCATCATTGAAATGTGCCTGATTATGAAAAAGATTCTGGTTTTATTCCTCATCCTTTTATTTGGCGGGCCTTCGCTGATCTTCACATCATGCAGCAGCAACGAACGGGTGAGCTGTCATTATATGTCGAACAAGAAGATCCACGGTAACCGGAATAAGAACAATTATGGCATATTGAAATCAAAGAAGTACCGCGCCATCAAGAAAGAATATGTGATCAATAACAAACGGAAATGATCCCCGAATAAGGATGCGTTGCTGCCGAAATTTACCCTCTCTTCTATTCCTGTTTTTTTCTTGTTGCCCTCCTTTCATGTTCCAGGACTAGACGTCCCAGGTTTTTTGTGGCGCTGTCAACCCGGCTCTGAGCCATCTTCAAAGAAGTCCTCAAACGCAGGATAAAACATCGTTTTTTTCGATTGTTCAAGAGAGAATGTGAAGTACTTTAATGTTGCTGTTGAACAAATCTTTCCTTCCTGATCCATCAAATCCACCTGTAATTCTGCCAGGTTACGGCGATGGGAGATCAATCTTGACCGAAGTTCAATTTCTCCTTTTGTTACATATACCGGATGATGGTACCTTACTTCCATGGAAGCTGTGACGCCACCGGTTTTCAATTTAACGAATACCACCCAGCTGGCGATCTCATCCATCAGGGTGGCCTGTATCCCGCCATGCAGGACATCTTTGTATCCCTGGTAGTCCTTTGAGGGCGCCCATCTGCAGCGAATCTCCTCTCCCACTTCGGTGAAGTTCATCCTCAGCCCGATCGGATTTTTAGGTGAACAACCAAAGCAATTGTAGCCGGAAACGGTAGCAAACGGGTTTCGAATATGGCGCATGGGAAGTAACGCTTTTAAGCTAAATGTCAGGCGCTATTTTTCTATACCGTCTTTGTATTTGATGACTTTCTTCTGCTTGCCGGTCTCATCCATTTCAGTCCATATTCCATCACGTTTTCCGGCTTTGTAGAGCCCGGTCAGTTTGACCTTGCCATCAGGAAAATATTCGGTATAGACTCCTTCGGGTTGGTTAGCGACATAGATGGTCTCGCTCAAAATGTTTCCTTTCTCGTCAAAGGTTTTCTGAACCCCTTCAAATTTGCCATTTTCATAGGAATACTCGGCAATAACCGATCCGGCTGAATTATACCACCTGGTTACACCATTCTTGATGTCATTTTGATAATAAGCCTCCTCCTGAACTTTCCCATCATCATAGTACTGTTTCCTCAAGCCATGTTTCTTTCCTGCTTGATAATCAATCTCGATATCCGGGAACTCATTGAACTGCTTGTAGTAGATGCAATGCCCATCCACTAGATCTTGCTTGTAGAACTCCTGTGAGGTCAATCTCCCTTTCGGGGTAATGGTAAGGACGATCCCGTTTTTCTTACCGTTTTCAAAGTATTCAAGCTTCGTTACCAACCCTTTTTCATTCATAGTGATCCAGTTTCCCTGCTTCAGACCATCTTTATACATCCCCTTTTGAACCAGGTTAAGGGATTTTTCTTCCCAGTAACCTGTCTTCTGGTTTTTTGAATTGATCTTGTTGATCGTTGTATCCTTATTTGATGCTGCCGGTTTAACGGGAACCATCGCAGCTTTGTCCTGGGCAAAGAGCGTCAAGGAAAATGACAAGAAGAGCGCTAAAAGTAATGTTTTCATAGGATGAATATTGAAATGAATTGCAAAGTTACATGTTTATTTTAACGGTGAGTTGATGCCGACAAGATCAAATGAGGTGGCATCGGTTATCAGGATCTGAGCGAAAGAACCTGCTTTAAGCCTTTTTGAGTTTTGGATGATCACCTCATTGTCAACTTCCGGCGCATCGTATTCGGTTCTACCTACATAATGCGCTCCTTCTTTTCTGTCGACAAGTACTTCAATGTTTTTTCCGATGAATGACCGGTTGTGTTCTTCTGCTATTTCCTGCTGGATGGCCATGAGCGCTTCAAGACGTTTCATTTTTATGGCTTCAGGAACCTGTTTGGGAAGATGATAGGCCGATGCGAATTCTTCATTTGAGTAGGCAAAAACACCTAATCTTTCAAAACGCTGTTCGCGGATAAACAACTGGAGTTCCTCAAAATCCTTTTCTGTTTCTCCGGGAAAACCGGTGATCAGGGTTGTCCGGATCGCAATACCCGGCACCCTTTTCCTGATCTCTTCCAGAAGCATGATCGTTGCTGATTTACCAATTCCCCTTTTCATGGATTGAAGGATGTGGTCACTGATATGCTGGACAGGGATATCGAGATATTTACAGACCTTCGGATGACGTTGCATCACATTTAGAAGTTCCAAGGGAAAATCG
>VGGL01000149.1 GCA_016868575.1 Bacteroidota bacterium
CTGTTGAACAGGAATCAACCGAAAAAGAGACGGGTAAGAAAGAAGAAAAGGATAAAAAGGAAGAACCTTCAAAAGCTTCGAAAGACCTGGTTGTGGACATGGACGGGATCATCGGCCGGATCGTCAGCCTTCCCATTGATCCCGGGGCCTACCGGGGAATCAATGCGATTGGTGAGCAAGTGTATTATCTCCGCAATGCTGCCAAAGACGAAAAGACCCTGCTCTTGCTCTATGATCTGAAAGAGAAGAAAGAAACCGAATTGGGTAGTGTGGATAATTATGAAATCACTGCTGATAAGAGGAAAATGCTCGTTGCATCCTCCAGAAAATATGCAGTCATTGACCTGCCGAAAGGGAAGGTGGACATCAAGGATTTCATTGACCTCGGCAACATGAAGATGATGGTTGACGTGAAGGCTGAATGGAATCAGATATACAACGAAGCCTGGCGTCAGATGAAATATTTCTTTTATGATGCGAACATGCATGGTGTGAATTGGGACAACATCCGTGAAAAATACAAGCCATTGTTAGGCTACGTGAGCAATCGCAACGATTTGAATTATATTCTTGGGGAGATGGTGGGCGAGCTGAATGTGGGCCATGCCTACGTTGGAGGCGGCGACAAGGTGGAGCCCAGGAAGATTAAGATGGGATTGCTGGGTGCCGAGATCACCCGGGATGCTTCGGGATTTTTCAGGATTGATCGAATCCTGCCGGGAGAGAACTGGACTTCCGTTGCCCGTTCTCCGTTGACTGAAGTTGGCGTGGACGTCAAAGAAGGTGATTATATCATTGCCATCAACCGGAAACCGGTGAAAGGGGTTATCGACCTTTATGAGTTGTTGATCGGAACGGCAGGCAATCAGGTTGAATTAACCGTAAACACGCAGCCGCAGGAGGCAGGTGCCCGGAAAGTGATTGTGGTTCCTGTGGATGATGAAAGCGGGCTTTATTATTACAACTGGGTGCAGAACAACATGAAGAAGGTCAGCGAAGCCTCCAATGGACAGATCGGCTATATTCACATTCCTGACATGGGTCCGGAAGGTTTGAATGAATTTGTAAAACACTTTTATCCCCAATTGCGAAAGAAAGCCCTGATCATTGACGACCGGGGAAATGGCGGTGGGAATGTATCATCCATGATCATCGAGCGGTTGCGGCGTGAACTGGTGTTCATGGAAGTGGCACGCAATACCACGACAGACCATGCAGGACCTGCTCTGCATTATGGCCCGAAAGCCGTTCTGATTGACCAATATTCCGCTTCTGACGGCGACTTGTTCCCCTATCAGTTTAAATCCCTGAAGCTGGGAAAAACCATTGGCGTGAGAACCTGGGGAGGCGTAGTGGGCATCCGGGGATCTCTTCCTTTTATCGATGGCGGATCGCTGATGAAGCCTGAATTTGCCCATTTTGACAAGGAAGGGAAGGAGTTTGTTATTGAGGGGAAGGGGGTAGAACCAGATATTCGTGTGGTAAATGATCCGGCCAAAGAGTATGCAGGAGAAGACCAACAACTGAACAAGGCGATTGAAGTATTGCTGGAAGAACTAAAGAACAACCCGAAACAACTTCCCGACGCGCCGCCATACCCTGACAAGACCAGGTAAGCAGACAAAAAAAAGGCTGTCCAGGAAACCGAGACAGCCTTTTTTCTTTGAAGTGACAACCTTATTACTTCACCAGGTCACCATTTTTAGCAATGATGTACATGTTAACATTGGCTGTGAAGGTTTGACCATCCACGATCTGGAAAGGTGTTAGAGAAGGAGCTCCAAGGCCACCGCTACCATACCAGCCCACAAAGTCACCAACCGTCCAGTTACCACTGAAATCGTTATCTTTCCAGATATCGAGGTAGTAATTGCCGGGAAGAACACCTGCAAGGGTGAAGTTAACGGATGCGCCGCTACCTGTAACGGCTCCAAATTTCACAGGTACATTTTCTAACCAATCGTCATAGGTTAAGTAAAGGCTCACTTTACTGTTGGAGAGATCACCACCAGTTCCGGCAGGGAAATTGGCAGAACCCTTTACCTGGGTAACTGTTGGTTCGTCATCTTTTTTCTTTTTACATCCGGAAAAGACGATGACCAGGGCAAGCAGAATGCCCATGATGGCAAAAAACTTTGAATTTTTCATAATGCTGTGGATTTGGTTGATAATAGGTTTTGATTTATTAAAAGCAAAAATACGATAGTTTATTAAACATCCTTCATTTTCCGCTGTTTTTTTTTTAAAACCTCTTTCGAGGATTTCCCCATCAGGGAATAGTGTCAAGTTGTTGATAGATAGAATTTTGGCTTTTATATTCAGGAGCCATGCTTTTCATCTTTCTCACCACACTGAATGGATCAGCAGCAGCAGCCTTGCCAATAAGGTCTTTCAGATCTGCTGTAATTGCGTCCAGGTCATATTGCATCACTTTGGCGATCAGGATGCGGGGATGATGGGTGGGTATATAATTTTCGCCGGCAGTAAGTAGTTCTTCATACAGTTTTTCTCCCGGTCTCAAGCCAGTGAACTTGATCTGGATGTCTTTCCCCAGGGTGAGCCCGGAGAGGCTGATCATCTTTTTTACAAGATCAACGATCTTCACCGATTCCCCCATGTCGAACATGAATATCTCTCCGCCATTACCCATGGCACCTGCTTCCAGCACAAGCTGGCAGGCTTCCGGGATGGTCATGAAGTATCGTGTTACCTCTGGATGGGTGATCGTAACCGGACCGCCCCGTTCAATCTGCCGCTGAAACAGAGGAATAGCCGATCCGTTGGAACCTAAAACATTACCGAACCTGGTAGTGATGAACTGTGTGGTTTTCAGTTTGTTCAGTGACTGGATGTAGATCTCTGCTATCCGTTTTGTAGCCCCCATCACATTGGTTGGGTTGACCGCCTTGTCGGTGGAAATAAAAATGAACTTGTGTACTTTGAACTCAACCGACAGGTCGGCAAGGATCTGGGTACCAAGCACGTTGTTTCGGACAGCTTCCAGCGGGTTCATCTCCATCATCGGGACATGTTTGTATGCTGCTGCATGGTAGACGATTTCGGGATGGAATTCCGAGAAGAGGGTAGCGAGCCGTTCCTTAAGAGTAATATCAGCAATGATGTACGAAAGCGCAAGATCCGGGTATTTTTCCAGACATTCAAGTTCCATTTGATGCATGGGCGTTTCGGCCTGGTCGATCAGGATGATCCGGGAAGGGGTGAACATGGCCACCTGCCTGACGATCTCACTCCCAATGGAGCCGCATGCGCCAGTGATGAAGATGGTCTTTCCGTTAATGTCGCGTGAGATCATCTTCTCATCCAGCCGGATGATCTCCCGTTCCAGCAGGTCTTCAATGTTGATCTTGCGGATCTGCCGGAAACTGAGCTCCCCGTTGATCCACTTGATGACCGGCGGCACATTCAGCACCTTGGTGTTATTGGCCAGACAGATCTCGATGATCTCGGCTTTTCGTTTCGGATCGAGCTCCATCACCGCCAGGATGACATGCGAAACCGACTGGTTTTGAAGCATCTCCTGCATCTTGTCCGGAGAGAGCACCGGAACGCCTTCGAGTTTCTTCCCGGCCTTGTTGGGATTATCATCAAAAAAGGCCAGTACCTTGAACTTGGTTCCGGCATCCCGGTCAAGTACCCGTTTGGCGGTAATACCGGCGTCACCGGCGCCAAAGATCACAACATTGGCGGAGCCTTTAGGAGGTGTCTGCAACTCCAGAAAAGCGATCTTGACGATCAGCCGGAAGACGATCATGGCCAGGGTGGAAGAGAGAAATTCAATGATGATGATCGAAAATGGGATCAGAAAAGCTTCATTGATGCTGTAGGTAACAATGTTGGCCAGGCTGAAAAGAATACTTCCGGAAAAGATCACGATAAAAATTCTCACAGCATCGCCCGTGCTGGTATAGCGGATAATGCCGGCATAGGTCTTGGCGATGATGAAACTGACCATCCTAACGACAAGAACCACGATGAGGGTTGTGTATAACCGCCGGGTCTCATCTTCCGGAATGTCGAAATTAAACCGGAGCATATATGCCAGCATGACCGATCCCAGTACGATGAAGCAATCGATCAGGAAGATCATCCAGCGGGGTGTATTTTTTTCC
>VGGL01000150.1 GCA_016868575.1 Bacteroidota bacterium
GATGTTGTATACAAAGGGAAAGGGAAAGTATTTTTTGATCCTGATGATGGTACCTGGAAGGATAAAGGACCTTTTGAAAACCTTGGTTTAACGTTGGAAGACTACGGTGCCAGTAAGATTCTCAGTACTATTCAGGCACAATACCCTCCAATAGATCTTAAAAAGCGTTATGCTGTTCTTTTGCAGAAAGAAAAAAAGAAAAGTGATTCTATAATGAGAGCTGAGATGCGTGCACAGGCAATCAAGGATTCTATTGAGTATCAAGAGAAATATCCTGAGCAGAAAACTTTTCCGGATAGTTCATTTTATAAAGGACATTTATTAGATGGGAAGCGACATGGATACGGACAATGGAGAACGAAAGCAGGAAGTGTTTATGAAGGATTTTGGGCCGATGACAAGAAAAATGGGAAGGGAAGGATGGATTATAAAGACGGATCCTCCTACGAAGGAGATTGGAAAGATGATAAAATTGAGGGATATGGCACTGTGACATGGGCGAATGGGAGGAAATATATTGGATACTTAGTAAACAGCCAACGACATGGACAGGGTATTCAATACAGGGCTGATGGCACCAAAATAGAAGAAGGGAATTATTCAAATGGATATTTACAACAGGGTATTTGCTTCGATTCATTAGAAAGAGAAATCTATAATGGGGAATGCAAAGATGGTAAGTATGAAGGGCGTGGTAAGTATACTTATTACAGTGAAGATGGAAGGACTAATGTCACAACAGGGGAATGGAAAAACGATGAAGCATATAATGGAAGTTGTATAATTACTGAACCAAATGGTACTATTTATTTACGTGAAATAATAAATGGTAAATGGGGAAAACCAAAAAAGCAGGAAACTAATTCAAATCAATAATGCCCGCAATATCAGCTGATAAGAAAACGATTTTATTTGGGAAAATACTTAAAAATCAACTCTACAGGTTCGCTTTCACGACTCATGATATATATTTCCCTGCTGGTAAGGTCAAATGATTTTCCTGGACCACCTTCGTGCTTTCTACCATAATATCCATCTTTTACCCAGTAATTATGCCCCTGGTCAAGGATTGAGTAACGGGTGTCACGAAGAGGGAAAATCTTTTCCCATTCATTAACCGGTGCGATATTGGTATAGGTTATATATTGGAGCAATACATTATTGAAGTACCACCCTTGATCCCCTTGCAGATAAACAACAATCACTTCACAATCATGTCCACTGTCTGTGTCTTTTAGATGAAATTTAACACTATACTCGATTCGTTCTGAACCTCTTATCGTATTTATAATTGAAGCGCTATCAAATTCATGCAGGTTATCGAATTTCCACCCTGGAATCGAGTTTCCTATAAGATCAGATTTGATCTTCTCGATATCTGGTTCAGGATCGCGGATCGATTCAATCTTATCATCCACCAGGCTATTTCCTTTAATCAACATATTTTGATTTGTTGGTTTACAACTTGTTTCCTGATATGAATAGGTTCGATCAAAAATTTCAAGCTTCTCATTTTTAGTAAGATATCTTCCTCTTAACTTGGAATATTTTTGTTGTGCTTCTGCTATACATTGCGAGTATTCATCATTCGCAGGATTATGCAATTCCGCCAATTTATCTCTTGCTTCCTGCCGTTTTTTAAACTGAAATGAATTAAAGGTAGAATCAAAGTTTCTATTGATTATTATCAGTGCCTCATTATACAAAGTTTGGCAATCACAATATGCTTTTTCAGCATTTCTTGCATCTTTCTCCGGATCATTACGTAACAAGAAGTAGTAAATTAGATAGATTCCAACAATTGCAAGTACCACCAGTATGATCAATTTAAAATTTCTTTTAAACCAAGGACCTATATCAATGTTTCGTAATGGGTTTTGAAAAGCCACTGGTGATTGTTCTTGAGATTCAATTACGGATCCCTGGGATGTAGCATTTGATTGTGCCGAAGCAGATTTTTCAGGAAATTTTTTCCATCGGAGATAACTTAGTATGGCAGCTATGGCAAACAATATCAATGCTGCCCAATATCCAAACTGGAATGAAGTTTCAACCTGGTTGGCTGTTTTTTCTTCGATGGCATTCCGAATGGCAAATTGAAGAATGATCAGAGAGCCAAAACCTATTCCACCGGCAAGAGTACCAAAAATTGCTTCCTTCCTATGCCTCATCAGAAAAACGCCAAGTCCAACGACAGCTGCCCCCAGTGCAATAATCGCCCAGGCATTGGCAGGAACTTTTTCTCCTTTTTCCTCTTCTCCAGAAAAAAGATCCTGACTTTTCAAATGTGTTCCAGTCACAAGATCAAATCCCGAAACAGAGCCGATCTTTTGTCCACCGCATTTGACCAGAAAAAATGAAAAAAAGAAACAAATGATAACTAGGGTAAATGAGACCGGAATCAGGGGTCTCCTGGAAGCAAGATTGTCAACCGATGGAACTTGGTTGTTAATGCTCTGCTTTGAGGGTTCAGGGTTTTGAGAAGTGTTTTCCATAATACTTAGAATTTTGGGAATAAAGAATTTCTTGAATACTTTCTCACAAAAATGCAAAAAATTATGATTTGACCGCTATCACCCGTGTACTCTCTTCGCCGTATTGAGAAACGATCCTGACGGCGATCTTTTGATCTTTTGATCTGATTGTTATCGGGGGAGAAACATGCCCGTACAGACGGTCGAAGGCTTCTTCATCAATCTCGATTTTGAGGGTATCCTGTAGCTCCTTTTTTCGTTTGCTGCGCGATTTGCTCAGGTCGTTCAACCCTCGCTTCCATCTGTCAAATTCGGTCTGATCTCCTCCGCAGAAAAAGATATGCTTGACCACAAAATTGCTTCCATCGTAATCGTCATCAAGCATCCAGTAGGCAATTTCGTGGATGTTGCGGGGTTTGACCTCATCCCTGATGGGATCATAGATGTCAAGTCCGCAAATCTCCACCGTGAACCGGTTTTCGGTGCACAGCACCTTGATATCCGGCTCGCCAATGGTGATGAAGGAGGCAGCCGACCTGGCCGGTTTCTTTTTCAACCCTTCCTGAAGGAGGTCGTCGTGTATTTTGGCTTTTGTTACTTCGAAAGTACCCAGGCTGGTTGTCTGTTCCCCGCCCTGGATATCGCTTTCGAAGCTGAATCCCAGGATCACCAGCCAGTTGGCATCGCCGCGGGAGCGGCAGGCGACAATCGCTTTGTTCACCGCTTCCCGGCTGACGGTTCCAAACCTGGGGCCAATATGAAAATAGGCTTTGTATTCTCCTTTGGCTGTCTGATAGAAACCTTCGGCGTGAAGCCAGGGATCGCTCAGTGTCTCAACCCGGGTGAAATCTACCCGCTCTTCTTTCCTGCCGTTCTTGATGCCTGTGGCCAGCAGGTGCTGCCGGATCTTCTGTTCCCAGTCGCCGGTTTCTTCCGATGAGAGCATTTCCGCCTCCAGTTCTGTGGGGCTTACAGGCTCAAAGCTCTGAAGCGTTTCAACCATGAATGGACCACTGACCCGTAGCACGCTTTTATCCACCAGCGGCTGATCATAGAGGGTCTCTTCCTGCGGAGGCTCATCATTGGCCAGCGATTTCAGGGTGATGTGGGGAACCGTTTTATACACAAATCCCTGCCGAATGTCATACTTCTCCTCATCATAGAGCTTGTAATAAGGATATACCGCAGTCATGATCCGTTGCTTGGCAATGTTGATGGCGATGCGGCTGGTGTCGATGGTGATCCACCGCCGCCCGAATTGCTCCGCCACATACGCCGTGGTGCCGCTGCCGCAGGTGGGATCCAATACCAGGTCGCCGGGGTCGGTGGACATGAGGAGACAACGCTGGATTACTTCTGAATTGGTCTGTACAACATATTTTGCATCTCTTGCTCCTTGAAATTCATTCCAAAGATTATGAATTGGTTTTACTGCGAAATCATCAAGAAACCTGAGATAATTTGGAACTGTCCCATTTTGTTAACACTCACCAGCTAAATTAGGCAATAATCTAAATGCTTGCAAGACATTTTGAGAGTTCTTAATTGTAGTGTCAATAACAGAACGCAACACAGCAAAGCGGCGAGCCCCTTCAAAGGCATTGAA
>VGGL01000151.1 GCA_016868575.1 Bacteroidota bacterium
ATTCAGCAACTGCCTGGATGCCCTCATCATCCTTGACCTCTTTGAAGTGCCTTTTGAAACCATTGAAACCCTGTCGAAAGAGATCAACGACCAGTCGATCCTGGAACGGTTCAAAAAATAACGATCACTTCCCGCCGGCCAGCCAGATGGCCGGATCCTGTGTGGTCTTTCCAAGCCATAATTCGAAGTGTAATTCAGTCCGCGAGGTTTCGCTGTCAGTTTGAATTTTGCCGATAACCTGCTTGGTTTTCACTGCTTCGCCATCCTTAACAGATACCTCAGAGAGATTGCTGTAAACGGTGAGGTACTCTCCGTGCCGGATGATCACGACCTTGTTCATGTTTGGGAACGACATCACCCGGGTAACTTTGCCGGCAAAAACAGCACGCGCGGAGGCCCCTTTTTCAGTCAGGATGTCAATGCCGTTGTTTTTGGTTTTCACGTGTTTCAGCACAGCATGCGCATGCTCTCCGTAAGACTCGGTGATAACACCCTTTTCTGAGGGCCAGGGGAGTTTCCCCTTATTCTGGGCAAACGAATTCGAAAGAGCTGTCTCTTCCGGCGTTAACCGGATGACAGGCGTTGGCTTGGTGTCAGTGGAAGTTTTTTTCGAAGAAGCGGAGGGTTCCGACTTTGTTTTGCCGGCCCTGGCCTCAGCCAGGCGTATCTCTTCGGCAATGATCCGCTGGATTTCAGTTTTCAGTTTTTGTGCCGATTTTTCCTTTTCACGGATGGTTGCAAGGAGCTGCTTTTCCTTTTGTGACAAGGTTTTGACGGCATTGTTCTTTTCATTTTTTTCCTTATCGAGTTTCTTTTTTTCTTTCAATTTGGCCTCCGCCAGGCTCACTTTGCTGGATTTTTGTTTCTCCATTTCGCTGATCTTCCGGTTGATTGCCCGCTGGGTTCCCTGGATCATAGCTGCCTGCTTGGTTCTGGCTTCGCTGTATTGCTGATAATATTTAAGCCGCCGGTATGCCTGGTAAAAATCATTGGAGGAGAAAATAAAAACCAGCTTATTAAAGGAATGCATGTTTTTGTAAGCAAAACGGATCATCCGGGCATATTCTTCCTTGAGGTTGTGGAGATCATAGGAGAGATTGACCAGCGCCCGGTTATCCCTCGAAATCCTTTCATCAATGTCATCGATCTCCTTGTTGATGGATTGGATCAGCTTTTCGCGGTTTTTGATCTTCTTGTTTAAAAGCACGATCGTATTCAGGGATGCCTGCTTATTTGTCTTGGTTTGCTCAAGAAGTTTATTGGTATACTCGATCTCCTCTTCGATCTTTTTCCTCGATTGCTCCAGCCGCTCTTTTTCTGTCACCTGAGCAATGACGTTATCCGGGAGGATCCAACAAAGCAAACCAAAGACCAGAACCCATAAAATATGCTGATATCCAGTCATGCTTATCGGATCTGTTTATACGTTGATGGGACTTTAAACGGCATGGGCTGCGGTGAATCCAGCACAATTTTGGAAAAATCGACCGAAATCCGGAAAGGATTATCCGCTGAAAAATCGAACAGGATTTTTCCCGGGATCAACATGTTGTTCACCGAGTTGAAGGTTGAATAATTCGCCTGAATCCGTACATTTTCCTTCCCGAGTTCTTTGATGTCAGTCCGGATGATCTTGTAAGTATGTGGGTCGAGCCAGAGGTTTTGCAATAAGATTTGGGGACCTGCCTCCTGGCTCTTGATCGTCTTCTTCATCTTTCTTCTGCCGGAAGTAGAGAGTTTGTACTGGTTTTCATCGATGCTTGCGCGAAAATTTTCATTCTCATACCAGGAAACATCATTGCCCAGTAAGATCGATTCGAGCACGTCGAAATTCATGCTGGTCTTCAGGAAGTTATTAACCCACTGGTAAGTGCCGATGAAGTAAGTATTGTCCATCCGGTTCATGAATTTCACACTGTCGGGGGTCAATACCAGCCGGAAGGCTTCAATTCCCAATGCCGGGGTGATCGATATCCAGATGACGCTGTCGTTGCGAATCCTCAGCTGACCGCTAAAAGAGGTCAGGCTCTTATCCTTGACATATTCAGCTGTGAATTTGGCGGAAAACCAGGAATAATTCACCTCTTTTGCTTTCATCTGCCGGATCAGGTAATCCGGCCCTTCCTCCTTCAGGGGGCCTTTGACAAGCGGCGCACTGGTCTTGCAAGCCGGAAGGATAACTGCAAGAAGGATTATCCAACCGGTGATCCTGATCAGGGATTTATACCACAAACCACTCTTGTTTTTCGGGTTATTCATACAGCTTTTTGTCTGCGATCTTCTTCTTCAGGTTTTCACTTTTCCCTCCTGCTACAAGGGCTCTGTTCCAATATTCCAGTGCCTTCTCGGTATTTCCGAGTTTAAACTGAATATCTCCGTAATGTTCCAGTATCTCGCTGTTGTCCTGTTCTTCGGCTTGCTCCAGGGCTTTCCCAACCCATTTCCCGGCCTCTTCATACCGTCCCAATTTGTAAAGGATCCAGCCATAGGTATCCTGGAAAGAGGGATTGTTGAGGTCTTTTTGAAGTGATTTCTTCGACATCTTTTCTGCATCTTCGAGCCGGAGATCCCGCAGGGACAAATAGTAGGCATAATTATTCAGGACATATTCATTGTCCGGATCCAGGCTCAATGATTTATCATAGGCCTCATCCGATTCCACTGCCCTTCCAAGTTGATGATAAACATCTCCGAGATACATATAAAACTGACTCAGCATCTCATCATTATCCACGACGAGCATGCTTCCATCCCGGAATGCTGTGGCTGCGACTTCCCATGATTTCTTTTGATAATGGGCCAAACCATTGAACATATAAAGCAGGGGTTGCTCGGGGAATAGCTCAATAGCCCGCTGACTCTCGGAAGCCATGGCATCATAGTCTTCCAGATCGGCTTCCAGCCGCAGAAGCTGTTCCCAGATGACATACCGGCTGCTGTCGAGCTGAATGGTCTTCTGCAGGGCATCACGGGCTTCAGCATACCGTTTGTCGCGGATTAGAAAATCAGCCAGGATGGAAAACGATTTGGCATCCTCGGGGTGGGTGCCAGTCAATATATCCAGCAATTGATAGGCCTGGTCTACAACATCTTCTGTCGTTCCCGGTGATGCATAAAATGACAACAGGATCGCTATCTTGGTATCGATGTCCAGTAAGGGATTGGAAAACCCGGTCCGGAGCGACTGAAAAGCTTTCTCCTTCTGGCCTGATTTGAGATAATAGTCGGCCAGGGAAAGATAGATCATCTCATCCCCGGGAAATTGTTTCAGGATACGTTGATAGGTTTTATAGGCGTTGGTGGTATCGTCGATGTTATTATAAAATTCGGCCAGCATGAACATGTAGCGACTATCATCCGGATTCACTGAGATGATCTTCTCCAGTTCAGCAATGGCTTTATCGTTTTCCTTCAGGTGCTTATAAATATCAACCTTGATGGCAATGATCTCTCCGATGGGGCCCAGCAGTTTTTCGATCTTATCAAGGGTGTTCAGGGCAGGCTGGTATTTCTGAAGCAGAATGTATAGTCGAGCCAGGTTGGAATAGTAGGAGACTTCCAGGGGGAAGTCCAGGATCAGACCCTGGTAGGCTTTGATGGCCTGATCATATTTCCCGTCGATCTCATAGGTCTCTGCCAGCAGGATCTTGTACCATTTGTTGCCCGGGTCGGCTTTTACTGCCTGCTCGAGCAGAGGTAAGGCTTTCTTGTATTCACTTCGCAAGTGATAGATCCTGGCCAGCTCATAGCAGCCAACCGGATCGTTCGGATACGCCTGATGGTATTGCTGGTAAAGGATGAAAGCTTCCGCAAAATTTTCCGTTGACTCCATGGTCTTGGCTTTGATCAGGAGCTCCGGATCGGGAGGGGTCTGGCTTTTCTGTTCTGTTCCCTTTTCTGGTTTGCCTGCTGCAGGCTTAGGGCTCCGGCAGGAAAACAGGAGCACTCCCATGGCAATGAACACAATACCCAGTGTCAGCAGCGAATATCTTTTATTCATCATATTTCTCAT
>VGGL01000152.1 GCA_016868575.1 Bacteroidota bacterium
CACGGAGGAGGCACGGATACAGTTATCAGTAAGCAGCAAACAGCAAACAGTTAACGGTGACTTTGCACTTTGCAGTTTAGACTTTTGGTTTTACACTTGGAGTTTGGCTCTTTGAGGATGGAGGATGGAGGATGGAAGTTGGAGGATTAATGGAATGGCAACTGACTTTTGCATTCTACTCACTTCATACTGCATTCTGCCCGGATACTGGATAAAAAAAAGGACAAAAGCCAGATTTCTCTGACCTCTGTCCTGTGCGAACTATTTTAAGTTACCAGCTAACTGATTGCTGTTTGCTGTTAACTGTTCACTGCTTATTGCTCTTCTTTCTTCGCGAACATCTTCTTTGCTCCGTAGCCCATTCCGAGGGCGAGGAGGATGCTGAGTCCGCCGTCGATGGGGGCGCCGCCGCCCACGGGGGTATTACCCGGGCCGGGAGCTGCGCCGTTATTCGGATGCGGAGGTTGTGCCAGGGTCAATAACGGGAAGGCAAGGATAATTCCTGCGATGGCTATTTTTTGGAGTGTTGTTTTCATATCTGTTCGTTGTTTGTTGTTTGTTGTGTGTAAAGCCCTCACCCCCAAGGGGTCCCTGCTTGCGCAGGGACGTGGGGGGTGAGGTCATTGCGTTTATCTTACAAACACTTTCTTTGTTACCACGCTGGTATTGGTCATTACCTTCACGAGGTAATATCCGCTTTCTGAAACGGGAATGGTTGTTTTGGTATCCAGAATTTGTCCGGTGAAAACCTGTTGTCCAAGGATCGTTGAAATATAGATCTTGCCCTGGGTGTTTTCAGGGACAATCACATTGATTTTGTTCTGATCAGAAAATACGTTAATATTTCCGGAAACAGGATCATTGATGCTCAGCGGTGCAAAATGGACAATAAACCTCCCTTCGTTGTCTCCCTTATTATAAGAGAAAGAATAGGAAGATGTCTTCAGATCGGTTACCTGTCCATTGATCAGGTCTTCAAGCAGAACAATGGCAATATCATTGATCTCTTGCACAGTAATGGTATATAAACCAGATTCTTGTGCTGTGAATCCGACAGGAACGGTTGTGATTTCAGGCATTCCGTTAATAGAGAGCTTTGATCCTAAAGGTGTGATTGAATAGATCTGTGGTAAAGAAGGATTTGCAGATGATATTCTCTTATAGGCATCATATACCCCGTCGTGTTCCATATCGGCCTGATAATTGAAATGGATCCATGTTTGGTCTGCATATGATCCGTTGGATGCTTCAAGTATTACCAGTTTGGTATTATCTGATTTATAAAAATTTCCTGAACCAGAATGAGTCCTTTGAGCATCATCCAGGGAAAATGTTCCGGAACCAGTTGCACTGATGAAAAATCCTTGCATTGGAGGGATATATTGAGAGCCTGTTCCGCCAACACCCTTAACATATGAAAGGTCATTTCCAGTAACAGCATCGATATAATGTACCTCATTTGACATACCAACGGGAATGGAAACGGTTTCCCAATCGATAGATGAAACGAAAGGATTCCCCATCAGATTCCACCCGGCATTTGAAGCTGAAAAACTGCGTGATTGATATCCGAAATTAAGAGTGCCGGTGTATGCAGCTGTGTTGGTTGAGGCGAGTGTTGAGTAAAGTGCATAGCCTTCCATTGGGAGAAGTGAAGTAGAGGGGTCAATAACATCGGTGAAAATATTGGTGGCTTCGCTGAAGCTCTGCAGATACATATTAAGAAATACATTGGCTGTAGCGCCTGAAATGGGAGAAGAGACCAGGTGCCAGTCAATATCATTTCCTGAGAAATATCTTTGAACAGTTGCTGTGCCATTAACAGTCAGATACCCATTATCAATCAAGGTAGCAGTCCCTGAAGCGGAAGATTCAAGTACGATATTATTGCAGGAGCCTGCGACAGAAAGGGTTGGATAGTAAGATAACCCGGCAGGAATATTAACGTCTGTTATGGCGCCAGGAATTCCATTATCCCAATTCAGATGATTTTTCCATTGATTATTTGAAGCAAGACCTGTCCATGTTGCAGTTAAAGGTGGAGGGACTGCACCAGCAATATCAGTATAGTCTGTGGAGACCCTGATTCCATCAAGGATAAGAGCAGGGGCGGAGCTCGCAGTCCCTTGTCTAAGAGCGACAGTGCCAATATCAGTTGGATCAGTAGGGGTATCAGTATTTACTAACCATCCGCTGGAGGGTTCATATTGATTTAGTGGAGGATTAATATAGATCGCTGCAACATCATTGGCTGAACCATCTACAAAGGAATATTTTACAACGATCAGATAAGTTGTATTCAGGGAGTAGGCTGTGGTTGTATATATAGGAGTTGAGGTATGTGCAATTCCAAAAAATAGGTTATCGCTGGCATCCTTTTTTACAGCTACCCTTGCTCTAAATGTAGAACCAATAACGCTTGGTCCAAAATGGAAAAAGTAATCCCCTCCGGTGGTTGCCGATGTAACATTTACCAGGAAAGAAGCATAAAGAACGCCTGATGTTTGAGCGGTGAAAGATCTGCTATCATCTTCCCCTGAGGTAGTAAGAGATATTTCATTTCCGATCCCGGAGGAAAGGTACCCGGGGTAGCTGATAGAGGCTGAAGTCACGGTGATAGGATTGGTACCTGAAGCGCTATGGGCATTCCAGCAATGAGTTGTAATGAGGGATGAGGTGCTGTAGTCAAAATCCTCAATAAATGGAAGGTTTGCAGAGAGACATACCCCGGTGCCCGCAACGGCTACATTTTGTGTCGTTGCACCGGAACTGGCATGAGTGATATTGCCAGAATATGAACCTGATGTTGTCGGAAGGAAACGTACAAAAATCGGGGTAGAAGAAACGGAACCACCTGAATGATATAACGTGATTGTTGATGGGTTAGAGATAAAGCCTGATCCAGAGGTTAAAGAAATTTCAAAACCAACCGGAGGAGTAATGATGATGTTATCAGTAAGGTTGGAACCAGAAACTGAATAACTCTGTTCAGATGATGCTGTGTTTATTGTCTGGTTGCCGAAAGAAGATATTGAGCCCACAGTGATTGTTGGTATAGAGGCGGCAGTTCCTGTGAGTTTTACATCATCAATTCTGACCGCAATCGTGCCGGATTTAACCCACCTCAGGCGTAGGTTAGAAATCTCGGCTCCTGATGGAAGTGCAATTTGCGGACTGAGATACCAACCCGTTGAAGCATTTGCAGCTTCATTGAATGTATATGGAACATTAACATAACTGGATCCATTCCAATAATCCAAGGCCAGGGTTGGGAGAGCAGAAGAACTTTCTTTACGGTAGCCAAATTGAACCTTCAAAGAAGAGTAACTTGAAGCATCAATTCCTTCAATTGCAAAACCATAACTAGCATTTATTGAGGTAAACCAAACATTAGCCGAACCGGAAGCGCCTGTATACCCTGAAGATTGGCTTGTGGCTCTGATATCTGCCGGATTGGTTGCCCCGCCTTGTGTCATGGTATAGCTGTCATTATCAAAACCATTATTGGCTTCATGGGTTGCAATGGTCGTTGTACTACTAACTATGCCCATAGATTCGGTGAAAATGGTTGTTTGACCCATCACGAAAGTAATGGAGCCAGTCAAAAGCAACGTCACTAATACGAAACGTAAAACTCTGTTTTTCATCTGATGATGGTTTAAGTTAAACAATTTTTCTTAAAAATCTCATGTTTTAATCTGATTCAATAGAAATGACAGGGGTCAACTCTCATTTACTAACTTAGTAAGAAGCAAAAGTAATCAAAAACCAAATAGCATTGTTCATGTTCAATAAAAAAAGATTTCAAACTACCATTTTCAAGCGATGGCAATGCTTTTCTTTGCTAAAAAATTTTGCCATCGACACGATCACTATACCATTTAGAGAATACGCTGCTCTCAAACAGCAGATATTGATACTGCAGGAGCAAAATCAAAAGTTGCAAGAGCAAATAGTATCACTTCAAGAACAGATACAACTATTAA
>VGGL01000153.1 GCA_016868575.1 Bacteroidota bacterium
ATACAAACATTGTTGAAGAGATGTTTGATGCGGTCGGTTATGATATCGTGAAATTGATTTTGGAGAATTCTCAACAATAGTAAAGATCATTATTGGCACAATGGATAAGACCAAAGCCGGATATACGGAAGGGATTGTATCAATCATTGTAAACACGGCGCTGTTTTTTCTGAAATTATGGGCGGGTATTGTCACAGGGTCTATCGCCATTGTGGCGGATGCCTGGCATACCATGTCGGATTCGTTGAGTTCTATTGTTGTGGTTATTGCTGTTAAGCTCTCCTCCCGGAAGCCCGACAAAGATCATCCTTTCGGTCATGGCCGGTGGGAGCAGGTTGGCGCCCTGCTTATTGCATTTATCCTTGGCATCATCGCCTATGAGTTCATGAAGGACTCCATCATTCAGTTCAAGCAACATCAGGCAACCATCTTTGGTACCCTGGCGATTGTGGTCACGATCGTCTCCATCGTTGTGAAAGAGGCACTGGCACAATACGCTTTTTATATCGCCCGGAAAACGGATAATGTTAGTGTGAAAGCCGATGGCTGGCATCACCGGAGTGACGCATTATCTTCCGTCATTGTGCTTATCGGGATCCTGGTTTCGAAACATTTCTGGTGGATGGACAGTGTTCTTGGGGCCATTGTTTCGCTCATGCTTTTTTACGTCACTTATCAAATCGCCAAAGAAGCCATCACCAAACTGCTGGGAGAGAGACCCAGCCAGGAACTTATCGACCGGGTATCGGAAACGATCCGGTCGGTGCATGAAGAAGATGTGCGGCCACATCACTTTCATATTCACAATTATGTCACGCACCAGGAATTGACATTCCACATCAAGCTGGCAAAAGACATCAGTCTGGAGCGGGGTCATCACATCGCGACAGATATCGAGAACAAGATTTTACAACAGTTCGGGATTATTGCCACGGTGCATGTGGAACCATTGGATTTTGAACACCCGTTGGATTAGAATTGAGGGATTGACGATTAGGAGGATAAAGGGATTTACGATTAGGATGATTGAGGGAGTGACGAATGAATTGACGAGTGACGAATATATTTGTTTTATGAATTACAAGAGTGCAGAAGCGACGGCATTATTTGCCAATGGCTATAATTGTGCCCAGGCGGTGTTAAGCGCCTTTGGGAAAGCGCATTTCAAGGATCATGCTTCGGCGTTGCGGCTGGCGTCAGGGTTTGGCGCCGGGATCGCTTACCGGGGAGAGATGTGCGGAGCTGTCAGCGGTGCTATCATGGCGCTTGGGCTGCGGTATGGCTATCAGGAAGTGACCGATACCACATCCAAAGAAAACATGATGAAGATCATCCGGAAGTTCCTGGACCTCTTTGAAGAACAGCATGGTTCGGTCATTTGCAGCAAGTTGCTGAATGTTGACATCGGTACGCCTGAAGGCTTGGCTTATGCCCGGGAAAATGAGATTTTCGGAAAGGTATGTCCGGGATTGGTCGCGCATGCCGCGGAGATACTCGATTCTTTGTGGGAGATGGAACCCGGTCAATAATAACCATGCCTGGTGGATGGGCACCTGGTGAAGTGACCAATCTGTTTAATTTTTCCGACCTTTGTGGTCATCCGTTATGACAGGTTTTCTTTTCAGTGATATTGTTTTCGGGCCGGTGAACAGCCGGCGTTTGGGTTCATCCCTGGGGATCAATCTTTTGCCTTCTCACGCCAAGATATGCGCCTTTAACTGTCTCTATTGCGAGTGTGGATGGACTTTCCCGGATCGGCAGCAGCAGTTTATGTTCCCGGAACGGGAGGAGGTTGCCGCGGCACTGGAAGAGCGCCTGGCCATCCTGAAAGAATCATCCTTTCCTCCGGATGCATTGACCTTTGCCGGCAATGGTGAACCCACGTTGCATCCCTTATTTCCTGAGATTGTGGAAGATACCATCCGGCTTCGCGATAGGTACTTCCCGGCAGCGGATGTTGCCATCTTGTCGAATGCGTCGATGATCCATAAGGAGTCCATTTTTGAGGCACTGCTTCAGGTCGACAAGAACATCCTCAAGCTGGATGCGGCCACGGAAGGGATGTTCCGGAAGATCAACCAGCCTTCGGAAGGGCTGCATGTAGCAGATCTGATCCGGAACCTGAGTCGTTTTAACGGCAAGGTGATCATCCAGACCTTGTTTTTCAAAGGGGAAACAGAGCGGGGATGGGTTGACAACACAGCGCCTGAGGAGGTAGCGGCATGGATTGATGCCCTGAAGCAGATCCGGCCGGCCTCGGTGATGATCTACCCGATTGCACGGGCCACCCCTGCCAGGAACCTGGTTCGCATTCCGGAGACGGAGCTGGAGGAAATCAGAAAGAAGGTCGAAGCCGCCGGCATCGCGGCGACGGTTTATCATTGAATTCCATGTTGCAGTATCCACCCAAAATATTGATGGCCTTTGGCGAGTGTATCAGCGGGAATGAGAAGTTCTCGAAATGGCTTCTGAATAACGGGTTTCCTGAATTGGCGGCGCTTGCTTATGCCATCCGTGGCAGCGAAGAGGCTATCAGCTGGCTGATGAAAAACGGTTTTCAACACTATGCAGCACTCGACAGCGCCATTGTCAATGACCCCAAAGCGTACCTCTGGCTCAAAGCCAACAAACAGGACTTTCTGATCATCTTCGCCGACGCCTGTCATATGAAGAAGGAGGCGATCGGATGGCTACAGGAAAAAAATCTCCATATCTTCATCCACCTGGCCAAAAAAATCAAGGAATTTTGCGACGGACAGGTTTTCGACTATCATAAGATCCATTTCTGAGAGCCTATTTTGCTGTCTTTTCCTTTTATACGCAGTTGATCGGGTAAAATCGGCCACCCGGCGATAATCTGTTTCCCAAATGTACAGGTGGAAATAATTTTGCGACAAGAATCCAAAATTAATCTACTTTTACCATGGAAACATGTACTGAAAAACACAAACAGAACAAACGCATGAAAAAATATGCCTTTGGGGGAATTGTCATTGCAGCGGGGTTGCTTTTACTGGCTTTTAATGCCGAGTTGCTTCCCTATTCCTGGAAGCACGTCCTTTTCTCCTGGCAGATGTTGCTCATCGCCATTGGCGTGGTGAGTTTATTTGGCAAGGAGAATCATTTACCCGGATTCATCCTCATTGCGGTTGGAAGCTTTTTCCTGATCCCGGAGATCTTTCATGATGTCAGGACACAGGAATATTTCTGGCCTGTGATCCTGATCGCCTTGGGGATTCTGGTCCTCTCGAAGAGTTTTCGCAGGCATCATTTTGGGATGAAGGAAGGGGAAATGAAGTCGGAAGAAGGGTACATTAATGAAGAAAACGTTTTTGCCGGTTCGAAGCAGAAGCTGACCCATCAGCAGTTCAGGGGAGGCAAAATATCATGTGTTTTCGGAGGTTCGGAGGTAGACCTGACGCAGGCCTCATTGGCGCCGGGGGAACATGTGTTGGAATTGAATATGGTATTTGGCGGGGTCGAGCTAATTGTCCCGGCTGACTGGAAGATCATCCTGAAGAATTCATCGGTGCTGGGCGGCTTTTCTGACAAGCGTTCGATTGTGAGGGATAATCCGGATCCTTCAAAGGTGTTGATCATCAAGGCAAATGCAGTATTTGGCGGCGGAGAGATCAAGAGTTACTAAAACTGTTTTTCATGATCCATCCCCTTTTCAAGAACCTTAAGAGCATTGCTTTCTATGCAGGCATCTGGATCCTTCTGGCAGGGATCCAGTTTATTGTCTTGTTCGTGCAATATAGGTTTCCTGTTGGGGTATCGCTGGTTGATAGTCTGATCTTTAATCTCTTATTTGGCATATTAGGTATTCCTCTCTGGTATGTGGTTCGATTCAATGAGCCACAGAAAAAGAGCGG
>VGGL01000154.1 GCA_016868575.1 Bacteroidota bacterium
AGAACCATCCCTCCGCTATGCCCGGGCTTTTGCTTCCCTGAAGACCACCGTGATAGATAATAGTTCGGCCTGGCGAAAAGACACCCAGATACCCCTGGTTGTGCCAGAAGTGAACGGACACGTTTTGAATGGCCATCAATACATTATCTCCAACCCGAATTGCTCAACCATCCAGATGGTCATGGTGCTAAACCCCTTGCATAAACGGTTTGAGATTGAACGGGTTGTGGTGTCAACCTATCAGTCGGTTACCGGCACTGGTTATAAAGCCTTGCATCAGCTGGAAAATGAAAGAAAAGGTTTGGAAGGAACCATGGCTTATCCCCATCCCATCGACATGAACCTGATCCCCCATGGCGGGTATTTCATGGAAAGTGGATACACCTCCGAAGAGGAAAAGCTGGTACACGAAACACAAAAGATCATGGAAGCCCCCGATATTCGTGTGACTGCCACTGTGGTCAGGGTTCCGTTAACCGGCGGACACTCCGAAGCGGCCAACATCGCTTTTAAAAAGCCTTTTCAAATGGACGAGATCAGGGAAATCCTTCAGGCAACCGCCGGTGTCGTAGTGGTGGATGACCCCTCCTCGAATCAATACCCCATGCCATTGTATGCCCGGGGAAAAGATGAGGTCTTTGTCGGGCGTATCCGCCGGGATGAGACCCTGCCCCATGCGCTGAACCTCTTCATTGTGGCCGATAACCTCCGGAAAGGAGCCGCTACCAACGCCGTACAGATAGCTGAATACCTGCATCAACGGAACCTATTGCATAACCTGAATGACTGACCGTCCTTTTCCTCTGGAAGTCCTGAAAGCCCTGAAAAACGGCGAGATCAGGAAAGCCAATGAGTATATCGGCGGCCACTTTTTTCTGGAAGGTGATGTCATCCGCGGGCGACAACTTGGTCGCGAATTGGGATTCCCAACCGCCAATATCAGGGTACCTGATCCCTCCGGCATCATGATCGCCAATGGGATCTATGCAGGATATGCCACCATCGGCACCCGGCTATTTCCCGGAATGATCCATGTAGGCAACCGACCCACTATCCAGGGTGCCGGATTCAGCATTGAGATCCATCTTTTCGGGTTCAGCGGAAACCTTTATGACCAAACGATCCGGATATCCTTTGTTGAAAAACTGCGGGATGAGCTCACTTTTTCGAGCCTGGCGGAATTGGAGGAGCAGCTTAAAAAAGACCGGGATCAATCATTGGCGTTGCTTCAGCCATTATTCAAAGAAACATGAGATGGGGCGGAGTTTATTGATCATTTGCTTTCTTTTGTTCATCCATTCACTGGTGGCACAGTCGTCCAGGGATGACTACCAATGGCCGCTTTCGGAAGGCTGGAGCAATGAATACATCCCTTTTCCCCATTCATTCCCTGCTCATGCGCGAGATCATCATCCATAACGCCAGCGAAAACAACCTGAAGCATGTCTCGCTCCGCATCCCTCATTACCAGCTCATTGCGGTCACTGGTGTCTCTGGAAGCGGCAAGACCGGCCTTGTTTATGATGTACTCTGTGCCGAAGGACAACGGTTGTTCTTCGAGAATTTTACCGGCGGGAGGCTCATGCATGCCAGGCTGAACCGCCCGAAGGCCGACATCATCGAAGGGCTGTTCCCGGTCATTGCCATCGACCAGAACCATGTGGTGCGAAGCCCCCGCTCCACAGTTGGCACACTTACGGAATTATATGATCTGCTACGCCTGCTCTTTGCGAGGCTGGGAAAATCAGAGATTCCGGATGTACATCCTTACCGCAGCCTGTTCTCCTTCAACCTCCCCGATGGCTACTGCTCGGTCTGCAAAGGACTGGGTGTCCAGGATCATATCGATCCCTCACTGCTGATCGGAGATCCCTCTAAAACCATCCGCGGAGGCGCGTTCGTGCTGACCACCCCCAACAACTACATCGTCTATTCCCAGGTAACAATGGATGTGCTCGATGAGGTGTGCCGCGCAGAAGGCTTCAGCGTTGACATTCCCTGGCAGGATCTTTCAGAAGTTCAGAAAAATGTCGTGCTGAACGGATCTGATAAGATACAGGTACTGTTTGGCAAGCATCCGCTGGAATCAAGACTGAAATGGACCGGTATTACCGCCAAACCACGGGAGAAAGACTATTACAAGGGGATCCTGCCGGTGATGGAAGAGATCCTGCGCCGAACAGCACTTTTACTCAAGCTGGGCACCGGACATCTTTCGCTAAACCGGGAATCGGTCTCCCTGAGCGGTGGGGAAGCCCAACGTATCCGGCTCGCCAACAAGGCTGCCAGCGGACTGCGGAATGTTCTCTACATCCTCGACGAGCCCAGTGTGGGACTTCATCCCTCAGAACACAAACACTTGCTCGAAGTGATGCGTTCTCTCGTGAACACAGGCAATACGGTCATGATCGTTGACCACGACGAACAAAGTATCCGGGAAGCTGACTGGATCATTGACATTGGTCCTGGGGCCGGAGAGATCGGTGGAAAGATCCTTTTTAACGGGCCTGCGGAAACCTTCTTCAACCAGCCACAACCCGAAAGCATCACCCGGAAATACCTGGTTGAACAACAGCATCCTTTACCAACTATCAGCAGGGAAGAGAACAAGACCTTCTTCCAGGTTGAACGGGCTGATAAAAACAATCTCAGAGATATTTCTCCCCGGTTTCTGATCAATGCCTTCAATGTAATCACCGGCGTTTCAGGCAGCGGCAAGACCAGCCTGGTGAATTTCCTGATCGAAAACACGCTGAAGCACAAGTCAGGAGGAACAGCAATCTTCCGGAAAGTCATTCATATCGACGCCTCCCCCATCGGCCGGACTCCCAAGAGTAATCCTGCGACCTACACCGGGTTGTCGGATCATGTACGCGACCTGCTGGCTTCCCTGCCTGAATCGCACGCACGAAACTATAAGAAAGGACAGTTCTCCTTTGTTGTGAAAGGTGGTCGATGCGAAAGTTGCGGCGGCGCCGGCGTTCAGCAGATCGGGATGCATTTTCTGGGGAATGTCGAGGTGTTGTGCGATGTTTGCGAAGGGAAACGCTTCACCGATGAGACACTGGAGATCAGATACAAGGGGTATAACATCTTTGAAATCCTTGAACTGACGGTTGACGAAGCTCATCTATTTTTCGAAGGACAGAAAAAAATCACCACCATCACCGGGATCCTTTTGGAGCTTGGGCTGGGGTATTTGAAGCTGGGACAACCATCAACCACCCTTTCCGGAGGGGAAGCCCAGCGGGTGAAACTGGCAACCGAACTCTCGCGACAGGCAACCGGGCAAACGCTCTATATCCTGGATGAGCCGACCACCGGCCTCCACATGGCCGATGTGGAGATCCTGCTGAAAGCTTTGCGTAAACTGATCTCCAAAGGGCATACCCTCCTCTGCATCGAGCATGATCCGGCTTTTATCCTCCAATCCGACTGGATGGTTGACCTCGGTCCTGGCAGCGCCCAGGATGGCGGTAACATTGTGGCGGAAGGATCTGTCAACGAGTTGATTCATCATACAGGATCTCTCACCACTTCCGAGCTTCGGAAATACCTGTCACGGGATGCAACGACGATAAGAACCATGCATGTACCGTGCAGCAAGGAGATTATCGAAGCACCCATCACCCTGAAAGGGGTGGAAACCAACAACCTCAAAAGCATTGATGTCTCCTTCCCGGTGGATGCTATCACTGCTGTGACCGGAGTCTCCGGAAGCGGGAAGTCATCGTTGGTATATGGCACCCTCTATGCCGAAAGCCGGTGCCGTTTTCTGGAAGG
>VGGL01000155.1 GCA_016868575.1 Bacteroidota bacterium
TTTCTACAAAGTAGAGAAACCGCGTCAGGGGCGAGAATTTCTTTTGGGTGGGATCGAAAGAAAAATGCCAGTTCACGGCTTCAATACGGGGCTTCATGACATGGGGATGGCTGCCGATGAATCTGGCGAGGGAATCAATCTGTGAATAATCGAACTCGTTGACATCCGGGATGTTCTCCTTCATCCAGGTATCGTCATGCCAGAGCTTGTTGAATGTCGCTTGTTTGGCTTGCTGGATTGCCGGAGGTTTCACCCAACCGTAATGGTAGACAAATGCATCAATTGGTTTGACGCTAAGCGGCCTTCCATCTTTTCTGAAACCCATTGCGTCTCCCCAGGAGGTGATCTCCGGATCGTTTCGGATTATGCGAACCTCCCGCCGGTACCATTTGCGCGAATCTCCGGTATAATCATAGGAACCATAGAAGTGTAGATAATTGAACAGCAGTCCTTCCACGCGCTTTTCCGACAGCCACTGTTCCATGCCTTCCTTGATCACAGGCAGATATTGTTCATGTATCACCTCATCGCCCTGGATGTAGAAGTTCCAATCTGAATCGGCAGAGATGGCCCGAAGTGCTTTGTTCGTTTCATCAGCCAGCACCCTTCCTCCCTCGCGGAGACTCTCATCCCAGATGGTTTCTATGATGCGGATCTTCGGAGAACCGATTTCCTTGATCAACCCCAGGGTGTCATCATCGGATTTTCCTACGGCTACAACAAATTCATCGCACAGCGGAAGAATGGACCCAATCGCTTCCCTGATCGGGTAATCGAACCGGATGGCATTGCGGATGAAGCTGAAACCGGTGACTTTCATCAAAAGAGGCGATTAGAAGGAAATGATGCCGGTATAAATGAAAGGGGTGATCTTCTTCAATTCCGTTTTAACAGTCTTACTGATTTTCAGGTCATCAATAAACTGATGAAGGGCTGCCCGGTCGATTTGTTTATTGCCTCTTGTCAGTGATTTCAGCGCCTCGTAAGGTTCCGGGTACCCTTCCCGCCGCAGGATGGTTTGGATGGCCTCCGAGATAACAGCCCAGTTCCTGTCGAGGTCATCCTCGATTTTCGCTTTGTTCAATTCCACTTTTTTCAGACCCTTCAACAGTGATTTCCAGGCGATGAGGGTATGTCCCAAGGCAACTCCGAGATTACGGATCACTGTGGAATCGGTTAAATCCCGCTGAAGCCTGGATAAAGGAAGCTTGGCGCTGAAATGTTCAAACAAGGTGTTGGCGATGCCCAGGTTTCCTTCACTGTTTTCAAAATCAATGGGGTTGACCTTGTGGGGCATGGTGGAGGAGCCCACCTCCTTTTTATTTGCTTTCTGGGTGAAGTACTCCATCGAAATATAGCTCCACATGTCACGGTCCAGGTCGAGAAGAATGGTGTTGATCCGTTTCATTCCGTCGCAATAGGCGGCCAGGTGATCATAATGCTCAATCTGCGTGGTCGTTTGCTGTCGCTGGATGCCCAACTGCTTTTGGAGAAATTGATCCGCAAAGGATGTCCATTTGACCTGGGGATAGGCTGCTGCGTGTGCATTGAAGTTTCCTGTGGCTCCGCCAAATTTCCCTGAGAATGGAATGCCCTTCAAGAGCTTGATCTGGTCTTTCAACCGTTCCACAAAGACAAACAATTCCTTCCCAACGGTTGTTGGGCTGGCAGGTTGACCGTGCGTATGGGCCAACATGGGGACCTGCTTCCATTGCTTGCTTTCGATGGTCAATTCCCGGATGATCTCTTCCAGTACAGGCATCATGACCTCCCGGTGTGCCTGTTGAAGCAGCATGGGGAATACGGTATTGTTGATGTCCTGAGATGTCAGCCCGAAATGAATAAAGGCTTTGAATTTTTTTAAGCCAAGTTTTTCAAACTTATCTTGAAGGAAATACTCAATAGCCTTGACATCGTGGTTGGTTGTTTTTTCGATATTCTTGATATCCAGGGCATCCTGCAAAGAGAAACCGGAATAAATTTTCCTGAGTTTCGCCTGATCGGCTGCCTTCAGTTCCTTCAATGGCTCGATTTTATCATTGCAGAGCGCAATTAAATATTCAATCTCTACCAGTACCCGCTGCCGGATCACCGCGAATTCAGAAAAATAGGCTGACAACGGTTGTGTGGTTGGTTGATACCTGCCATCGACCGGCGACAAGGCATGAAGTTGAAATTCCATGTTTTTCATGTAACAAATGTACTAAAAATCAGGGATATATTAATGTTTGATCCCTTCCTGCTTTTTAACGATTGTCGTCGCGTTTTTGCTGCTGTAAGCGGTGAAAAATCCCACTGCCTCCGGGGTGATGTTGCTGGAAACATTCGCCGGAGGGCCGGTGAAAAAGGGTATATTGAAGCCGGCGATCTGTACCTCAGAGACAAAATAGTAGTATGGTTCTGTGATCCCCGACATTTCCAGTGTGATTGTATCACCAACGGCCAATTGCTGATAAGGTTGAGCGTGATCCAGAAAGAAAATGCCTATGCCGTTGGTATAATTCCCATCGAAGAATTTATCGTCCGAGATCACCTTTTTGAAGATGCTGTCAGAGAACAGTTTACCATTCCTGTAAAGGTTGAATAAGTAGAAGTTTTCAACACCCCCGGGATCAGTCGCATAGAGATTGACTTCCCAGAATCCCTTTCTTCCCCATTCGGGATGAAACGTCACGCCGATGGAGTCAATATCAGCAACAGGATGCAGAATGGATGATGCCGAATAATCGGTTTGCTTATTGATGGCGGTTGGAAGAGATATCTGTAAGGTATATGTGTTACCGCGAACACCGAAATAGTCCGGACGGGTCTGATATTGGCCCGGAGCAGCCTCCACAAGGGTGTCAGTTTGACTTCCATCTGAAACGGTAACCAGGGCTCCGGCAACCACAGGAGCCGTTTGTCCATAGTAGTAGTCGGTTGTGGTTGTTAGCAAGATTTTATGGGCGGTAGTGTCGGTTGTGATCGCCCCTTCCACCACCAGTCGCGTGTAGGTGCTGTCGAGTTTGATGTCGATCTTTTCGGTACAGGCATGGAAGAGGAACAGGGTCATTCCTGTAAGGCAGATGAATGTGAAGGTTTTATTTATCTTGTTCATTGCTGATCCTCCTTTAAAAATGAAAGTTGAAAGTGATGGAAGGGACAATACCGAACAGGTAAACTTTTTCGGCATAGGTGATATCCGGGGAATCCTTATCCTGGAGGAAGTTGATAGACCAGGCATTATGCCGGTTATAGACGTTGTAAGCAGAGATGTTGACATCCCAGCGAAAGCGTTTGGCCGGGTTTTCTTTTCCTTTCCAGGTGACAGACAAGTCGAGCCGGTGGTAATCGGGAAGCCGGTAGGCATTACGACTGGAATAAATAGGGATATATTTTCCTCCGATGAGGGCGCGCCCCGTAGGAAATGTTACTGCTGCACCCCGGGCATACACCCAGTTGGCTGAGACGGACAGCCTGGGCAGTATGTCGAAATTCGCCACCACGGCAAGGTTATGCGGCCGGTCGTAAGGCGCCGGGTAGGGCTTCCCGTTGTTGATCTCCGGTATCTTCCTTTCTGTTTTGGAGAGGGTATAGCTGATCCATCCGTTGAACCTCCCTGCAGGCTTCCTGACCATCAACTCAAAACCATATGACCAGGCTTTTCCGATCCGGAGTTCCCCTTCAAGGTATTTATTCAGCAG
>VGGL01000156.1 GCA_016868575.1 Bacteroidota bacterium
GGCGATGATGCTGATGACGAATATCAATCGGGGTGTAAAAGAGATATGTTTCATAATATATAGCTAGTGGATGTTCATCATTCTTCCGCATACAAAAATAAAAAGGATTTTCATTACTTTGCAAGAAAATTGTGAAATTCTTTCAAGTTTTTTCTGCCGGAACGTCATAACTATTGATTTTATGAGATTTACACTGATATTCATTGGGATTTTTTTACTCACTACATCATGTATGAAAAAAGAAGCTGATCTCCTGATCCTGAACGCCAGGATCTATACCCTCGATTCGTCTTTCTCAACGGCTGAGGCCATGGCCGTGAGGGATGGGATAATCCTGGAGACAGGGACCAATCAGGAAATCCGGGATCAATACACCGCCGGACAAGTACTCGATCTGACAGGGAAAGTCGTATTCCCCGGGCTCATCGATGGGCATTGTCATTTTTATGGCTATGGGTTGAGCCTGCAAAAGATCGATTTGCGGGGTACCCAGTCATTCGAGGATGTTCTGGAACGTACCCTGGCTTTTCACAGGGAACATCCGGAACATACATGTCTGGAGGGCAGGGGATGGGATCAGAACGACTGGATGGAAGCGAAATTCCCTGATAACACGGAGCTCAACAAACTGTTACCGGATATTCCGGTAGTGCTCAGGCGGATCGACGGGCATGCTGCTGTGGCCAACCAGGCGGCCCTCGATGTAGCCGGATTTAATGAAATGACGAACATTGCCGGTGGCGCCATCGAAAAGCAAAACGGAAAGCTCACGGGCATTCTCCTGGATAATGCAGTTGACTCTCTGTTGGCACGCCTTCCCAAACCATCACCCGAAGAGAAAGCACAAGCTTTTCCGGAAGCCCAGGAAAAATGCTTCGCTAAAGGACTTACCATGGTATGTGATGCCGGGCTTGATGGGTCGGAGATTGCCATCATTGAAAGGTTGCAGCAGGAGGGAAAACTGAAAATGAGGATTTACGCCATGCTCAGCAATACCGCCGAGAACAGGGACCGGATGACCAAAGGAATTCAGTCCGGCGACAGGCTGGTGATTCGGTCTGTCAAGCTGTATGCGGATGGCGCCCTGGGTTCCAGGGGAGCCTGGCTGAAGGAGGATTATACGGATATGCCGGGTCACAAAGGGCTGAAGGTTACTTCTGAAGAACAGGCCAGGGAAGTTTGTCAACTGGCGCTGGATCACGGATTTCAGGTGAATACACATGCCATTGGTGATGCAGCGGTGGAGATGATGCTTAAAATCTACCGGTCTTTCCTGAATGTTAAAAACGATGCTCGATGGAGGATCGAACATGCCCAGGTTGTCGATCCGAAAGATATCAACCTTTTCGGTGACTATCAGATCATCCCTTCCATCCAGGCTACCCATGCGACTTCTGATATGTACTGGGCAGGGAAGCGACTGGGCCCCGAAAGAGTAAAACAAGCCTATGCCTATCAGAAGCTGTTGAGACAAAACGGTTGGATCATCAATGGCACCGATTTTCCGATAGAAGAGATCGATCCGTTACTGACCTTCTATGCTGCCACCACCAGGAAAGATGTCAAAGGGTTTCCCGAAGGCGGATTCCAGATCGAAAATGCCCTTTCCCGGGAAGATGCCATACGATCGATGACGATCTGGGCAGCCAAAGGAGCCTTTTGGGAAGACCAGATCGGAAGCCTGGAAAAGGGTAAGAAAGCCGATTTCGTTGTGCTCAACCAGGATCTGCTCCAGGTGCCTGACAAAGAGATACTGTCAACTCAGGTAGAGGCAGTGTATCTCAATGGTGAAAAAGTATTCTAGTCTTGTTGATCAATGAAGTTATCCTATTTTGAAAACAGATATAGAAAGACTATTTGAAAGCGTTCTTCAGCAGGAAGCTGGCAAGGATTTTTCCGGATTTCTCATATGATTCTGAAATCCTGGCCCCGCTGTCGAAATCATACCCCATGGGCGTTGCACCCGCGATCATCTTAATCTCCATTTTTCCAAGAACATTGTCCTTCTTGCCTGTTTCAATCAGGTAAACTTCCACATCGATATAAGCGTTCTGGCGGGTGACTCCGACATTATATCCGGGTTCAATGCGAATGGTTTTCAAGATCAGGGTGTAAGTGGAACTGAGGTTTTCAGCGGCAGTAACACCGGCTTTGGATAACCCGGCATTCAGTAAGTTCTCAAACTTAAGTTGGTAACGGGTTGGGCGGTCATTTTGCCAGGACTTCTGCCACTGCTCGAAACGTCCTTCTTCGCAAATTTAGAATAAATATAAATAATGTGAAAATTTATTTTACGTATGCCTGTTATCAATAAACTTCATGGCTTTCCGGCTGGCTTCGGGAAAGATGATCCGGTGCACCTCTTCCGGTGGATGGAAGCGGATTTGCGGGGCAACACGAAGTTTCGCCCGGAAGTGGTCCTTGATGTGCTTATCGAAATTCTCTTCAACATCCATCACACCTGCATGGATCAATATTTCATCGGTGCCGATGTCATTGGTAAAGACTTCAACCACATAATTTTTAATCCCGTCGATGTTGTCAAGGATGTCGTAGAGTGCAGGTGGGTAGAGGGTTGTGCCCTTGAATTTGATCATCTGGTTTTTTCGGCCGATGACAGGTCCCATCCGGATGGTCCTTCTGCCACAGGCACACGGTTCGCTGTGAAATCTGCACACATCGCCGGTCTTAAAACGTAGCAACGGCATCCCCTCAACGCCGAGGGTAGTAATGGTGACTTCTCCCGGTTCTCCTTCACCTACAACCCGGTCATGGTCATCCAGGAATTCAATGATAATCAGCTCCGGGTGGTGATGGCCGCCATGGCCATGACCACATTCCGTGAAAGAGGTTCCCATTTCGGTGGAAGCATAGGTGGAGTAAAGCCGGATATCCCATTTTTCTGTGATCTTGCGTCCCAGCGTATTCAGGCTGAAGTCATCATTCCTGAGGGGTTCTCCGATGCAGACAGCCTTGCGGATGCTGCTGTTGCGATAATCAATGCCATGTTTTTCTGCGTAGTCGATGATGGTAAGGATAAACGACGGCACGGCAACGATGGCGTTGGGCTGTATCCGGAGAATGGTGTCCCACTGCAACTCCGGTATTCCGTTACCTACTCTGACGATCCCTGCCCCCAGCTTTCGGATACCCATAAAATAGGCCAGACCTGCCATAAACCGCCGGTCAATGGTGGTCATGAGCTGATAAATGTCGGCTTTCGACCCATCGGCACAGGCAAAAGAGATCGCCTCATTGTAGGCCAACCGCTCCAGGTCGGCTTCCGTCATGGCAAAGGTGACCGGATCACCCAGTGTTCCTGAGGTGGTTATGTAATCGATGATCCGGGATTTGTCAACGCAGATAAAATCCCCGTTACGCGTCTGGAGGTCTTCTTTCGATGTTACAGGGATATACGCCAGGTCTTCCAGTTTGAGGACTTGAGAGATATCGATCTGATGTTTATTGAAATGATCCCGGTAGAAAGGAGATTTTTCTTTCAGATAAAGTAAAAGTTCCTGGAGCTTGACTTCCTGAAACCGTTTGATTTCAGGTAAGGAGAGGTATTCAACGGGAGGATGAAAAGGGCGTTCGTCCATCCTGATCAGATTTTAACCCCGAAGCCAAACCTGAATGAGTCGGTCCGGATGAAGTAGTCGGGAT
>VGGL01000157.1 GCA_016868575.1 Bacteroidota bacterium
AGCATTTTTGAAGTCTGTCCACTTACTCCATCGTTGCTGTAGGATATTCCTGAGCGCATGGTCAGCAGGTCTTCAATGGTGATATCCGCCTTATCCGGGTGATCTGCGATCTCTGATGGGAGGTAAATTCCAAGTTTATCGTTGACTGAAGTAATGATCCCCTGCTCCATGGCTATCCCGGTGAGTACCCCCAACACTTGCTTGGTACACGACCAGACGGCAGCCGGTTTGGTGCGGTCGGCATCATCTTTCATATAGCTTTCGGCAATCAGCTTTCCATGACGAAAAACGGTCAGGCTCCTCAACATCCAGGTATCCTCATTCTCATGCACTTCCCTGAAAATGCCAGCCATAGCAAGGGAATCCATTCCTTCAGTTTCCGGAGTGGAGATTCCCCACGAATCATTCAGTTCAACCGGCTTGAAGGTGGCAAACGGTTTTTTTAGTTCATCTTCCTTCAGACAAGAACTCAGGAAGATCATCAGGATGAAAACCAGATAAGCTCTACGAATTTTCATGATCTGTGTTTTTTCAGATAGAACTTCAGCCTTATGGAATGCGTCAGGCATTTCAGTTCTGGAGCAGGATGATAGGTAAGATATTCCAATCCGTATCCGATCGAGAGGTCGCTTTTTTTCTTCAGGAAGATCATTTCCAGGTCTAACGTAAACAGGTTGAATTGATCAAAGCTGCCAAATCGAAGGTCATGGTGAAGGTTGGAAACGATATCAGCAAATTTGAACGAATAGAAATAGGGATCCCGGTAATCATCCGGTCTGGATGTGAACCCTCCAACTGAATTCAACAGATTCAGACGGAAAATCTTTTTTACCGTGATATAGTCGAGCCGTAACCTGGGAGATAAAATGAAACCTGAAAACCAGTACGATTGCCCCCCCTGGAGGTCAGGGTAGAGTTGGTACCGGTATTCGGTAGTAAGGGAGGGGCCAAGAAATATCCTGATCACAGGACTGCGTAACACTGGAATTCCAAGGAAACCATTGACAGGTTGCAGGTTCAGGCTGATCCCGGTCATCCCTTTTGAGAATAACAAACTGAGATTCAACTTTCCGGAATATTCAAACAGAAAATGTTTGTACTCTCTGGTCAAGCCTGCTTGCAAGTCAACGGCAGGGCCTCTGAAAACAAGGCCAAAATTGAGCTGTTCCTTGATCTGGTTAAACTGAAGTCCTGCTGATAGAAAAGTGTTTCGCTCTCTGATTGAATGCTCGTTTTGACTGAAAACATTGTTGAATCTGTTGAAAACAAAAACAGCGACAAGGATAAATATGTAAAGCTTTCCCAACCTCACCTATCTTCCTCCTTTATCAATGACCTCTTCGAGCAGGAGCATCATGAAATCATCCTCAGCTCCTGCCTCGCCTGGAGAGCCAGAAGAGGTGTTCTTCCATTTTTTTCGCTGAATGACTTTGGTTTCTCCTGGCTGCAGCCTGACCGTATAGATGTCGGCTCGCTGACTTGCAGTGACTTTAAATCTGACCGGTGTTTTCCCGGAACAGTTGGTAAACCCCATCTGATACAATGTTCCATCGACCTCATTTTTTACAAATTTATACTGAAGTCCGATTTTTACAGCCGGCAGGCCTTGACGTACCATCTTTTTGGTCCTCAAGTTCATAAAGATCGTGTCCGACCCCGCTGTTTTTCCATTCGGGAAGGATAAGGCCCGGCCATTGACCTTTTGGGCGTATGATTGGCCAGGGAGAAAGAAAAACAGGAAGAATAAACAAGCTGAGATGAAAAGTTTCACGAATTGATTTTGTTGTAAAGATCGGAATAAAAAAAATATCATTACATATCAAAATATTTCTATAACTTTACTCCAAATTTTTTATCAACAACCGATTCAATATTAATTTTTTACCGTATGAAAAAGTATTTCTTCTTCCTGTTGGCAATTTTCCTTGTTGGGAATCTTTATGCCCAGCTCGTACCCCGGAATATGGTGGTACTCGAAATCGGCACCGGAACCTGGTGCGTATATTGTCCCGGAGCTGCCCAGGCTGCCGACCAAATGGTACTTGAAGGCAAGTCAGTTGCAGTCATTGAATATCACAACGGCGACCCCTTCACCAACAATGCATCCAATGCCCGGAACAGCTATTATGGAATAACTGGATATCCAACCGCCAACTTTGATGGCGTGTTGACTCATGTTGGCGGGCAATCTTGTCCGAATTTTAATAATGTTACAACCGCCTATAACAACTACTACAACCAGCGCATAGCTGTTCAGTCGCCCATGACCATTGACATTTCCGGGTCAAATAGCGGGAACGTCTACAATATTGTCCTTTCCATCAAGAAGACATCCACCATAACGGCCACCGACCTGAAAGCGCATCTGGTTCTCACGGAGTCAAACCTGGCTGCCACATGGTTTTGTCTGACCGATTGCGATTTTACCGAACGGACGATGGTTCCAAATGAAAACGGAACAAGCGTCAGTTTTGCTTCAGGTGATATGCAGATCATCAATCTGACCTTTACCAAGGATCCTACCTGGAATGCGGCCAACTGTGAGTTGGTTGCCTTTGTTCAAAGCAATGGCTCCCGGGAGATTTACCAGGGCGCCAAGGTTGCACTGAATGCCCTCCCTCCGCCACTGAATGTCAACTTCACCGGAACCCCAACCACTTTCTGCGCTCCCGGAACGGTGAACTTCACCGACCAGACAGTTGGAGCTACCAACTGGAGATGGGAATTCCAGGGAGGAAATCCGGCAACATCCACCCTCCAAAATCCCGCCGTTAGCTATACCACAACAGGTAATTACGATGTGAAACTGACTGCCTGGACCAACACGCGTGGTAATTCCATGACCAAGCCAGCATATATCAATCCAACTGCCACCCCATCAGCGCCAGGGACGCCTGCGGGAAGCAGTGAACTCTGTGTCAACCCGGCAAATCAAAGCTATTCTACTACAGGTGCAACCGGAGCAACAAGCTATACCTGGGACTTGCAACCTGCCGCTTCAGGTGTTCTTACCCCCAATGGGACTTCCTGCATAATTGACTGGAACAATACCTTTACCGGCGCAGCAACCCTCAAGGTTAGCGCCACAAATTCCTGCGGTACCGGACCCTATTCCACACCCCTTACGATCAACATCAACCCAGTCCCCGGACAGGCAGCCACTCCTACCGGCCCTACCCTTGTTTGCCAGAGTGATCCATCCAGCACTTATACAACTACAGGTGCAACCAATGCCACCGACTATACCTGGGAGCTATCACCTACCTCTGCAGGTAGCCTATCCTACCTGGGGACAGAAGCAACCGTCTACTGGTCAGGCACTTTTACTGGATCAGTAACCTTGAAAGTTCAGGGCTTTGCCGGCAACTGCGTGGGTGTATGGTCAAATCCGCTCAACATCACTGTCTCAGCCAATCCGCAAGCTTTCGATATGACCGGAGGCGGCGTCTATTGCATCGGAGGTAATGGGATTGAAGTCGGATTAAGTGGCTCCGCTTCTGGTGTTAACTATACCCTGATACTCAATGGAAATACCACTTCAACCGTTGTCCCCGGAAATGGTAACGCCATCTCATTTGGTTTGCAAACCCAGGTTGGAACCTATGCATCCACCGGACAAAACCCTACAACCACCTGCACTACAACCATGAATGGC
>VGGL01000158.1 GCA_016868575.1 Bacteroidota bacterium
AAACCTTTTGTCCCAGGAACTTTCCGATAAAGTAATTGGTATTGTCTCCTGCAAATGCAGCAACAATGATCAGGATACACAAGGTGTAAATGTCAAGCGGTTGTCCCTCCATGGCAGCGATGGAACCGGCGGCAAACAACAGTGAATCCCCCGGAAGAAATGGTGAAACTACCAGGCCGGTTTCGCAAAAGATGATCAGGAAAATGATCAGGTAAGTCCAGGTACGGTAATCGGTGACCATCTGCTGAAGATGGACATCAATATGGAGGATGAAGTCAATAAAGGAGGATAGAAAATCAATCATGGGCGATCAGAAAACGGCAAAAGTAATGATTGTTGTCACGCCGGACAGTAAAATCAGATAAAGAACCGGATAATCCAGTAAAAGAAAAGGGAAAGCAGGATTGTTGCCGGCAATGTAAGCACCCAGGCCCAAACAATGTGGGAGGCAATGCCCCACCTGATGGCTGTCACCCGGCGGGTTAATCCTACGCCTATAATCGAACCGGTAATGGTATGTGTTGTGCTGACAGGAATACCGGCTATTGAATTTCCAATGACCGTAAGGGCTCCGGCCGTTTCGGCACAAAAGCCTTGTACCGGTTTCAGATCGGTAAGGCCGACGCCAAGTGTCTTGATCACCCGCCAGCCACCGGTCAGGGTTCCCAGGGCGATGGCAGTGTATGCCGCGAAAATAACCCACGTGGGGACATAGAAAGTGTCACCCAGATATCCTGTACTGAATAGTAATACCGCGATGATCCCCATCGTTTTCTGCGCGTCATTGCTGCCGTGTCCGATACTGAATACAGCGGAAGAGGCCAACTGTAAAACACGGAAAAGGGAATCAACTTTTCTGGGAGATCTCTTTCTAAAAAGGAACATGGTTAAAGCCATGATGAGATATGCTGTGATCATTCCGATCAAAGGAGATAACACGATAAATGCCACCACTTTGATGATCCCTGTTGCAACCAGGTATTTTGAGCCGCCAACCAGGAGGGCCGGGCCGATCATCCCACCGATCAGGGAATGTGAAACACTGATCGGCAGCCCAAAATGGGTACAGGAATAAACCCAGATAACTGCTGCGATCAGCGCTGCCAGAATGAAATATTCATTTACGATGTCCGGTCTGACAATGCCTTTTCCCACGGTTTCCGCTACGTGTACCCCAAAGATAAAAACAGCTGCAAAATTGAAAAAAGCGGCCCAGGCAACAGCAACCAGCGGGGACAACACTTTGGTGGAAACAATGGTGGCAATGCTATTGGCCGCATCATTCATCCCGTTCAGAAAATCGAACAACAATGCAATAACCACACAAATAATAACAATGGTGAGCATGTTGGTTGGGTTAAGCCTGTTTTACAATGATGGCTTTGATGACGTCCGATACGTCCTCGGCCTTGTCCGTTGCTTTCTCTAAACTTTGAATGATGGCGCTTTTCTTGATCAGCTCGATGGCATTGGTCTCCCATTCAAACAATTCGATCGTGGCCACTTCAAATAAGGTATCTGCTTTATTTTCAATGTTGTTGATCTGGATACACGCCTCCTTGATCCGCTTGTGCTGCCGGAGATCCCTCAACAGGTAAACGGCTGTCTTGATTTCAAGGACACCCTCTTTAATTAAAACGGCAAATTCCCTGAAATGGGATGGAAAGACATTGACATTGTAAAGCCTGATCTTGTGTGCAGAGGAGTCGATGAGATCCAGCACGTCATCCAGTTTTGAAGTTAATTCATGAATGTCCTCCCGGTCAAACGGGGTGATGAAACTTCGGTTCAGTTCATCGTAAATCGAGTGGGTGATCTCATCTCCAACCCCTTCCAGGCGATTGATCTCCTGGATGATCTCGTCGCGACGTGCCAGATCATCAGTACTTAGCAATTCAACCAGCAGATCACTTGCAAGAGTAAGGTTATCTGCACTTTTTTCAAATAAAGGAAAGAACTTCTTGTCCTTTGGGATCAGAAATTGAAGAAATTTTCCGGTAGACATATCAGGATACGTTTCAAGATGAACTGCGAAAGTATATGAACAGGAGGCATCATCTCAAGACTCAATATTAAGAAAACGTTAAATTTTTCACAGCTCTCAACTCGTGCTCAATGCATAGCTGTATTAACCCACGTTATCCTGCATAACTAGTAGTTATGATACCATAGAAAGGGAGAATTCCTCACCAACTTGGTTTATACTCATTCTTGGCAGGTTTGCAATTGCAAAGCTGCTTAGAATGAGTTATACCGAGAGGAACAGCAGAATTAAATTTGCAAACCTGTTCCGATTCGGTATAAGATCACGTTATAAATGTCTGAATCATTATCAGATCAGACCGATGCCCTCCTGGGTAATGCTTACCTGGATGTGGCCAACCTCCTCTTCAAATCCCTTGGCCCGAGGTGTTCAAGCCTGATGAGCTGGAATGATGCCACGGCAGGGACCGACCTGGATGGCAAGTCTGTCATTGCCCGGCATATGGACTGGGAAACCAATCCTATCCTTTATAATAACAATATGATTATTGTAAATTTTCCTGCTGAAGCAGGGGAAGAAAAATGGTTGTTGGTAGGATATGCCGGGATGATGAGTGCATTGTCGGGGGTGAACCAGGACTTTGGCGCCTTCCAGCACCAGATGGACGACAACAGTTCCTCCGGCCTCCATAACAAACAATACCTGCCCATCTGGTATGCCCTCCGGCAGGCGCTGGAAGCGGAAGATTACAATGGTGATGGAAACCGCAACGTGTTGGATGTACGATCAGCCCTGGAAGATTGTTCCAACGGTTTTGCCGATGGCTACATCATCAGTGCCCTGGCCAATAGCAATCCGGTCGACAGCCTCGTAGCCCTGGTGGCTGAACTGGCGCCCACCAACCCCACAATATGCAGTTCATGCAATATGCCCCAGAAATAAGCCTCTTCCGGATGTCTGTCTATGGCAACGGCCAGCCTGCCTACATGAACGACCCCATCGACTTTGACCTGGATGAGCTCTTCAGCCCGGCGGTTTCGGTGGAAGAACATCAAGCCGGACATTCCGTTGTCATCTACCCCAACCCGGCATCCAAACGGATTTCCTTTGGTGGCATTCCGGCTGGTAGCTATATCATCGAAATGCTCAACAGTAATGGCGTTTCATGTCTGAAATCTGAAATGTCTTCTATTACAGATGGCCTGGATGTCTCTGCACTTCCTGCTGGAATCTACACGCTTCGCCTGGTTGGTTCGCAACAAGTCTTTCTCGGGAAGGTGATCATCACCCGATAAATAATGCATAAAAAATCCTATCGTTCATGAAAACAAAATACACATTCTTTAAAACCTTCATGGTCATCATGATCCCATTCATGTTGGTAACAGTTGCCCTGATTCTCTTTTCCGGAGAGCAGAAAACACCAGCCCTAAGGCAACATCCGGAGATGACACCCAACGACTGGATGGCCATGCAGCGGTTATACCCATATGGAAAGGTGAATCCCGAAGTCTGGCTGGAAGCCGTCAATCAAACCCGGCAGATGATGACAGATGCTACCATTGGGGCAACCCCCTGGGTTTTTGAAGGGCCAACCAATATTGGTGGCCGTATCACGGATATTGAACAGCCC
>VGGL01000159.1 GCA_016868575.1 Bacteroidota bacterium
GTATACCTGGTCCCCATCCACCGGGATATTGGAATAGACAGGATTATTTGTTCCTACAGGATTGCCGTTGAGATACCAGGCATAGGTTGGATTGGTGCCGCCGTTGATGGCTGTGGCGGTATATGTCACCGTATCGCCTTCACAAACCGGATTATCCGGGTCAGCAATGACACTCGCACTCACCGGAAGGGCTGATGTGATGGTGATTGCAATGGAATTCGATGTTGCCGGATTATTCGTTACACAAGAAAGGTCAGAGGTCAGCACACAGGAAACCGCATCAGCATTGGATGGAACATAGGCATAAACAGGATTATCGGTTCCAACCGGATTACCATTCACGATCCATTGGTAGGTTGGATTGGATCCACCGTTTACCGGGGCTGCGGTAAATGTAACTGTCGTTCCGCTACAGATCACATTCCCGGGAGCTGCGGTGATGGTGACTGAAACCGGCAGCGCCGATGAGATGGTGATCGTCAGTGTGTTGGATGTCGCCGGGTTGTTGGTGGCACAACTCGAACTGGAGGTTACCACACAATACACGGCATCTCCATCAACCGGGATATGGCTGTAGGTGGCTGAGTTACTTCCCACCGGATTGCCGTTCAGATACCATTGAAATGATGGCGATGCCCCACCGTTTACCGGGACAGCCGTGTAGGTTACAGTCGTGCCTGCACATACTGTTGTTCCCGGATCTGCTGTGATGGAGGCAGAAACAGGTAATGCAGCCGTAGTTGCGATGGTGAGGGTGTTTGAAGTAGCCGGATTGTTGGTGGCGCAGGTCAGATCAGAAGTGACCATGCAGTAAATGTCATCTCCATTTGTGGGGTTGGTGGTATACGTTGCACTGTTCGATCCCACCGGATTGCCGTTGAGATACCATTGATAAGTAGGATTTGAACCTCCGTTGACAGGAAGTGCGGTGAATATCACAGGATCTCCGGCGCAGATGGTCGTTCCTGGATCCGCCGTGATGGTCACGCTCACCGGAAGATCAGGCGTCACCGTCATGGTGATCGTATTGGAAATAGCCGGATTACCCGTGACACAGTTGGCGTTGGAGATCATTTCCACATATATTTGATCAGCATCCAGGGGAATATAGCTGTATGTGGAACCTCCTGTGCCAACGGGTAATGAATTGACATACCATTGATACGTTGGAGAAGCTCCTCCATTGCTTGGAATGGCAGTGAATGTTACCTGCGTATTGTTACAAACCGGGTTTTGGCTAACATCAATGGTCACACTGGCAGCCACATTGGGAATTACCGTCACCGTTACGCTCACACAGGGTGAATTTCCGCAAACATTTTCCCAGCGGGCATAATACGTTGTCGTTACAGTAGGAGAGGGGATGGTGATGCTGTTGTTGGGCCCGGCTCCGGGGCCAAGCAGCGAGCCTCCGCAGCTTCCGGTGTACCAGTTCAGGATGTTGCCCGATCCACCGGTGGCTGAAAGGGTAATGTTCCCGGGATCATCGGCACAGAAATTATCCCGGTCGCTGCTGGCAGAAGTAGGTGCAACAGCCGCCGGATAGGTCACCTGCACCGATCCAAAAGAAGTTTCGTTGTAAGCACGCCCCCTTGCATAATTATAGCTATTACCTCTTTTATCATCTGTTGAATATCTGTAAGAATATATTTGGTAGTAGAAACCATCACTACAGGGAACTGGTGTTAAATCTATGTAAGAAATAATCTGCGAGGAGGGTATAATTGCTATAACTGTTGCACCTCCAATCAATTCTCCAGTTAAGTATGTTGTCCCATCGTTTGGTGTGATAAACGTATTTGTAGAATTACGAAGAATCATGTATCCTTGAGTTCCATCGGTAGGATTCAAATCATCGACGGCATTCCAATTTAATGTCACTTGAGTATTGCTAGGATTTACATTGCCAGTTAAATTTGGTGAATTCCATGTTGGCTGTCTTAAACTTCGCCAAAAATCTGAATTCGTTGTTTGAGATGCGGAACATTTATTCGGAAGACCAAAAGTGGTATCGAATGGGGGTAATGGAGAAGGTAAGCTTGCAGTCCATGTCGTCCCATCTTGTGGAGGGATGTCTCCATACTCTTGAAGAGAACTTCCTGGGCAAATCATACAGAGGTCAGTCCCGTAAAGAGTAACTTTATGATTAAGTTTGGGTAATGGGAGAGGCCCCCAAGAAGGACCAAATGATAACCTATGGCCTAGAGAATGAACATAAGTATCTGAGGCATTTTTTATTTGAATAATATCTCCAGTTGCAGAAATATTTAAGGTATTAGAGCTTCCCCCACTGAAATATGAAGTATTATCTGCCGCAACCATTATGAAACCATCCGCTTTGTTAAAATCAGTTTTATTTGGTTGCCCAAGGCTATTATTTGTGCGATGCCAAACAATTATTATTGTTCCGGCCCTTAAATTGCTCCATATTGTGTTGGACATCAAAAAAGTGAAAGGTGTATTCCAACTTGATTGGGTTGTATTATTGTCCCCAAGAGTCCAATTGCCCAAGTTCAAATTGTCAGAAATAACTAAAAGTTCAGTAAACTCATCATTTGGATTTCCTGTATTCCAATAGCTACTCACCACCACCTCCGGGGTTACCAGTGGCGCATGATCCGAAAGGTAGGAGGAGGGGTTTTCCTGAGTATAGCCGGTCATGATGGTCATCAGCCAGGCGCTACACCAGACAAAAGCTGTAATCAGCCTTATCTTTCTTTTCCCGGTCGTTGGTTTCAACACCTGCATGACATTCCGTTTCGCGGTATAAAATTAACTACGATTCATGTAGTTTATGTTTATGCTGCCTGAATTTTTTTCAAAATTATAAAGAAATAGGATTCCTCAGGCAAGCCTGATGAAAGAATAGCACACCTGCAATAAAAGCCAAAAGTGTGAAATAAATCACATGAATGGCATTCAAAACGTGAGAATCGAAGAAATATTCAGTCTTTCAGGATGGCGAAATGAGACGGTCTTTACTTGCTGCACTTGTCCTCTTTCATGTACGGGTAGGTGAACTCCGTTGGGGGAATGAGGGTCTCCTTGATGGTTCGTGGGTTTGTCCACCGGAGGAGGTTCAGGTAACTGCCTGATTTATCATTGGTCCCTGATCCCCGGGCACCTCCGAAAGGTAGCTGCCCTACCACCGCACCTGTCGGTTTGTCGTTGAAGTAGATATTTCCTGCTGCATAACGCAACACCCGGCAGGCTGTCATCAGGGCGGCACGGTTCTTTGAAAAGACAGATCCGGTGAGCCCGTAGGGAGATGTTTTATCGCATATCTCAAGGGTCTTTTCAAAATCTTTGTCCTTGTAAACATAAATGCTCATCACCGGTCCGAAGATCTCCTCTTCCATGGTTTTGAAATGGGGATCTTTCACCTGAATTACCGTAGGTTTGATAAAGTAACCTTTGGATTTATCCCCTGTGCCTCCAAAAATAACTTCGGCATCATCAGAGTTCTTCGTGTATTCGATATATCCCATGATGTTGTCATAAGAGTCTGCATCAATCACAGCATTCATGAAATGGCCAAATTCACGGACATCTCCAAGCGTCACCTGCGAAAGCATGTCACCCACC
>VGGL01000160.1 GCA_016868575.1 Bacteroidota bacterium
TTATTCACAGATTGATTCCCTCGCCAGATTCATCGGCAGCCATCCCCATGTCATGAAGCCCCGTATTGAAGCCGTGAACTGGCATTTTTCTTTCGATCCCACCCAAAAGAAATTCTCGCCCCTGACACGGTTTCTCTACTTTGTAGAAAAAATGAGCGGGTTCAGGGTTGGGGAATACAAGAATTTCAGGATCATTAAATAAGGCAAACGACTATTGCAGGTTATTGATACACTAATGGGAAGCGATGTGGTTCCATTAATGCATCCAGCTCAATATCAATATCCAGTTTACCCCAGCTTAGTTGTGATGGGCCTACCATTGTCACGTCGAAGATTTCATCTATTGTTGCATTAAGAAAGGCCGGATAATCATCAAAAGGAATAAAATACTCCTGATCCTCAATAAGAACCCAGAAACCCAGCTCTTCAATGCTGGTAACACTACTGATTGAAGTGTTTATTCCATTTTTCGATAAATTCATCTTGCATCTCCTCCACGATTAATTGAAGTTCCTTCAAGTCTTTTTGTGACAAATTGTAAAAGTCAGCCAAACTCACAATGGGCTCCAACCAAAATTTAGCAGTTCCTTCAGGAGTTGCCACATGGATATGCCTCCGCCTTTCTTCACGGCTATTAAAAAAGAACCTATTACTGCCTTTTATATATACGGTCGGAGCCATTAATCAATAATTATTCGATTGCTTTAAGATCAACTAATTCTTTATGTTACAAAGATACAAAAACAATCCAAGTGACAAAAACGGAAACCGTTTGGTGCAGAATCGAAAATTCAATGTAAATTTGTTTTATCAAACCAACTGCCATGACCGATTTTAGCAAGATTATTTCTGTTTCCGGGAAAAGCGGCCTTTTCAGGATTGTCAGTGAGCTCAACAATGCCGTGCTGGTTGAGTCATTTACCGACAAGAAACACTTTCCGGTCTTTGCCCATGAAAAAATGAGTACCCTGGAAGAGATCAGCGTTTTTACCACCGGAGAAGACAAACCCCTGAAAGATATTTTCAAACTGATATTTGAAAAGCTGGAAGGAAAGGCCACGCCACCTGTTAAAGACAATGAAAAGGAACTGAAGGCATTCTTTGAAGAGATCCTTCCTGACTATGACAAGGACCGGGTATATGCTTCGGATATCCGGAAGATGGTATCGTGGTACAACTTGCTGGTGGAGCAAGGGGTGCTGGAGTTTAAGGAGGAAGAGAGAGAGGATGGAGTGAAGAATGAAGAATGAGGAATGAAGAATGAAGAATTGTTTTTGAGTCAATTACCACGGCCTTAAGGCCGTGGACAGAAAAGTCTAAAATCAACCGGGCTTTAGCCCAAAACCAGATAAGACAAAGGAAATCCATTATTAACGATAAAAATGAAATCTATGAAAAAGTTTTCCACGCTGATGCTGCTGATCATTTGCGGCTTGTGCATTAGTTTTACTGCTGTTGCAGCGAAAAAGAAAGTCGTTCTGTCCGTGTCAGAAGCTGACGCCAAAATCTTTGTCGACGGCAAAATGATGGGAGCAGGACAACTTGAAGTCATCATTCCTTCCTACGCCTGTGTGAATATCCGGGTTGAAAAAGTCGGATACCTGACAGAAGTCATCAATTTCTGCAATAAACCCAATTATGCGCCTCCGCCTAAGTCACATTTCGTCCAGATGCGAAGAGATGACGCCTATGACGCTTCAGTTGCAACCGATATGGCAAACATTGACATTGAGATCAAAACTAGCAAATCGGAACTTGAAGCCTGGCGGTTGATCAGCCAAATCATCACGAACTATTTTGATGTCATTGAGGTTACCGACCGCGAGACAGGTTACCTCCGCACAGCATGGTCGGTACAGACATTCCAGCAAAATACCATCCGCACCCGCATGGTGGTAAAACTAGGTTCTGCCGATCCACTTACCTACAAAGTCAAACTGGTGAGCGAAGAATCCCGTTCTCCGCAAACGAGTGTCAAGTCGGATGAAGCATTCAAGGAATGGGACCGGGTGCTTCGGAAATATAAAGAAATTGTCAACGAACTCAGCTCCAGGCTCTCCAACTGATCATGTCAAAGCGGATTGAGGATCTCCTGGTAACGGGAAATACCCGGCTAAACCAACGTCATTTTCTCCTTGAACTGAAGTCGGATGATGCTTTGCCGGACATGTTCCCGGGACAGTTTGCCGAGGTGCCGGTGAATGATTCTCCTGCCACTTTTCTCCGTCGCCCCTTTTCGATCCATGAGATCATTCCTGCTTCACAGTTGATCCGGCTATTGATCCAGATCAAAGGCCCTGGAACGCAGAAACTTTCTCAGCTCCAGCCCGGAGATAAACTCAACACCATTTACCCCCTTGGGAATTCGTTTTCTGACCCTCCCAGTGACCGGATTTTACTTGTTGGAGGCGGATGCGGGGTAGCCCCACTCCTTTTTCTGGCGCAATCCTTATCATCCAAAGGGGTGAAGCCTGATATTCTGATCGGCGGAAGAACCGGTGATGACCTGCTGGAGGTGGAACGGTACCGGCAATACGGAAACGTGATGCTGATAAAGGAAGATGGTTCTGAAGGTGAGAAGGGGCTTGTTACGGATCACTCCATCCTGAACAGGGAACAGATGGAATATGGAATGATCTACTGCTGTGGACCCGACCCCATGATGAAGGCAGTGGCAAAGATTGCAGGAGTTCACGCGATTCCCTGTGAAGTCTCACTCGAAAACACCATGGCCTGCGGATTTGGCGTCTGCCTCTGCTGTGTAACACCCACCACCGGAGGGAACCAGCGTGTATGTGTGGAAGGACCGGTGTTTAATACGAAGGCACTACTATGGTAGCTTATAATTAATAATTATTAATTAATAATTAATAGAAGTTTCGCTACTTTTATGGTTGAACTCTCGGTAAATATCCACAACTTGCACCTAAAGAATCCGGTGCTTACAGCTTCCGGTACATTTGGTTATGGCGAGGAGTTTGCGGATTTCATTGATTTGCAAAGGCTTGGCGGGATCGTGGTTAAGGCGGTTACAGGCTCAGATAGAGCCGGCAATGCCTATCCCCGGATGGCGGAAACAGCGTCAGGAATGCTGAATGCCGTTGGTCTGCAAAACAAAGGGGTGGACTATTTTTCCAGTGTCATCTATCCCAGGATCAAAACCATCAACGATGTGCTGATCGCTAATGTTTCAGGTTCTTCGCTGGAAGAATATGTTGAAGTGGCAGGCAAGATCGCGGCGCTGGACAGGATCAGCGCCATTGAGTTGAATATCTCCTGTCCAAATGTCAAGGCCGGCGGGATGGCCCTCGGCACTGACCCTGGCATGGCTGCCATCGTTACACAGGCGGTCCGGGCAGTTTATCCAAGGACACTGATCGTTAAACTTTCTCCCAACGTGACCAACATTGCGGAGATTGCCAGGGCTGTTGAAGGTGCGGGGGCTGATGCCATTTCCTGTATCAACACCTTACTGGGTATGGCTATTGATGCGGAAAGGAGAAAGCCTGTCCTTTCGACCATCACCGGTGGGCTATCAGGTCCCGCCATT
>VGGL01000161.1 GCA_016868575.1 Bacteroidota bacterium
GAAGGGATGAAAAGACCATATTTTCAAAGAATTCACGGAGTTCTTTGCGGTCTTTTGTGCTTGCAAAATCAGTTAATGAAGGGAGGTGCTCCATAAAAAAAACATGAAGATGTGACATCTCCAGCATTGTACTTGCCAGTGACCTGCTATAGGGGTAGTCAGGTCTGTATTCAAGGATAATGGCCGCAATCCTTGCGCAAAGGTCTTTGTAGGGTTTGAAGAGTTTATCCTGGTTATCTTTAGTGACTTGCTTGGTCAGATATGCTTTCGATCCTTCGGCAACGACAATTTGGTGGAGGCTTCTTTTATCAATGTGCTTGAACAGTAATGTGTTGTCTTCGTCAGAGGTTAGAACCTGGATAACCTTTTTAATTTTTTGTTCAGGTTTAACCAGGTTCTGGATGTGAAACAGAATCAGGTATTCCAGCCAGCTCCAATACCAGGAAACGATATAGAGCAACAGCTTATGTTTGTTTTCAAAATACCGGTATATGCTTGCTTCGGTCGTTCCGATCGTTTCTGCCAGTTTCTTAAAGGTGAACGATTCAAATCCGGTATCGTGGATCATGGTGATGCTGCTTTGAATGATCTTTCTCCCGAGTTCTGTATCTTCAGGGTCTTTGTGAAAGAGCCTTTCGTTCATTTTTATCTGAAAATAGAAATCCATGGACCGGTCGAATATAAGTTGCAAATATAGTAACTTTATTAAATGAAAGTTATGCTATCATATAAAATACTATTACTATCTTCGCACAATCATTTATTTCTCGACCAGATAAAAGTAAAAGTATGCTTGATCAAAAGAAGAAGGTGTTTATTGATAGTTCCAAACTGATCACAGAGGCGCTTGCAATGGCTGGGGCGGATGTTTTTGTTGGTTACCCGATCACACCGGCGAACCTGATATATCATCACGCTTCGCGCCGGTTCCCTGTTTTTCTGGCTGCTCCGGATGAGATTACAACCCTTCAGTGGATGAGTGGATTTTCGGTAACCGGTCATATTCCTGTGACGGCCACTTCCTTTCCGGGTTATGCATTGATGATTGAAGGGATCAACATGGCTTACATGATGGAGTTACCCATGGTGATCGTCCTGGTGCAGCGGCTGGGGCCGGCAACAGGGACAGCCACCCGAGGTGCCCAGGGAGATATTGCCGTCCTCAGCGGTACAATCTCTGGGGGGATGATGATACCCTCCTTCAGCATCAGTAATACCCTTGATTGCTGGAGGCTTTCTGCCAAAGCTGTGGAGGTTGCTGTGAAATACCGCACCCCGGTTGTCATTTTTACCAGCAAGGAAGAGGTGATGACCATGTTCAACCTGAATTTGAACGATCTTCCTCCGGTTACACGCGTCGAGCAAAGGATTTATGACTCCTCTGAGACTTATATTCCCTACCAGGCCGGGGAAAATAAGGTTTCGCCGTTCCTTCCCGTAACGAGCACTCAGCATCAGGTCAGGTTTACCGCATCAACACATGACAAATATGGTATCATCCAGAATACAAGTAAGGAAGCAATGGACAATTCGCGGCGGATACATGAGAAGGTAGTCGATAATGTATCTGATTTCACCTGTTATGAACTCGATGAACAGCCAGGTGCCAACATATTACTTGCTTCCTTCGGTATCACATCTCAGGCGGCAAGGGAAGCGGTTGCCAGCCTTCGTGCTTCCGGTCACCTCATCTCCCTGCTCATCATGAAAACGTTGTTCCCTGTGCCGCCGGATTATTTCCCCATCTTCAGCAGGTACCAAAAGCTTTTCATCGCTGAAGAGAATCTGACCGGCCAATACCGGCAGATACTCTTTGGTTGTAAACCCTCAGATCATGTCACCGGTATCAATGAATTTGGAAAAATGATCAGCCCTGATTCCATCATAAAAAAGGTATTAGCCCATGAATAGTCCATTTCTGAATGATATCCCATTGCCCTTCTGTAAAGGTTGTGGCCACTCACTGATCGCTGAAAGTGTTGACCGGGCGCTGAGTCAGTTAAACCTTCGTCCACTAGATATTATCCTTGTTACCGATATTGGCTGTCATGGCATTATTGACCAATGTTTCCAGACACATACCGTGCATGGATTGCATGGCAGATCGGTCGCCCTTGCAGCTGGAATCTCCATGGGACTCAATAACCCGGAGAAAAAGGTTCTCGCATTTCTGGGCGATGGTGGCGCCACGATTGGAATGCAGCACCTGATCGATGCAGCTCACCGCAATATCAACATGACCGTGGTTTTGCATAACAACATGCTATATGGTATGACAGGCGGCCAACCCAGCGAGTTTTCGCCGATAGGCTTTAAAACACCAGCCACTCCTGAAGGATGTAAAGAAAAACCATATGATATTTGTCATGTGCTCACCGCAGCCGGAGCAAATTACGTAAACCGGATTTTGGGAATTGGGGATGTCTCTGGCGCACTTGCTGAAGCAATTTCCAGACGTGGTTTTTCAATTGTGGAGATTATGGAACTCTGCCCGAGTTATGCCATGAAGTCCAATCCAGGAATGAAACTCAGACAGGTCATTGAACAGGCCGGGTTTCCTTTAAAAAAATATGTGGATTTGGATCATCCAGGTTATCAACATGACATCAGAGGTCACCTCAAACCTCTGATGGAGACGGAAAAAGTGATTCCTGTGGATCCATGTGCAAGGCTAACCGATCCGGTCAGGATCATGCTTTCAGGCTCCGCAGGTGAGGGTGTGCAGCTTGCCGCAGAATTGTTTGCACGTGCTGCCATAGCCACCGGACTTAATGCAACAAAAAAAGGTAGTTATCCTGTGACCGTTGGGATCGGATTCTCCTCCTCCGATATCATTATTTCACCGCATAAAATCTTCTATACAGGTTCTCCCAGCCCTGATTTCCTGGTCATCACCTCTGCTGATGGATTAAAGCATGCCCTTCCAACGATTTCCAATATGAAATCAGGAAAGATATTCCTGGAATCGGGCCTTGGAACACCTGATACGGCCGTGGAAGTTGTCAAGTACCCTTTCCGCGAATCGGCAGGAAGTAAATTCTCCGCACTGTTTAGCTTAGCATTCCTGATTGTTCAAGAAAACTTTTTCCCACTCACTCCTTTGCAGGAAGTGATTGAACAGGGAAAGCTTGCTGGGAAAATTAACTGGCAGGAATTGTCCCGTTCCTGACCAGGAATACCGGATGATTATGGTGTGATCACAATAATGAAGTTACTCGCATTATTCTCGGTCGAAGCCATATCATTGGAATCGATGACGCCATCGCCGTTGATGTCGGTTATCAGATATCCCATCATGAAAGCGCCGGAGGCGTTGTCAATATCTCCCATATCCATGCTGTCGACAACCCCGTCCTTGTTGGCATCCCCGCAGAAGATGGCATACACGGTGGGATCTACATGACACAGGTTGTTGCCGTAAGCCGATGTGGACTGCAGGGAGAAATCGTAGAGTATCGGTGTTGACACCAGGTTAACGGGGGCAGCAGACCATATTTCGATGCTGTTGCGGTGGCTGATGGCAATGTACCTGGCGCC
>VGGL01000162.1 GCA_016868575.1 Bacteroidota bacterium
CTCGAAACCCATTCATTTTGAGTCTCCCCTGCCCGCCGACCTCACCGCCCTGCTCCACAAATGGCGCGAATACACCTCCCACAACCAGGAATCCTAAACCATTTCCCAACTTCTCAAAGAAAATCGAAAATCGGAAATCGAAAATCGGAAATCCAATCGTCCTTCTAAAATCGTACCTCGTACTTTCTCTCTACCGTTTTCCTCCCCATCACCTGCGCCATCTCCTCCATCTCCTCTACAGCCATCACCGGATGCTGGTCATTGGCCCCGGCCATGGAATAGATCCGTGTGGAGTCGCTGATGGTGCCGTCGATATCATCTACCCCGAAAGAAAGTGAAAGCCGGGTCGCATCCTTTCCCAGCATCGGCCAGTAGGCCTTCAAATGTGGAAAATTATCCAGATAAATCCTCGAAATGGAAAAGGTTTTCATATCGTCCAGAAGGGTCGTTTCCGGGACATCGGAGAGTTCATTGCGTTTATTCTTGAACTTCAGCGGAATGAATGCGCGAAAACCGTTTGTTTCATCCTGCAGGCATCGCAGCCGGTCGAGGTGATCGATTCGGTCTTCGATGGTTTCGATATGCCCGTAAAGCATGGTTGCATTCGAGGGGATTCCTAGCTGATGTGCGGAGCGATGGATGGCCAGCCAACGCTCGGAGGACGATTTATCCGGACAGATCCGTTCCCTGACCGATGGCTCAAAGATTTCAGCGCCGCCTCCCGGAATGCTGTCGAGTCCGGCTGATTGGAGGATCTTCAGGCCTTCCTCATCACTGAGACCAGAAACATCGAAGATATGATCAAGTTCAATGGCGCTAAAAGCTTTGATATGAATATCCGGCCGGAGGCGACGGATATCCCGGAGCAGTCCGGCATAATGATCGATGCCCCGGTCGCGGGCTACAGCGCCGGTGATATGAATCTCAGAAACTCCCGGCGGAGCTTCCCTGATCTTTTGACACATCTCTTCCATGGTAAGATCCCAGGCCTTACCGCTCACCCTTGCAGAATAGGAACAAAAACGACAATGGTGAATACAAATATTGGTCGGCTCCAAATGAATATTCCTGACAAAGTAAACAACCTCTCCATGCTTTCTTCGTCTGACCTCATCAGCGAGATATGCCAGGATACCCGGAGGGAAAGAACGGTAAAGCAGGTTCCCTTCTGACCTGGTAATCCGTTGCTGGTCCAATACCTTCCTCGCAAGTGCGACCAGGTCGGCATCTAAGCCTGATTCGATGAAAGTATCTGAAAACAGCAATTCAGTTATCAGTTATCAGTTATCGGTTATCAGTTAATGGCAGATCAGTTTGGTAGAAAAGAGGTCGGCTGGTGTGCGTAATTTCAGCAGGTAAAATCCTGAAGTTACGTTCACATAAATGGAGGCGGGGTTTTTTGTGATCCTTTCATGATAAACCGACATTCCGTAAGGGTTGTAGAGGTCAATCTCAACCCATTCTGCCTGTGGCAGTTGGGAGAGATCTATTTCAAATTTATCATGAAAAGGGTTTGGAAACACCTTTAATTCCGCTGATTGGCTCATTTCCATGGGCAATCCGGTGATGAGGCCGTCGATCCTCCAAACACCACTATTTACCGGATCGAGCCAGGGCTTTAATTGAGCTGTTGAATCGGTTCCATTGGATTCCCATGACCAGGAGAACTTGCCATAATAATCCGGCAGATTCAGGGAAGCGGTATCACAGCCGGCTTCACCCCCGGTGAGCGTACCGACGATCTGCCCCTGCGGATTGAAAATGGGAGAACCCGATGAGCCTCCCTCCGTTACCCCATGCCCGCTCTGCGTCGCCGACCATATCACCTGCCAGTGCGACCATTGCCCCCCTCCCAGCCACTGACTGCTGACCAGCGGGGTGGTATAGGTTGATATTTTCTTCACATCTCCTGAGGGATGATGGATGCCAACGCCATTCTGGATGGCTGTATCCCGGCGATCCCATCCGATATAGTACGGCTGGTATAGGTCAGGAATACCGCCATTCAACAAAACCAGGTAAAAATCAGAACCATCCCAGCCACTGTTCCCACCCTGGGCAACCTTTTTCGCACCATTCATCGTTTGAAAAGGAATGCCTGTATTGGTTTGACATTGGGTTGATTCATAATTGAAATAAAAGACCCATTGGAGAAGATCAGAGGCCGATGCGGTCGACCCGCAATGATCTGCCGTCAGCACATAAGGTTTACGGTCTTGCGCCGTATTGTTGACTAATGATCCACTGCACCAGAGGTTGTTGAATCCCTTCTTGATGTGAATCTTCACCACACCTCTTTTTTCTTCCTGCCAGTTAACACCCTCCGGACAATTGATATTCACCTCACAAGCCCCCGAACCCTTTTGATCTGTAAGAAACTCAACACCCCTGTAAGCATAAACCACCTCCGACAACCCCAACCGTACCCCCCCCCCTTCCCCCCGAACTTGAACTTGTCCTTGAACCCGTCCTTGAACATACTCAACAACCACCTCCTCCCCCGGAAACAAGCGCGTAGAAAAAACTCCGGAAGAGTGATTGTTATTAAATGAATACGCTCCGGCTACGGACGAATAGTCTGGGGTATAGATGAACAGCGTTCCACCTTGCGGAAGGTGAAAATCATCAAAACATAGACTGATGGCTTTGGCACCCGGTGCAACAACCCGGTATCTGCAAACCATTTTCCCATCTGACTCATCCCATTGCCCGGCCTGGATCAGATCAATCGGAGCCGGAATAGAAATCCCAAACCGGTAAGGCGTTGGATATTGTTGGTCTTCCTGTTGAACCTGTTCTAACAGAGGAGTATCCAGGATAACTCCCTGCCGGAGGAGTGGTAAAGGATGAGCCCGGCTTACCGGATCACCGCCCCATTCAACCTGTGCCGTTACCAGAAATCCCGGTATCAGCATCCAGCAAATCAATATCCAATGTCTCGGCATGGCTTAGCAATTATCTGACAATGCAAATTTTCCCCGAAATCTGTTGCGATGTGGTGGAGACCTCTACAAGATAAAGACCTTCCGGAAGATCACTGACGTCCATCCGGGTAAATCCTGATCTAAGTTCCGGCACCGGCATCTCACTCACCAGAACGCCAAGACGATCATAGATTTTGACGATCGGCGTTACAGTCACAATGCTGTTCATTTTCAGGTAAATGACATCAGAAGCGGGATTCGGATAGATCGAAACGGTTCCTGTCCACTGAATATCCGGGGTTCCCAGAGATTCCCCAATTTCAATATCATCAACCATGAAGATGAACTTATCGGCAGAAGTGCAATGTATTCCGACATATCCGCTCGTATTCTGCAATCCGGTCAGGTTAAAACCAACTTTTGTCCATGTGGCAGGCGCTTCCAGGTCATTGTTCCCGGAAATGATCGTAAAGCCGGAAGGATTGTTATTCGTTACAGATACGCCAACCTGATAGGTTTCAAGGCCATATTCAACCGCAAAGGTCATCACCCACATGGCCATACCCGGATTGCTTCCAA
>VGGL01000163.1 GCA_016868575.1 Bacteroidota bacterium
TGATCATCTGCAATGCCCTCCAGGGAGTTTACCGGTTTTATGGTTTCTTCCTGAGTCGGTTCCGCCTCGATTTGAAGGTCATCTTTAACTTTTACGTCATTTTCAACGACCTTGAGGATGGTCGTCTGTTCCGGTACGGGAGGAGGAGGCAAGGGTGCTTCAGACCGTATCTCTGCGATCACTTCTTCAGCAAAAACGGCATCATCTGGTAAATACTTGACCTCTGTGAGACGGTTCGATGATTTCCACTCAAAAGCAGCCAGGGTGATGGCAAGGCTGATCAACAGACCGATACCAAAAAAGAGAGGTTTTTTGGTCTCCAGGTTGGCGCGGGTTGATTTTTTAGGTTCCAGCAGCAGCAAGATAAATCAGGTTCTTCTGTTCCAAACGAACCCGTAACGGGGAAATTGTATCAGTGACCGAGCATGGCGCCATACTCGGCAGCGCTGAGCAACGCATCCACCTCAGCAGGATTGGTCGGATGGATCTTGATCACCCATCCTTTTCCATAAGGATCCTGATTAAGGATTTCAGGGTGGGAAGCTAGTTCCTGGTTAAACTCCAGTACTTCACCGCTAACCGGCATGAACATGTCAGCCACGGTTTTCACCGCTTCAATGGTGCCGAAAGTCTCACCCTCGTTAAGGGTTTCACCGGCGGTTTCCACTTCCAGGTATACAATGTCACCCAATTCGTGCTGGGCATGCTCAGTAATGCCAACGAAACCTGTGTCGCCTTCGATTTTCAGCCATTCATGGTCTTTGGTGTACTTCAGTTGTTCAGGAATGTTCATGGTAGATGATTTTTATATTGTCACAAAAGTAATTGTTTTTCCAAAACCAACAACTGATTGCTGTTTGCCGATCACTGTTTACTGGGCAAGGGTAAACCTCAACGCAATGCCACCCCGGGTGTCGCTGTTCCGGTATTGGTTGGAGACATAAGGTTTGTTGATGGTTTTGTCGAAGTAAAGCCGGATGTTCAACCTTTGTGACAGCGCATAATCTGCCGAGAAATTAATAGCCAGCACCTGCATTCCGGTAGATATCTGGTTGATATCTTCATCGAGTCTGCGGAGGATGGTTTTGTTGTTCTTGATGGAGAAATCGATCTTGAGGTTGATGTCGCTGTTGTAACGGGTCTTGGAAGCGCCACCTCCCAGGGAACGCATCGAGAACCTCACATTTTTGATCCGGTACCCCATCCCGATGATGAATTCCGTGCTTTTAACTTCAGTCAGCTGGCTGTTGACAAAACTGAATGAGAGGTTTCGTGAACGCTTGTACTCAATGTTCGTCAGCAGGCTGTTCACCCAGGCCATGTCGAACTTGATCAGCGGGTTGAAAGCCTCGGTGATGGTGACCATGCTGATCTCGTGCTCAGGAATGAAGTTGCCGGCGTCGTTGAGGGCAAAAGGATGTCCGTCTTTTTCTGCATACCGGATATTGGAAACAAAAGTGCCGACACTGTACATGGATGTGTAGGCATGGGTAAGTGTAAGTGTTTTAAAGTATCTCTTGATGAGGGGGATTTTAGTCAGCCCATCATAGGTAAGTTTCCAGTTGGGGAGGGGTATTTTCTGGAAAGCCGTCAACCCGATCTTGTCGGGGTCGGACCCAGAATAGGCTGCCAGGAAGGCGGGGATGAGCACATCCTGTGAGTTGTTGCCGTACCCTTTGGGATACCCGGCCGAATCGGTTCCGGTGGACCAGGGATTTTGGGCAGCCAAACGTTTGGCGATAGTCATCCGGTACTCCTTGAAGCGTTCAAATATTTCTGATGTATTGTTGCTTCCTTCCCCTGCAAAACCGGTTTTCAGGGTGAAGAAGGACATGGTAAACGACCCTGACTCAGTGGGAGAATAGGAGTCGAAGTCACCGGCAGCATTGGCTTTGAAATACTCCTGGTGGTTCAGTGAGTAAGTCCTGTTGGCTGTGATATCGATCTTGAGGTATTGGATCGGTTCCAGGCTGACATTCACCGTGAGGTTATTGTTATACTTGGTGAGATAAGGGGTGTTCAGCAGGGTATCCCGTGTCAGCCATTCTTTTTCAACTGCCCGGCGACGGATATCCTCCTGGTTTCCGAAGACGAAACCTAAACCCGGAGCCATGTCGCTCCAACGGTTGCCGAGGGCTTCCGGCTCAGGCGTAAACCCAGGCAAGGAAATACCATTGCCCTGAGAATAGGTGAAACTAACCTTTCGCACACTCATGATGAGACGTACCACTCCTTCGCCGATCACCTTGACGTAGTTTACCTTTGGTTTCAGATCCAGGGAGTCTTTCCCATCCTTATTTTGAGCTTTTAATTTCTTGTCAGGGGGATCATCTTGTTCACCATCCCCTTTCTTCTCGTCATCCTTGGGTTTCCGTTGGGGTTGAGTTTGTTTCTTCGTTTGTTCCTTGGCTGGAGAGTTTATTCGTTTCAGATAAGGAACCTTATTGTAGAGGTTCACCAGATTGGCAGTGCCGTTGAAAGAAAGGACGTTTCCATTCTCGATGAGATTACCCAACTTGGCCTGGATCGATTTCGGAGAAGCGGTCCAGTTGTAGTTGGCCTGGTAGGCCGCATTCACCGTAACCCAGTCCATGAGCGGCAGCTTGTTGACCGGTACATCCCACGAAACGGAAGATTGCTGTGTGTAGTTATTCATGGTCCCGAAGTTGGCCACCTCGTTCCAGTTCTGTCTTCGAACCTCTTTGTCGACCATCCCTGGCGGCTCATCGATGAAAGCATTGGCATTGGCCGTGAGAGAGAGCTTCACCGATTTGGCCAGGTCATATTTCAGGTCATAGATCCGCAACCAATCCCATTTCTTCGTATAAAATGTCTCCATCGGGATGAGGGCAGTGCTCTTATTCCTCAGCTTCCGCTGATTGTATTCCCGGTTCATGTCGGTGCGGAAAGTAAAGGACTTTGGAAGGTAGTAGAAGTTGAAGTCTTTGATCAGGGCCAGATACTTCTTTCCGGAAAAGAACTTCACCTTACTTAAGGGTTCGAAGGGTTTGGGCATGGGGGTGAAGGCATAACCTAAACCGCCGGCATATTTTTGCTTGAGGTCAAATTCTATGTCGATATTTCGCTGATAGATCTCAGAATAGGCATAACTGAAGTTGAAATTCTCAATGTCATACACCTGTGGTTTCCGCTTTTGGGTGCCTGTCCTTTCCTTTCTGACATTCATGAAGTTGATGTTCTTCCGGTGGGTGTAGTTGTTCGAAATGCGGCGGACGGAGTCTTTCTCTTCCTTGGTTTCATAAGATTTAAGGACATCCTGGAAGAGCAGGTCGGGGTTCAGCGGATCGTATTTTGGGCGGGCGTTCACCACAGAATAGTCGAAGTGCATGGGAACCTTGATACCAGTCTTTTCCGGCAGGAATTTTCCCAACTCGATGTCGGTATCGATCCCGAACTGGTTGATGGTCTCCATCTGCCGTTCGGTTTGTTTCTGTTCCAGGCTTCCGAATCCGTCGGTGCTGTGCATCCCGGAAAGCA
>VGGL01000164.1 GCA_016868575.1 Bacteroidota bacterium
TCCTCTCGGTATAACTCATTCTAAGCAGCTTTGCAATTGCAAACCTGCCAAGAATGAGTATACTTATTTTTTTATCCTCACAGCCTTTCTCTGTTTCTTTCCCTTGTCCTGATCAACGATCGTAAACGAAACAGGCAATCCCTCCTTCAATTCGCCCTTTATTGAATCCTGTGCGCTGATACTGAAATACAGATCTTCCCCATTATTCGACCGGATAAAACCATCTGCCCCTCTTTCATTGTTATGAAGAATCTTGCTAATTACTCCTTTTTCACTCTTTTCAATTGGATGCTGCTGTCGACTGGATGCATGCGCCATCGTTCGCCAGACTTCTTTTAGTCTTTTCAATAACTTGTCAGGCACCTCGTTCTGTAATCCTTTTGCTTCCAGCAAACTTATCTTCTCGCCGAGTTTTGCCGGTATTTTCCACTCTTTGCCCTTCCTGAGGTAAACGGCGAGACAGTAATGCAGGTAGGCCAATTCCTTATTTCCATCCAACTGTAATAAATCACCGGCTAATTCAATCAATCCAACCTTATACTCCATTTTCCCATGATTGATTAATCCGGCAGATGCGAATGTAAGCGCTTGCTTAACATCACCTGTTTCGCGGTATATCTCAGCTATATCGCGCTGGATAAACCACTCCTGCTTCCGTTGCAATAATCCCAACAATCCAGTCAGCGCCTCTGCATGTTGCCCTGTTGATGACATCGCCTGGAATTTCCTGCGGGTCAACCAGAAATCATTGGAATAGTGGAATGAAGGGATAGCCCGCAAGGCTTCATCACACATTTCGATACATGCTGGGAAATCCTTTAATTCGAGCAGCGCTGAAGTTTTTACCACATAATATTGCTCAAGACCGGAAGCAAGTTCAATGACTTTTTCCTGCCCTTCCCTTGACACAGTCATTCGTTCACACAGGGTGGATAACCTCTCCCTGTTTATTTTTCTACATAATTCATTCAACCACGACCAGTCGGGGCTGATCTTTTTCTTTTCTGTTTTGATGACAAGGGAAAACAGTCTTGAAAACAAGGTGATGGAGTATGGGTTATCTGACATTTGCAATAATGGCATCAAGCCGATGATCCTTTCCTTATAGGTCGAATCTCCGGCTTTTTGTTCATGCTCCTGATCTTGCGTTGCTTCATGAAACCAATCATATTCCTCTTCCTCGTCAGCATTTTCCCAATCATCCGCCTGATCGCATACTTTCCGTATTGAAAAGAAAAGCAACCAACCATAAGCCTGAAGTACACGTTCCGGCGTATGTTCATGGATATCAATGTCATAGATTTCCAAAAAACGGAATGCCGCCTCCATGTTATCTGTTTTACGGAGGCAATTAAGGATGTCGCTGACAATGTAAGGATTTGAACCGATTTCTTCTTTAGAGAAATGTTCTTTGTTTTCTTTGAAAAAGGCCAGCGCTTCTTCAAACTGATCTTTTCGTACAAATTCCCGGATGGCGGAACTGAATTCGAACAAGTTCATACTGAATGAGTTAGAAAAACATGGTTGATTTATTATCAAGGATCATATCAAAACTGATGTTTTGTCCGATGATCTTCATGGCCTTGAGTTCATCGGTAGATACCGGCAGGCAGAAGATACTGTCGTTATTGTCGTACATCTCCTGCACTTCCTTCAGGGTGGTATGGATCTCTTCATATAGTTTTCGCTCTTTCTGAGCAACAAAGACCGACTTTTGAACGCGCGTGCACCCTTTATTGATGAGGTATTTGGCGATCTGATTACGGATCTTGTCATTTTCGATGTCGTACATAATAAAAAAGATCATATATCTTGGGTCTGTATTGGCTGTTTGAAAAATATTCAGTACGGTTTGAATTCGTTCGTTGATAGGAGCCAGTTCATCTACTTTGGGGCGTTCTGTATTCAGTGCATCCACGCTGGAAATACCTGCTTTCCTGATCCGGCGTATGATTTCCGGGAATGTCGGCGGCGGTTTCTTTTTCTTTGCCATATTGGGTTTGAGAAAAATTGTATAAATTTAGCAACTTTTCGAAAATACCCGTAATATGTTGCAACTTGGCATGAACCTGACTGCCGTTCCGCCTGATGCCTTGCGGAAAATCCACACCGAGGATCTTTACCGGTATATCAAGGAAGGGGCATTAGACCTAAAATCCAGAATTGATCAATTGCAACGAATCCGGCAGATTGATGAAAAGAAGTACCATCAGCAGAAGGTTCAACTACCTTATTTCACCTGTGGCATCTTTCATCCCCCTAACCGGAAAACCGAGAATTTTGCCTTCATTGAACATTTTGTTGTAGATATTGATCATCTCTCTTCCAAGGAATTGACGCCGGAAGGATTGAAAGACCGGTTGGCCGCTGATAACCGGGTAGTGATGGCATTCATTTCTCCCGGTGGTGATGGGTTGAAACTTTTGTTTTCACTGAAAGAGAAGATCACCGATCCGGTAAGATATACCATGTTTTATAAGTTGTTTGTACATAAATATTCGATCGATCATGGATTGGTCCAGGTTATTGATAAAAAGACGTGTGATGTTGCCAGGGCAACTTTTCTGAGTTTTGATCCGGATGTTTATCGGAATCCTTTTGCTGAGCCGGTAGATTCATCGGTTTTTATTGATTTTGAAAGTGCTGCATCTCTGGAAGCGGCAGGGGATGTGATCAAAGAGATCGATGGTGTTGCCAAGGAAGCGAAAGGATTGCAATCAGAAGATCAGCACGGACTGAATCCGCTGACCTCCGAATTGCTGACTGAGATCAAGAAAAAACTTAACCCGAATATTCGTCTTCGAAAAGAGAAAAAAGAGCCGGTAGTTCCTGAGAAACTTGTTGTTTTGGAAAAGAAGATCAGAGAAAAAGCAATAGCGTATGGCCTTGAGGTAGTAAGTACTGTAAATATACAATATGGGAAGCAAATGACCTTCAGGGTTAAGGAGTTGATGGGTGAGTTGAATATCTTCTATGGAAAAAAAGGATTTTCGGTGATCAAATCATCTAAAACAGGGACTTCAGAAGAGGTCAATGATATAGCCTATAAGATCGTCTGCGAGCTGATCTTTTAAGAATTGAGGAATCGTTGTGCAAGGTTATGGGCATGCAGTTCGATATGGCTCTCCCGGCTGCGCTCCATACCCTTTACTTTGATGATCTCGCTCAGGTAATCGTTTACCGATTGGATCAGTATCCGTTTCCCGGAAGCTTCAAGCCAGTATGATCCATCCTCTTTGATGGTAAAGCAATCTTCATTGACCACTTCCTGGAGGCAAAGGCCGAAGACCACATAGTCAGCCCAGACGCGGTATTTTTCAATGACGTCATACGCCAGTACCGGGCGATTGTACTCGTCGCGGTGGAGCACACCGACATACGGATCGATACCTGCTTTTATCAGCGCCCCTTCCACTTTTCCATAGAGGATT
>VGGL01000165.1 GCA_016868575.1 Bacteroidota bacterium
AACCAGTCCGCCAGACCTTGATACCCAAACCGGGAGGGAAGAAACGGGCTTTGGGCATTCCGACCGTAACCGACCGGGTAGCCCAACAGGTAATAGCAACCGAGTTGGAAAGTATTGTTGACAAGAGTTTCAGCCGGAATTCGTTCGGGTATCGCCCGGATAAATCGGCACATGATGCAGTAGAACAATGCCGCATAAACTGTATGAAATACAGCTGGGCGATTGATCTGGACATCAAAGGATTCTTCGACAATATTGACCACGGGTTGCTGATGAAAGCCTTGCGGTATCACACCGACAGGAAACATATCCTGTTATATTGTGAACGCTGGCTGGAAGCGCCTGTACAGCTACCTGACGGGACGCTCAGGCATAACGAAAGGAAAGGCACACCACAGGGTGGAGTGATCAGCCCTATATTGGCCAACATTTTCCTGGACATTGTGTTTGACAAATGGATAGAGAAGAACCACACTGATATTGAATTTGAAAGGTATGCCGATGATATTGTGGTACATTGCCGGAATATCAAACAGGCATTGCGGCTTCTGGAGGCGATCAAACAACGGTTACAAGACTGTAAACTGGAATTGAACAGGGAAAAGTCAAAGATCGTATATTGTCGCCGTAACCAGAAGAAACAACCCCCGTTCAAGGTCTATTATCAGAAGTTCGACTTTTTAGGATTCACCTTCAAACCACGGGCTGTCAAGGCTCACGGAAAGATCATGCTTGGATTTACGCCGGCAATCAGTCAACGGAACATTTCCCGCATAACGGAGGAGTTGTATAAACTCAAAATCCACCGGTGGGTACATTTTCCGATCAGCAGGATAGCCGTTTTGTTAAATCCAAAGATCAGAGGGTGGATCAATTACTATTCAAAATTCCGGAAATCGGAGCTGCGGAAGCTTTTCAGAACTGTAAATCTTCGCCTCATGAAATGGGTACGCAACAAGTATCGGAAATTCAGGCGACGCCACTGGTACATTGCTTACAAATTCCTGAAAGGGATCTCACGGGATTACCCGAATTTGTTTGAACATTGGAAAGTTGGTTATCTGCCCTGATGTCTTTGTCATGAAGAGCCGGATGAATTGAGAGGTTCACGGGAGTTTACCCCGATTTATCGGGGGTTCTGTGAGAGGCTTGGGGGTGAAACTCCCCCTTGCCTACTCGACCGAATTTAATTCCTATGAATAAGATTGATTTCCGAAAGTTCCCTCCCAATTTGATGAATTCCTTCTAAAATTTTATTTGTTTGTTGATCTGATGGCTTTTTCCTGCCTTGAACATATTGAGACAACAACGACTCATTCATTCCGATTTTTTTTGCTAAGAACTTCGCATTAATAATTTTATAATACTGGAAAAACTGTTTAAAATCGACTACAAAATTTAGATCATTCTGGTTTATTCTGATTTTTTCGTCCTCAAAATATAAGTTAGCTGCCTCAATTGTATTTCCTATTAATTCAGGAATCGTATTAGCTGTTGTAAAAATTGCATGATCTTCTGAGTATGCTGAAAAACCAGTCTTCGTTTTTTCAATGACTACAGTAACTTTATTCTTCGATGCTTTCATATTACCTGTTTTATTTCTTTATTCCTGCAACTTTCAAAATCCTTTTCTCAAGTCCTTTACCAATCTCACTATCGCCATGGTTTGGAAAAATAATAAATCCGTCCTTCGTGTCATGTTTCATTTTAACATGGGAGCCCCTCTGTGTTATTGGATACCAGCCATCCCTGACCAATATTCTATACAGTTCATTACACTTCATCTCTTCGCTGTTTCCGGCACAAAGGTAAATAATAATTTACCTAATGTCAAATTTTTTTTCGCATTGGCCATAACGGCTGGCCTGTAAATGCTGCAAAGGTCGATCGCCGAATCGAAGATATGGTGCTGATGTTGTAGCATTTACAGGCATGTTGCACTAAATCCCGTTACCCCGAGTACTCGGGGTAGCGGGATAGCTTTTTCGTGAATTCGTCGTATAAGGGATAATAATTCACCAAAATCCCTTAACGATGAAAACAGAATCAAAGCTAGTGAAAAAATCTTTCACTGTCGTAGAACAGGCGTGCCACCAGGTACGCGGATTCCGTAAACTTTACGAAGAGTTGGACGATAAGGTCCGGCTATCGGGGCATTCCCAGAGCACCCTGAACAATTACGCGCGGAAAATGGCGCAATTGAGCCTTCACTTCGGGAAGTTACCCGTAAATATCGAAGAAAAGGAGTTGAACCGGTATCTGGCCGATCTTGCCCGGCAAAGCAAAACACCATCGCTGAGCAGCTTCAAGTTTATGGTTTACGGTCTTCGCTACTGCTATCGGTTGCTTGGCATGAACGAGAAGGCGGTAGCATTACCAAGGATCAAACAGCCCAACAAATTGCCGGTAGTTCTTAATCACGATGAATGCAAGGCGCTTTTCATGGCCCCTGATCTGCTTAAACACCGGGTACTGCTGGCCTTGATGTACTCGGCGGGTCTTCGCGCCCGCGAGGCCAGCAACCTTCACATCGCCGACATTGATTCCGGCCGAATGATGATCCACATCCGGCAGAGCAAGTACAACAAGGACCGGTATGTGCCGCTGTCACCGGGCATTCTGCAAGGCTTGCGCAAGTACTACTACGCCTGTCGCCCGGTAGAGTTCCTGTTTAACGGGAATGAACCCGGGTCCCCCCTGAGTGTACGCGGAATGCAATGGGCTCTGCGTGAAGCGGTGAAGAAGTGCAAACTGCAAAAGGGCATTACGCTTCATACCCTTCGCCACAGTTATGCCACCCATCTGCTGGAGTTCGGTATGGATATCGTCACCATCAAAGACTTGTTGGGTCATGAGCGAATCGATACCACGATGGTCTATCTCCATGTAGCCCGACCCAACCGAACCAATCTGTTCAGCCCGCTCGACAGGTTGTACCAGAAGTCCTGAGACCGGCCTTCGAACTGGCTCAGGTCATTGACCGGTTTGGCAAGAAGTATTATCAGCAGTACCGGCCCAACAGCTACATTCAGCGAACCCTTGATGCTTTGCATCGCTGCAGAACATCATCCCTGGGCGGTCATGTTGACCGGTGCGAAAAGTGCGGGCATATTCGCATCAGCTATAACTCCTGCCGTAACCGGCACTGTCCAAAGTGTCAGAATACCCAGCGGGAGGAATGGATTGAAAACCGAAAACAGGATTTGCTTCCGGTTCCCTATTTCCATGTGGTCTTCACTGTTCCGGATAAGCTTAACCCGCTATTCATAGCCGACACAGCAGGCATGTATATAATGTCCCCCAATCTTAGGGCAGAAAGATGGGGTTTTCAAGTTGGTTTTTTTGTAAACATTCATTCAAAATTAAAGAACTTTTCTTGTTCAACGGTTTTGAGACGGGAGGAAACTTGTTAAGT
>VGGL01000166.1 GCA_016868575.1 Bacteroidota bacterium
CAACCGGATATGCTTTGTCTCTTTAGAAAAAAGATTCCTCGAGATATTCCCTTTTTCAAACTCACTGGAAATAAATTCATCCAGCATCCAGCAGTTGGCTGCCAATTTTTGTGCAGCGGGTTTCAACTCCGCTCCGGCAAGGTCAGGGTACTCATCCCGGAAAGCCAGGATGGCTGAGGGCTCAATGCCCAACAGGGGTGTCTCCGGGGTGATGATATCTTTCAGCAAGTGGATATTCAGGGTCGCGATCTTTTGTGCTTTTCTCAGCAAACCCTTTGATAGGAAAGTCCGGCCGCTGAGGGTATGACGGGGAATACTAACCGAATATCCCAGCGTTGATAACAGTTTGATCGCTTTGATTCCGATCTCCACATCATTATAATCGGAAAATTCATCTGCAAAGAGGTAGATCCGTCCTTTGGGGTTTTGAGGTTCCAGTTTTTTCCGGTGTGCCTTAAACCATGAACGGAGCGTGGTTTTATAGAGCAACGGGATGCTTCTACCGGAGGCAAAGCCAATCGTTTTCTTCAGGATACCGGAGGTGATCCTGTTCCCTGCCACGAAGTTGAAGATGCCCGGGACGATCATTCCCAGTTTGTTGATGCTGGTGATGTAGGCGATAAGTTTGGTCCGGAACGGGATGCCATGCGCATCGTAGTAGTGCTGTAAAAACTCCGCTTTGAGTTTGGTGATGTCGACGTTGCTGGGGCACTCTGATTTGCAAGCCTTGCAGGAGAGGCAGAGATCCATGATGTCGTAGATCTCCCGATGGTCAAAAGGATTTGTTTTCGTGGAGTTGGTCAGGAACTCCCTAAGGATGTTTGCCCGGGCCCGGGTGGTGGTATTTTCCTCCAGGCTGGCCATGTAAGAGGGGCACATCCGCTTCCCGGTCACCACGATATTTCTGCAATCGCCTGAGCCGTTACACTGCTCTGCTGCACGTAAAATGCCTTTGCTGGCAGAGAAGTCAAAGATGGTTTGAATGTTTCTGGTTTGCTGCCCCGGTTGATAGCGCAGACTGGTGTTCATCTTTGGCGTATCGACAATCTTCCCGGGATTAAAGATGTTGTTCGGATCCCAGGTCGCCTTGATGGTTTTAAGCAACCGGTTATTCTTTTCTCCGATCATCAGCGGGATGAATTCACCGCGTAGTCGCCCGTCGCCATGTTCTCCGCTGAGAGAACCCCGGTATTTCTTGACAAGTTTGGCTGTCTCCAGTGCAACGGTATGGAAAAGTTCGACGTCTCTTTCGTCTTTCAGGTTCAACACCGGTCGAAGATGAAGCTCACCTGTGGCAATGTGGGCATAATAGACACAGTCGAGTCCAAACCGGTTGAGCATTTCCCGGAACTCCCGGATGTATTCCGGCAAAACTTCAGGGCTCACGGCCGTGTCTTCGGTGACAGGTACCGGTTTCCGGTCGCCGGGATAGTTTGAAAGGACGCCCAGACCTGCTTTTCTGAGTTCCCAGACCCTTGCGACATCGGGTGGAAATACCAGCGGGAAATGGTATCCCAGGCCGGCTTTCCTCAACGCTTTTTCTGTTTCTTCGGCCTGTTTTGTAATGGTTTCCCTGCTTTCTGCAGCAAATTCAATGATCAGGATGGCGCCCGGATCTCCCTCAATGAAGAAGCGGTTCTTTCGCTGGGAGATGTTATCTTTGGTGCAATCCATGATCGCCTTGTCCATGAGTTCAATGGAAGTAGGGGAGAACTTCAGGGCAACCAGGTTTCCCTGAAGGGCTTCTTCCACCGACTTGCAATGGACGCACAACAGGGCTTTCTCTTTGGGTGGCAAGGGTACCAGGTTCAGCTTCGCTTCGGTGATGAAGGCCAATGTTCCCTCCGAGCCGGCCATCATCTGACAGAAATTGAAAGACGCTTTACCTGGCGTAAACGGTTCTGTCTCAAGGAGGAGATCGATGGCATAGCCGGTATTTCTCCGGTGGATGGCCGGATCGGGATATTCTTTCCGGATACCGGCTTGATTTTCAGTATCTGAGAGGATCTCGTGGATCTGCCGGTAGAGGCTTCCCTCCAAATTGGTTTGTTGGGTTTTGGAGATGAATTCATCTGCTGTCAGGGGGTGGAATTCCACTTCCGAGCCGTCGCTCAGGAAAGCTTTGACCGAGAGGAGGTGGTCGCGGGTGCTTCCATAGATCAGCGAATGAGCGCCGCAGGAGTTGTTCCCGATCATCCCTCCGATCATGCAACGGCTGGATGTGGATGTCTCCGGACCGAAGAATAATCCGTGATAGGCTGCATACTTGTTCAACTCATCCAGGATCACCCCTGGCTCAACGCGGATCCAGTGTTCTTCCACATTCATCTCCAGGATGCGGGTCATATACCTGGAAACATCCACCACGATTCCCCCGCCAACCACCTGTCCGGCCAGCGAGGTGCCGGCGGTTCTGGGAATCAGCGAAGTATGATTGGCATTGGCAAATTGGATCAGTTTCCGGATGTCTTCCTTGTTCTTCGGGCGGGCAACAGCCAACGGGACTTCCCGGTAGGCCGATGCATCGGTAGCGTGCAGGAGGCGGGATGTGGTATCGGAAAATATCTCTCCTTCAAAATCCCTGGAAAAATCGTGCAACCTGTTGATCAGGTCATCGGGTGTTTTCGACATGGATAAGGGTTGCTATTTTTCGCCGGGTTGCTTTTTACAGGTTCGGAGTTTAAACGGGACATATAGCGGGCAGAAACCCAGAATGCTGGTGAGGAGAAATATGATAGAGAGGATCAACAGCACCACAGCCCATGTTCCTGTGAGATAATTGGCTGCGTAAAGCACCAGCACGACGACAGCGATCAGTACCCTGACGATCCTGTCGAAATTACCCATGTTCTTTTTCATGATATGTGAATGATTTTTGAGGTGACAACTTTTTACAAAATTAAAAATTACCCGGGAATCCGATACGGGATCATAGGACTCATCAAAATCGAGATTATTCGCCACGAAAACATCAAGACTCAAAGAAATACAAAATACTGTTAATCAAACAAATAAAATCTGTGCGATTTGGTGATTTAGTGCCTTTGTGGCATAAAAAGACTTTTCAGAGGTGACTCAAATTTTATTAGCAAACCTTTGTAATTTTGCAACGAAAAACTGTAGTATGGGACGCATCATGGCCATCGATTATGGCCGGAAAAGGGTAGGCTTGGCGGTGACGGATGAGCAGCAGATCATTGCCACAGGACTCGCCACGGTGGCTATGGACAAGGTATTCACTTACCTCGACGAATACCTGTTGAAGCATACGGTGGAATGTATTGTGATCGGTCAGCCCAT
>VGGL01000167.1 GCA_016868575.1 Bacteroidota bacterium
TGGCCTGGGTAAGTGCCAATGAAAAATTCTTCTGCTGCATGGAAAACCAGATCAGCATCTCAGAAAACAACGGCTGATCCGGTTCCTTCTGAACTTTTGTCAGAAGGGATTTCCTGACGATCTCAGCCCGTGTACTCTCCGGATCGTTCTCAAGAAAGAACTGCAGCCGGTTTTGCACCTGTGAAAGGAATGCCGGTGAATACCGGATCAGGGAAAAATACTCTTCCAGCATGTTGGGGTAATCGCCCAACCGGTCGTAAAGACTCGCCAGCTCGAAGCCATAGGTATAGGAATAGTTCAATAATTCGCGTCCCTTCTGGTAGGTCCGGATGGCATATTGGCTCTCATACCGCTGCTCAAAGGCATTGGCGAGCCGGGAGATCATATCCTGGGAAGGAGGCAGGTTCTGCAAGGCCTCTTCATAAATCTCCTTTGACTTTTCGGGTTTTCCCTGCCTGGTATATACGAACCCCAGATCAACCTGGTAAGAAGGGTCTCCGGGATTCTTGCGCATGGCATTCCTGGCCAGTTTCTCAGCTCCATCCGTGTCTCCCGATTCCAGGTAACAATAAAAAAGGTAGTTGTAGATGTATTGCTGCGGCTTCTTTTTATAGATCTTCTCAAACAATTCGATGGCCTTGTCAAACTCCTTGCTGGTCATATACTGAACGGCGAGCCGCTCATCATCAGGCCCCGTTTCTTCCAATGGGGATGGAGGAAGCTTGATCTCCAGCGGAACATCCTGTGCCCGGATCAAAGCCGGAAGGAGAAAAGCCAGCAAAACAAGGTAAAAGCGGACCAAAGTCATAAAATCCTATCGCTTTAAATCGTTCAGCAGGCTGATGGCAAGATAAGCGAGGGTTCCGGCGCCTGTCACCAGGCTCTCTTCATCCACGTCAAACCGTGATGTGTGCAGGTTATGAACGATCCCTTTCGCCTCATTCCGGATACCCAGCCGGTAAAAACAGGCTGGTACCTGCCGGGCAAAATAGGCAAAGTCCTCTGCCGTCATCCGCTGTTCCAAGGCTATAACGTGATCCTCCCCCAGATAGTCTATCGCTGCAGAACGAATTTTTGCTGTGACTTCAGGATTATTCTCAAGATATGGATAGCCTTTAACGATGTTCACTTCACACGTTCCTTTCATCCCCTCCGCAACTGATTGGGCAATTTCAACTATCCGCCGGTGGATCTCAGCACGCCAGGCTTCATCAAAGGTACGGATGGTCCCTTCCAGGGAAACCGTATCCGGGATGATGTTGGTTCTCCCTTCACCCATGATCCGGCCAAAGGAGAGCACCGTAGGAGTTGCAGGGTTGGCATTCCGGCTCACGATCTGCTGCAACGCCACCACGATGTGGGAAGCCATAAGGATCGGATCGATGACCATCTCGGGTGTGGCCGCATGTCCTCCCTTTCCATGAACGGTAATATAGACTTCATCGGTGGAAGCCATGTATTTTCCTTCTTTCATGCCCACCTCGCCGGCATGAAGCGTAGGGATCACATGCTGTCCAATGATGGCGTCAACCCTTGGATTTTCCAGTACTCCTTCCTTGATCATTCCGATGGCGCCTCCGGGAAACACCTCCTCGGATGGCTGAAAGATCAGCTTAACACTTCCTCTCAGGTCTTTTCTGTATTGCTGCAGGATATTTCCCGCCCCCAGCAGGCAGGCCATGTGCACATCGTGGCCGCAGGCATGCATGACGCCTGGATTGACGGATTTAAACGGAACATCACTGGCTTCATGAACGGGAAGTGCATCCATGTCGGTACGGAGTGCCACACAATGGTTACCCGGAGCCTCCCCCTGTATCAGCGCGACAATCCCGTTCCCGGCTACACCGGACTTAAACGATATTCCATATTCCTTGAGCCTGGAAGCAATAAATGCGGCAGTATTCTTCTCCTGTTTTGAAAGTTCCGGATGCCGGTGCAATTCCCTCCGGATATTGATCAATTCCTGGTGATAAGCCGCTGCCGCCTGGTGTATTTTCGCTTTCAACTCTTTCATGCTTCATGATTTTTGGCAGATACCGGTGAGTCGATCGATTGGAGGTCATGGAGTTTTTTATAAACGCCGTTGAGCGACAACAGGTGATTGTGCGTCCCACGTTCGACGATCTCTCCATGATGCATCACCATGATCTCATCGGCATACCGGATGGTTGACAAGCGGTGTGCGATCACGATCGAGGTCCTGTTTTTCATCAGGTTCTCCAGGGCGCTTTGAACCAGCCGTTCCGATTCGGTATCCAGGGAAGAGGTGGCTTCATCCAGGATCAGGATCGGCGGGTTGCGCAACACCGCACGTGCAATGCAGAGCCGCTGCCGCTGACCGCCCGACATTTTAATGCCCCGGTCGCCGATGATGGTATAATAACCCCGGCTCATCTGTTCTATAAACTCATGTGCATTCGCAACACGGGCAGCATGGACAACATCTTCTTCACTTACGTTTTCCAATCCGAAGGCAATGTTGTTGAACACCGTATCATTGAAGAGGATGGCCTCTTGCGAAACGATCCCCATCAATCCCCGCAAGTCGGTGATATTAAGGTCTTTGATCGAGATGCCATCGATCAGAATTTCACCATCTGTGGTGTCATAAAACCGTGGCAACATATCGGCCAGGGTTGATTTGCCCGATCCGGAAGCGCCAACGACTGCAACCGTCCTTCCCTTTTCAATGCGGAGATTGATGTGCTTCAGCACAAACTCTTTTTCATACCGGAAGCTGACGTTGCGGTATTCGATCGCGTCGGTAAAATCGTGTTTTCTGATGGCATCCGGCTTTTCCTCGATCACTTCGGGTTCATTCAATACCTTGTCAATCCTTTCAATGGATGCAGCGCCTTTCTGGATATTATAATAGGCCTGTGTGACGGCTTTTGCCGGCGGGATCAGCTGGGTGAAAATGCCAATGTACACCAGGAAAAGTGCCGCATCCAGCGTGCTCTCCTGGCTCAACACAAGTCTGCCGCCGAACCAAAGGACGACCACTGTCACGACAATGCCCAGGAACTCACTCAGCGGTGAGGCCAGATCACGTTTCCGGTATAATTTGATCATCAGCTTGGCGTAGTCCTGGTTGATCTCCCGGAACCGTTTATTGGCAAAGGTGATCGCATTGAAGGCCTTGACGATCCTGAGTCCCGAAACGGTTTCTTCCACGACGGAGATGAGGAAGCCGAACTTCGCCTGTCCTTTCTGTGAAGTCTTTTTCAGGCTTCGGCCGATGCGTCCGATGATC
>VGGL01000168.1 GCA_016868575.1 Bacteroidota bacterium
ATCGCCCCTGATCACTACCTCGTGGATGATCTTTACACCAGTGAACATAAGATCGTAAGGTCTTCTATAAGAGACTGGGTAAACCGGAGTGTGAAACCAATCATCGAAGATTTCAATGAGAAGGCCGAGTTTCCCCATCACCTGGTGAAGGAGATGGGTGAGATGGGTATTTTTGGGCCATTCATCCCCCAGGAATATGGCGGTGCCGGGCTCGATCACATAGCTTACGGGCTCATCATGCAGGAGTTGGAAAGAGGTGATTCGGGCATCCGCTCCATGGCTTCAGTTCAAACCTCCCTGGTGATGTTTCCGATATTTTCATACGGTACGGAGGAGCAAAAACAGAAATATTTGCCGAAACTGGCTACCGGTGAGATGATCGGTTGCTTTGGACTCACCGAGCCCAATCATGGATCGGATCCGGGAAGCATGCTGACCCGTATCGTCGATAAAGGCGATCATTACCTGCTGAACGGGACAAAGATGTGGATCACCAATTCTTCTGTTGCAGATGTGTCGGTTGTATGGGCCAAAGATGAGAAAAACATCATCCGGGGGTTGCTGGTTGAAAAAGGGGTACCAGGTTTCACCGCTCCGGAAATTCACGGAAAGTGGTCACTCAGGGCATCCGTTACCGGAGAGCTCGTTTTTGATGATGTAATAGTACCCAAAGAGAACCTGTTACCCGGCGTGCAAGGCTTAAAAGGACCGCTCAGCTGTCTGAACTCAGCCCGGTATGGTATTGCCTGGGGTGCTGTAGGGGCTGCGATGGACTGCTATGATGCCGCCCTTCGGTATGCCCTTGAACGCCAGCAATTCGGAAAACCGATTGGGGCTTTCCAATTGCAGCAGAAAAAGCTGGCCGAAGCACTTACAGAAATCACCAAAGCACAGCTCTTATCCTGGCGTCTGGGTACCTTGAAGAATGAGAACAGGGCAACGCCACAACAAATCTCCATGGCCAAACGGAACAACGTCGAGATGGCGCTGAATATCGCGAGGGAAACCCGGCAAATCCTTGGTGCCATGGGCATCACCAGAGATTTCCCAATGATGCGGCACATGATGAACCTTGAATCAGTGGTCACGTATGAGGGAACCCATGATATTCACCTGCTGATAACCGGACACGAGATCACCGGCATCCCTTCTTTTATCTGACCCCTATCGTTCGGGAAAACCAGTTTCCGGAATCCGCTTTTTTTTTCATTATATCGCAGCAAGCAATGGAACGCTTGCCTGCGTTTATTACTTTTGTTTGAAAACCAGGGAGATTGAACCTCAGTACTGAAAATATCCTGCTGATCGGATCGATCCTGTTGCTGCTGAGCATCATTGCCAGCAAAACAACCGGAAGACTGGGGGTACCCTCTCTCATCATCTTCCTCTTCATCGGCATGCTGGCAGGATCAGAAGGTCTTGGCGGGATTGCTTTTGATGAACCCAAGGTAGCCCAGTGGCTTGGCATCATTGCGCTGAATTTCATCTTGTTTTCAGGGGGACTGGAGACCAAAATGGAAAGTGTACGACCTGTGCTATGGCAGGGTGTTCTGCTGTCATCCATCGGGGTTCTTATGACAACCTTGTTCCTGGGGCTTCTTATTTCCGGGATATTTGATTTTACTCTTACCGAAGGGTTGCTGATCGGTGCGATCGTTTCTTCGACAGATGCTGCAGCCGTCTTCTCCATTCTCCGCTCCAAAGGGATTGGGCTGAAAGGAAACCTGCGACCCTTGCTGGAGTTCGAATCCGGAAGCAATGACCCGATGGCATATTTTCTCACCATTGGCCTTACTGCACTGCTTGTCAACCCTGATACCTCATTTGTAAGTCTAGTCCCCCTTTTCCTCCAGCAAATGATCATTGGCGCTGTCGGCGGGTTCCTGATGGGGAGAGCCATGGTGTGGATTCTAAATCGCAGCAACCTCGATTACGAAGGGCTCTACCCCGTTTTGACGCTGGCCCTGATATTTTTCACCTATGGCGCTACTGCATATTTTGATGGGAATGGCTTTCTGGCTGTTTACGTTGCGGCTATCATCCTTGGGAACAAAAACTTCATCCATAAAAAAAGCATCATCCGGTTTTATGATGGCCAGGCGTGGATGATGCAGATCGTCATGTTCTTGTCACTGGGACTCCTGGTTTTCCCCAGTCAAATGGCTCCTTTCATCGGAACAGGGCTGGTCATTGCCATTATGCTCATGGTGGTAGCCAGGCCTTTGGCGGTTTTCTTATGTTTAGCGTTTTTTAAGATCAATTTCCGTGAAAGGATACTGGTCTCCTGGGTTGGTCTCAGGGGTGCTGTTCCTATTATCTTTGCTACTTTCCCATTGCTGGCCGGCGTGGAAAAATCCCAGATGATCTTCAATATTGTCTTTTTTATCGTTTTGACTTCCATATTATTACAAGGTACCACGATCCCGCTCGTGGCCAAATGGCTATACCTCTTCAAACAAGAAAAGTTCAGGAAGAGATATCCGCTCGAATTGGAAATGTCGGAAAACTTTAAAAATGAAATATTTGAGGTGGAGGTGAAATTCGACGCCGCTGCAATCGGTAAACAAATCCTGGAATTGAAACTTCCCAGGTCGGCCTTAATTGTTTTAATTAACAGAGAGGAGAAATATATCACCCCGCGAGGATCCACCATATTGGAAAAAGGAGATAAGCTTTTGGTCATGTCCGATAACAAAAAGGACCTCGAAGTTGTTGAGCAAATCATTCATACCCTTAATGATAATCCTAATGAATAAACAAGATTGCATCGCTTTTTCAAACGAAAACCCCATTTGCTTTTTGGCTTCGACCGAAGGAAGCCAGCCCCGTGTACGTGCACTGGGATTCTGGTTCGCCGATGAAACCGGCTTCTATTTTCAAACAGGAGCCATGAAAGCATTCTACCACCAGTTGCTTCAAAACCCGCTGACGGAAGTCTGTTTCTATAAACCGGAAAAGTTCATTGGCACCATGCTCAGGATTTCCGGAAGAGTGGAGTTTCTGAATGACCTGGCATTAAAAAAAAAGGTGATTGCAGACAGGCCATTTTTAAGGAATTTCGGGTTATCTGAAGAGAGCCCTGAACTGATCATTTTCAGAATACCCCATGGAGAGGCGCACTTCTGGAACATGGAGAACAACTTAAATAAAAAAGAGATCATCCTGTTTTAATAGCCATTTTTGATCTGGCATGC
>VGGL01000169.1 GCA_016868575.1 Bacteroidota bacterium
GGAGGTCTTTGGAGGAAAAGAAACAGCTGAAATAGTGTTTTGCATCAATCCGTCCAAGGGCAGCAACCATATCCGAAGTATCTGACTCACCAGCATTGGTGGCAATACAACACAGGTAAGTGCCGGAAAGCTTCATTAAGGCCTGCTCCATGCCGGGTACCCAGGCTACCTCACTCCAATCCTTCATCTTGCCGGGATATCCGAAATCCCTCATCACCGTGCCGCCCCAGTCAAATATCAGCGCGTCCTTCACCTAGTTCCCGGTTGGCAGGAAAGAATACTTTTTGGCGTAATCCAACATCTGGAGCGTAAAATCATCCGGATAGGAGATCTCAATATCCTGGATTTCATCACCTTTCATCACAGGGGTAAGCACGGGGTTAATGAATCCGCTATAGGGGCAGATATTCAATTTGGCATACCGTTCCTTGATCTCCTTATGCAATACCGGATCAACTTTCACCGCATAGGACTCTACCAGCGCTTTTCCGGCTGCAAAGTCACCTTCCGATTTGATCCGCTGCACTTCTGCCAGCAGTTTACCAACAAGTGCCCTGAGTTTATCGTAATCATTGATTTTGATGTAGGTTTTTCCTTCTTTCCGGAAAACCTCGATGACATCGTCATTTTTCCCGTTTTCATAGCACCAGCGGGCGATGAGTTGCCGGTTGCGCATATGGGCCTGTTCGATATTCTTACCCAGTTCGACCCGCGTCAACTGGGTCATGTATCCATTTCTGAAATAGTGATTGTACTCAGCCTTGGCCACGTCGAGGCTTGGCATCAGCCCCAGTTCCACCATTTTCGGGTCCATCATGTAGTAGAGTGCAAACAAATCTGCCCGGCTCTCCTCAAGGGCGGAATGGTAATTTTTCATCTCATCCCCTGTTATGCCCGGCAAAAGCTGCCCTGAAGCGTGTCCAACACACTCATGAAGATCCGTATGTAGATTGCCCGCCAGGAAACCGTACTTTTTCTGCAGGTCGATCTCTTCCTGCGAAGCTGCAAACTCTTCAATGAAACCATTGCCCTGACTGGCCTGGTCATAAGCATACATGATATTTTCCATGGTTACCGACTTACTTCCATATTCTGCCCGTATCCAGTTGGCATTCGGCAGATTGATGCCAATGGGGGTTGTCGGATGGCAGTCGCCGCCCAGCTGGGCCACCGTGATCACCTTGGCGCTGACGCCTTTCACTTCTTTCCGTTTGAAACGGGCGTCGACTGGTGAGTTATCTTCAAACCATTGGGCATTGGCGCCGATCATTTCTGCCCGTTGGGTCGCTACCATATCCTTATAATTCACCACTGCCTCCCAGGTAGCCTTATTGCCCATCGGATCACCATACACTTCAATGAATCCATTCACATAGTCAATCCTTGAACCAAGATCTTTCACCCACAAGATGTTGTAATCGTCCCAGGTCTTCAGATCGCCGGTTTTGTAATAATCGATCAACTTTGCCAAACCTTCTTTCTGCAAATCATTTTCAGCTACTGTCATGGCCAGCTCAAGCCAATACACGATCTTTTCAATAGCCTGTTTATAAAGTCCATTGATGGAATATATTTGCTCCACCACTTTCCCGTTTTCCTTGACAACTTTTGAGTTAAGACCAAAGGAGATCAGCGTGTCCCGGTTGTTTTTCCTGGCCATCATCCGCTGTTGCTTATAGAAATCTTCTACCTCCTGCTGACTGACGCCGTCGTAAAAGTTGATGGCAGAACTTGTGATAAGGTCTTTATCTGCATCCAGGGAGACCCTTTTGGGTGCAATGGTTGGATCAAAAATGACGGGGGTGATCTCGGTGATCAGCTGCTCCACCGTTTGTCCCTCCTTCAAGGGGAATGAACCATCCTGACTGTTTTTTATCAGCTCTGCAAAATATTCCGGGCTGATTTCCGGAAGAAATTTATCAGAGGAATAATGGTGATGGATCCCATTGGAGAACCACACCCGTTTCACATACACCATGAATTTTTGAAAGTCTTCGCTATTCTGGTCTCCACTGTATTTATCGACGATAGTTTCCAGTGTCCTTCGGATGAGCAGGTTATGTTTATAATTCTGGTCGTAGATGATATCACGACCTGCCAGCGCTGCCTGGCTCAGGTAATAGATCAGTTTCTTCCGGTTCAGAGGCATGGTGTCGAATCCCGGCACCCGGTAGCGAAGGATGTTCAGGTCGGCAAAACGTTCGGACAAGTATTTGAAGTCCGCCTCCCCTTTCTTGCCCTCTTTTTCTTCTGTGTCACAAGCAGCAAGTGCGATCATAGCAACTGCCATAATGATGAATTTTAAGTTTTTCATGTTTTTTGATTTATCTGTTGTTTAGCTATTTTGATCTGATGACCTGGTATTAGTAAAAGGTCACTTCACAGGCCGGATGTGCTTCACGGAACTTTTGGACCTTGCGTTCAGAGAGTTTGGTTTTAAAAACTTTCAACATCTTCAGCGAGGGCATGGCATCCAGCACACCGAGGTCACTGATGCGCGTATTGTACGCCTCAAGTTCCTGGAGGCGGATCCATTTCTGAATGGGTTTCAGGTTACTGATGGTAGTTCCGGAGATATTCAGTTTGATAACGGTTGTGAGGTTTTCAAGGTATTTCAGATCCTTCACCTGCGTATTTTCCATGTTCAGTTCCTTAATATTTTTCAAGCCTGACAAAGGTTTGATATCACTGATCGGGTTTTTCGGGAATGCAAGTATTTCCAGGTCGACAAGAGATGAGATGACATGGAGTTGATCAACCTGGGTATTTGAAAATTCAAGCCGGGTCAGTTTTTCCATTTTCAACAGCGGGTCGAGCTGTTTGATTGGGGTGTTATCAGGGATGATGATTTCCCTGATGTTAACGATTTGCTGCAACTCAATCCGGGATGGTTTTCCGCTAATACCTGCAGCATTCAGAAAAACATCTTTCCAGGACTCTGGCAGCGCGGCGAACCAATCGGCTACACTTTGCGTTTGATAGATGACCAGGCAGTCGGGATGCGCAAACATGAATTCCCTGATCTTTTCCCGGGGAGCCTTCATGGCATCGGCAAAAAGAAAATTCAGGTTTTTTAATCCTGATAAGGGGTTCAGGTCGTCAACAGCCGTGCTGTCAATGTCCAGATGTAATAAATGATACAACTTCTGCAAGGGTTCAACGGATGATACCTGGGTTTGTGAAAGATC
>VGGL01000170.1 GCA_016868575.1 Bacteroidota bacterium
ATGGGATTGAACGTAACGGGTGTTGACGCTACGGATCAGTTTTTGAAAGCCCTGAAAGGAATTTTTGAGCCTGAAGAAAAGCGGAAAGCCATTGGCAAAACCTTCATCGAAGTGTTTGAAGCAGAAGCTAAAAAACTCGATAACGTCATTTGGTTGGCTCAGGGAACCATCTACCCGGATGTCATTGAGTCGGTATCCGTGAGAGGTCCCTCTGCAACCATTAAATCCCATCACAATGTCGGGGGGCTTCCTGACAGGCTGAACCTGAGAATCGTTGAACCTTTGAAGAGCCTCTTCAAGGATGAAGTACGCCGGGTAGGTCACACCCTGGGGATCAAGGGATCCATCCTCAACCGGCACCCGTTTCCGGGACCCGGCCTGGGTATCCGGATCATCGGAGAGGTAACCGGCGAAAGCCTGCGGATTCTAAAGGACGCTGACCATATCTTCATCCAGGGATTGAAAGATCACAACCTCTATGACAAAGTGTGGCAGGCCTTTGTGGTCCTCCTGCCGGTTCGGTCAGTGGGAGTGATGGGTGACGAACGGACGTATGAAAATGTTGTTGCCCTCCGGGCAGTTACCTCTACAGATGGCATGACCGCCGACTGGGCATCATTACCCCATGACTTCCTGGCTACCATCTCCAACGAGATCATCAACAAGGTAAAAGGGGTTAACCGGGTGGTGTATGATATCAGTTCCAAACCACCGGCCACCATCGAATGGGAATGACATGATAAAGCAAGCTATTCATATCTTCATCTGTTTCCTGCTGGCAATCCCAATCCTGTCAGCCCAGGATGTGATCTCTGTCAAGAAATCAAAGGAAATCCAACGGATCGACGGCATTGAATTCTACATTCATAAGGTAGAGAAGAAACAAACGCTCTTTTCCATCTCCAGAACCTATGAAGTCCCGATGGAAAAGCTCATTGAACTGAATCCGGAGATTCGTGAAGGGCTGAAGGTCAACATGAAAATTAAAATACCGGTGCGGCTTAGCGATCTGGATCCCAAACCTGTGATTCAACCTGTTTCTGAACAGCAGGATACGGTAGTCGACGAGAAAAAGCCCGACTGCCGGCCAAATGAGCATAACAGACAGCAAACATACAACATTGCCCTGCTGTTGCCACTGAATCTGTGGAGTGTAGCGGGTATTCCAACCGATCTCCCGGCTTCAGAACTGAATACAAACTACAAGGCATTTGAATTCATTACATTCTATGAAGGTCTCCGGATGGCGCTCGATTCCCTTGAGAAAAAAGGCCTCCGGGCCCGGCTGTATGTGTATGATGCTGACGGCGATACTTCCAGGATCGTGTCACTTACCCAAAAACCTGAGATGAAAAACATGGACCTGATCATCGCACTGCTTTATCACAACAGTTTCAGGATCCTCTCCAGGTTTGCCAAAGAGCAACACATTTTTCTCGTCAATCCGCTTTCAGAACGACCGGATATCATCAGAGACAATCCCTATGTCATCAAGTTGCAGCCTTCCGTCGCCTCCCAGCAAATGCACCTTTCGGCATATATCAACAGGGCTTTCCCCAACACAAACGTGATTGTCGTCGGTGAGTTTAAATCCCCACTGAAGGATCAGTCCTCCATCCCGGCATTTTCAGATGTTGTTCAATCCAATTACAACCACCTGGATTCAGTCTTGTTCAACAAACTGAAACTGAAGCATACCGGTGATCCCAGCCTCCATTTTGTCAATTCATACTATGAGATGGTGAAATTCCTCGATCATCAGAAGGAAAACCTGGTCATGCATATCTCAGACAATAAAGTTTCAGTCATGGATTTCATCAACCGGTTGAATGACCAATCCAGGACTTTCAGGGTTACACTTTTCGGGCTTCCAAGATGGGATAGGCTGGATGATCTGGAAAATGAACATATGGTCAATACTTCTGCCCATGTGATGTATCCCGCCCATATCAATTACGATGATCCGGGTGTTATCCGTTTCATCGGCGCCTACAGGGACAGATTTAAGACAGAACCCGATCTGCTGGCTTTTGAAGGTTTTGATATCGGTGTGCTCTTCTTTTCATCCCTTATGGATCATGGAAAACCATTTGGCTCCTGCCTTCCACAACGTAACATGCAACTGCTCCATACAACCTATCGATTTTGCCAGTCTCCTGGCAACGGATTGGAGAATACGTACTGGAACATCGTGAAATATATGGATTACAAATTGATCAAGGTCAATTGACAGGACGCTGAAAGATCAGCATCGCAAGCCGTTCTGCATTGCTCCTGTTGCTATAGCGTTCCATCAGGATCAATTTTCTCACAGCAACTGTCTCTTCATCAAAGTCTTTTAGGACAACCTGATTGATCTGTTTAATCAGTTCTGCCTGCTCATTGGCCAGGAGACATAAGTTCTCCAGCCCGGTTCCTTCCAGCATTTTCTGGTTCACAATACAAAACCTTCCATTGAAGAGGGCATTTAGCAGTTTCAGTTTCAGTCCCGTAGCCTGAAAAGTGAAAAGGATATGTGCATGGGCCCGCCGGATCAGTTCAGCCATCTCAGTTCCATCAGGGTTACCGATGATCTTGATATGGCTGAAAGGCGCAGCTTTTCTTTTCAGTGTATCGGAAGGATTACGTCCGGCAATGATAATCGGGAAAGTGATCTTGCTAAAGACATCCTCAATAAGAAAACAGGCAGCCTTCTCATTTTCGGGAACCGCAAGATTCCCATGATATAAGATGTACGTTCCTTTCCCGACAAGGGAAGTGATGTCATCTGCCGCATGGAAACTTGGAATGTTCACCACTTTGACCTCGGGAAAATGCTGTGAGAGATAATTGCTGTCGGAATCTGAGACAGTGAGGATCAGGTCGGCGTGGCGGATGACTTTTTGATAGAAATAGAGTTTTATCCCGGAAATCAGGAAGAAGATCTTTTTCCA
>VGGL01000171.1 GCA_016868575.1 Bacteroidota bacterium
CGGACTGATCACAAGCAGTCCTTTTATCCTGGTTTCGTTCACTTTCATCCGGCGATGTTTAAAGGTGAATGCACTCTCCGTAAGCCTGTGCTACTGCTTCCATGATGGCTTCCGACATGGTAGGATGGGGGTGGACCGATTTGATGATCTCGTGGCCGGTTGTCTCAAGTTTACGGGCAACCACCACCTCTGCGATCATCTCCGTTACATTGTCTCCGATCATGTGGGCGCCCAGCCACTCGCCGTATTTGGCGTCAAAGATCACCTTGATAAACCCGTCCCGGGAACCTGCTGCGCTGGCCTTGCCGGATGCAGTATACGGGAATTTCCCGGTCTTGATCTCATATCCGGCTTCTTTGGCTGCTTTTTCGGTCATCCCGACAGATGCCACTTCAGGCGATGTATATGTACAGGAAGGAATATTTTGATAGTCAAGGGGTTCTGGCTTCAGCCCGGCGATCTGTTCTACACAGATAATCCCTTCCTGAGAGGCAACATGGGCCAGGGCAGGTCCACGGACAATATCTCCGATGGCATAATAACCATCCACTTTGGTACGGTAGAATTCATCTACCATCACCTTGCCTCCTTCTGTCGCAATACCGCATTCCTCCAACCCGATCCCCTCAATATTGGTTGCTATTCCAATTGCCGACATCACGATGCCCGCTTCAATCACTTCTTCCCCTTTTTTGGTCGTCACCTTCACCCGACAACCCTTACCGCTGGTACCTACCGCATTGACAGTTGTATTTGTCATAACGGTCATGCCCATCTTCTTGAAAGACCGTTCCAGTTGCTTGGAAACTTCTTCATCTTCCAGCGGAACAACATTGGGTAGCAATTCAATGAGGGTGACTTTCGTCCCTATGCTTTGATAGAAATAAGCGAACTCAGAGCCGATGGCGCCGGATCCAATCACCACCAGTGATTGGGGTTGTTCTTTTAAGGTCATGGCCTCCCGGTATCCGATGATTTTTTTCCCGTCCTGTTTCAGGATAAGAAGTTCCCGGGAGCGGGCGCCGGTGGCAAGGATAATATGTTTGGCCAAATATTCTGTGGTCTTTCCATCTGAAGAGGAAACCAGCACCTTTTTTCCGGGCAGGACTTTCCCGGTACCCGGGATCATCTCGATCTTGTTCTTTTTGAAAAGAAACTGGATCCCTTTGCTCATGCCATCGGCAACATCACGGCTTCTTTTGATCATCGCCTGAAAGTCTGCCTGTGCTTCTCCATTGGTCAGCACACCATAATCTTTGGCATGTTGTACATACCTGAATACCTGGGCGCTTTTCAGGAGCGCTTTCGTGGGAATACAGCCCCAGTTAAGGCAAATGCCTCCCACCTCGGCACGTTCTACAACACCTACTTTCATTCCAAGCTGGGCAGCCCGTATGGCAGCTACATAACCGCCAGGCCCGCTTCCAATAACAATCACATCAAAATTCATATGTATCCAATTTTGGCCTGCGAAGTTATATAAAAACCTCACATTTTTTTTACTTTTGAAGCCCCGTTTTCCGGAAACATTAATCTCTACAATATGGAACCCAAAGGAATTGAAAAGTACAAAATGGCGGCTAAAAGTGCAGCTGAATGGCATCAGAAGTATAAAAAGGAGATAAAAGAATGCCGGTTTGACACCATTGCCGTTCATGGGATTTATTCAATGCAGGAAGCCCTTGATTTTAATCAGGGATCGATCATCGAACCCATTTATATGTCGTCTTCACAGGCATACCGGGACTCGGACGAAATGGAAGCGGCTTTGGGATATGAAATCCCAACCTGGTGCTATTCAAGAATCGCCAATCCAACCATGTATTACCTCGAAGGTGCGCTGGCATTACTGGATGGCTATGGCTCCGATCTGGAAACCTCCTGTATTGCTACTTCTTCAGGGATGGCTGCCATACAGAGCGTTGTCGATCAATTCTTGGTTGTTGATCCGAAAAAGCCTAATGCACCCATGAACTTTGTGGCTACCACCCAGGTCTATGGCGGCACTTATCAGCAGTTCAGCATCAGAAAACACCAGGAGAGGCATGTGGAATGGAGAAAGATCGTTAACTCAAACGACCTGGCAGAATGGGAATCGCTGATTGATGAGAACACCCGTTTCCTGTATGGGGAATTGCCCAGCAACCCGGGCCTGGCATTCTTTGACCTGGAAAAAGTTGCTGCCCTCGCACATAAACATGGCATTCCGATGATTGTCGATGCCACTGTTGCTACGCCTGCACTGATGCGCCCCCTGCAATATGGCGCCGATATCGTCATTCAGTCGGTTACAAAATCCATGGCTTCTGGCGGAAGCAGCATCGTCGGTGCGGTCATCTCCAGAAAGAATATCGTCTCAAACATCGATAATCCTGAAATGAAAGCTGATTTTGCCACCTACCTGAAACTCCTGCCCAACCGGGATAATGGCCCCAATATCTCCCCTATGAATGCATTCATGGCATTAAATGACCTTCGAACACTCCGTTCCCGGATGGACCTGCTCAGCCGCAATACTATGAAAATCGCCCAGTTCCTGGCATCTCACAAGCATATTGAAAAGGTCGAATACCTGGGACTCAAATCCCATCCCCTCCATGAATTGGCATCCAGGTATCTTGTGCTGGTCGACTCGGAATATGATGAATTATATGGGAAAAAGGTCAACAGATATGGCCACCTGATGTCTTTCAACGTGAAAGGTGGCGCCCGGAAAACAAGAGATGTGTTTGATGCCTTCCGGCGGATCTGGCGCGCTACCGACCTGGGCAGGATCAAGTCAGTCGCCACGATCCCTGCTATTTCCACCCATTCCCAGCAGGGAGAAGAAGGTCGTAAACTGGCCAACATCCCGCAAAACCTGATCCG
>VGGL01000172.1 GCA_016868575.1 Bacteroidota bacterium
CCAGCAGGTGGGCATTGTCAGCACCACAGCCGGTAATGCCGGGTTTATCACCGGATTGTATGTCATCTTTGTGCCGCTGTTTGGCCTCGTGATCGGTCAGAAAACGCATATTTATACCTGGTTTGGAGCCATCCTGGCGCTGGCGGGGATGTACCTGTTGTCGTTTCACGAGGGCACCGGGCTCAACATGGGCGACCTGCTGGTGTTTGTCTGTGCGATTTTCTGGGGAGTTCATGTGCTTTTTGTCGGGTGGCTTGCGCCCCAGTTTCACCCGATCCGGCTGGCCTTCATCCAATTTGCCATCTGCGCGTTGTTAAGCGCCATGGTGGCTGCGTTCACCGAAACAATAAGTTTCGACATTTTATGGGCGACAGCGATACCTGTGCTCTATGGTGGCATCTTATCGGTAGGCGTGGCCTACACCCTGCAGGTTATCGCGCAGCGGAAGGCCCATCCGGCGTATGCAGGCATTGTGCTGAGCACCGAATCGGTCTTTGCTGTCTTCGGAGGGTGGCTGATACTCCAGGAGGCAATAACCCTGCGCATCCTGGCCGGCTGCATCCTGATGTTTGCCGGAATGTTGCTGGCACAAAGGAAGTCACTACCTACAGTGGGTTTGTTAAAGAAATGAGTAATGAGCAATGAGTAATGAGGCTGACCAAAAAGAACTATTTCACCGCCGAGGCGCAGAGACGCAGAGAAAATAAATATTGATTATCAGTTCTTTGCGCCTCCGCGTCTTTGCGGTTCAAATAATAAATAAGACTTTTTGTCAGCCTCCCGGTGGTGGGGTCAAATAACCACCTTCGTCCCTCTCCCCTCTTTCATTGCCTTTTCATACACGACCTTTGCCGTTGCGGCATCCTGGATGGCAAGTCCATTGGATTTGAACAAGGTGATTTCTTCATCGTTCATCCTTCCCTGCTTCATTCCCGTTAGGATCTCGCCCAGCTCTGCATAGAAATGATCGGCGGTGATGGCGCCTTCTTTGATCGGAATGAGCAGGTCACCGGCCTCGCCAAAACAGGCTTCTTTGGAGTCGCCGATGAATTTGGATCGTTTGATGGTCTCGGTGTCCAATTCACGGATTGTCGGGGTATGGCTGCCGATGCCGTTGATATGGGTTCCGGGACGGAGCTTTCGGCCATCGAAGAGCGGGGTTGTGGCCGAGGTGGCGGCACAGATGATATCGCAGGCAAGCAGCTCGTCAGGATCAGCGGCAATCCGGATATCCAGGTTCAGCTTTTCCTGCATATCTTTCACAAAAGCAGCGACAGCATCTCTGGAGATGTCATAGACCAGTGCATGCGACAGTTTCCGTGCTTCGGCCACCGCCCACAGTTGCATCCGTGCCTGGACTCCCGCTCCGAAAATGCCGGCAGTCATCCCTTCCTGATTCCTCGCCAGCAGCCTTGTAGCCACGCCACTGGCTGCGCCGGTGCGCACCGCCGTCAGGTATCCCCCGTCCATGATGCAGATCACATCGCCGGTTTCAGGATCCTGTAACAGTACTTTGCCGATCACCGTTGGCATTTGGTAACGGGCAGGGTTCTCTTTGTAGATCGTTACGACCTTACACGCCAGCGCTTTCATCTCTTTCAGATAGGCCGGCATATAGAGCGACAGTCCACCCGGAGGGGTGATTGCTGTGCGTAAAGGGAGAATGGCCGTGCCGTTGGCCAGCTCGCGGAAAGCCATATCCATGGCGCCCATGCAGTCTTTCATCGACAGGATTGATACCACATCCTGCCTGTTCAATATCAGTGTCATGTGCTTGAGTTTTTAGCAAAGTTCACAAAAAATGCTATCAACGGGGAATTTTGTTTTACTTTTGACCATAGAAACGAAAAAAATATCATTATGAGAACTGTTTTCCTTTCCATCCTTTGTGTATGTTTCTCCATCCTTTCGGTCACCGGGCAATGGTCAAACGATCCGGCGCTCAATGCCAAAATTTTCGGGAACAATCAGCCTGAATATGCGCTTCCGAAGATTGCAGCGGATGCTTCGGGAGGCTTTTATATTTCGACCTTCCGTGCCACCAGCGCGCCTAAAAATTTTTTGGTGTCCCTGCAGCGTACCGATCTGAATGGCAATTTGTTGCTTCCTTCCGGCGGAGTGCTGGTCACAGACGGCCCTTTCCGCACCTGGATCAGCGACTACAAGCTGATCAGCGATGCCGACACCTGTGCCATCATTACCTATGAAAGCATGGAAGAGGGTCCATCCGCCAGCCAGGTTTACGCCCATCGTTTCTCATCCACCGGGCAAGCCCTGTGGGGCAGCAGCGGCGTTAAGCTTACACAATCATCCCTCATGAAATACTCTCCGAATGCCATCTTACTGGCTGAAAGGGAATACATCATGGCCTGGAGTGAATATTTCATTGATACATCCAAGTCGCTGATCGCCATGCATAAAGTGGATGCTGACGGATCCTTGCCCTGGGAACACCCGGTGGTGCTCATAAACGAAGACTCTACATTCCAATGCCCTTCATTGTTAAGCCTCCACGATGGCAACTTCATCGTTGCCTGGTTCAGACAGGTGAAAACCGGTGCACAGATCGGTCAGGAATTTATGCGATACATCTTCGCCCAAAAATTCGATAAAGCCGGTTATCCGCTCTGGCCGGAACCGATCCAGATATGCAACCTGGATACCCTGGCCTATACGATCCCCCGCGAGATCACCATCCTCCCGATGGTGGATGACGGTGCAGGAGGCTTCTTCATCGCCTGGTACGACAGCCGGACAGACAGGATGAATCCGAATGTTTACATTCAATATGTGGACCAGGAAGGACAAATAAAATGGAAGACCAACGGCATCCCGGCAATAGAG
>VGGL01000173.1 GCA_016868575.1 Bacteroidota bacterium
TCGTTGATCTTTACCAGATCAAACTTCTCGATAATCTCTTGCGGTGCAAGTAGAGATTTTACATCTTTCTTTTCCATATTGCTTTTTTCTCTTTTATACGTAGCACCTCAAAAAAAGATTTAGCCTTCCTTTGCGATGCCATCGGAAGATCTGCAGCCCTTTCCTTCAGGCAAAGACCAAAGTGAAAAAAATACGATGATTTCTTGGATGGAACGAAAATCTCTTTAATTTTGCACCCGTTTTAGGGTATTGACCGATGGTGTAATGGTAGCACAAGAGATTTTGGTTCTTTTAGTCTAGGTTCGAATCCTGGTCGGTCAACAAAAATCCGGTTTCCTTAACCGGATTTTTTGTTTTCAGCGCTGAGGTTGAACCGCTCCGGATGACGGGCCGTCTTGGTTCTGTAATATGCTTCAATGACTTTCATATCCGCTTCATAATTTCCTGTTGGATAAAACACCGGGCCAGCGCCTCCCTTCTTTTCAGCATAATCGACAAATCCAAAAACGATGGGAACTTTTGCCTGTATGGCAATCTCATAAAAACCTCTTTTCCACTGCCTCACCAGATTTCTGGTCCCCTCCGGCGTGATCAACAAGACCAGTGAGTCGGCTTTGTCAAACTCCTTCACCATTTCACTTACAACCTTTGATGGCTTGCTCCGGTCAACAGGTATCCCACCCCACCTCCTGGCCAACCCGCCAAAAGGAAATTTAAACCACTCCTTTTTAATCAGGAATTTGATGTTAATGTCTAACTTCCAGTAAGTTAACTTGGCTAATATGAAATCAAAATTGCTGGTATGAGGGGCAGCGATTAAGACACATTTTTTTATATCCGGAGGGATCTCACCATTCGTCTTCCAGCCTATGATCCCTAAAATATAGGAGGAAATTGTTTTCAACATATCGTGATCTTATCAGCGTATGACTTCGGAATATAATTTTGTAAGCTCTTGCAAACACGTCGGCCGAATTCAATACCTTGCTTAATCGGCCTGGATAAACCCCCGGGGTCTTGTTGTATCATTTCCATGCCTGTTATTCCCTCGGCAAAAATCCCGGATATCAATCCTGCGTTGAATGAATCTCCTGCTCCGACAGTACTCACTGGTTTAACGGATTTCGTTCTGAAAAATTTTCTTCCACCAGGATAAATATAATAAATGCCATCTCCGCCCATGGTGTAAATCAAGTGTTTACACCCGACATCCACGAGATGATTATAAACAAAGTCAGGGTCACTGCTTCCGAAAAGATTTAAAAAGTCATCTGCTGAACCCCTGACCAGATCTGCTGATGAAATATTTCGGATCACAGCCGGAAGAAGTTCTTCCAACTTCGACAAATGGGCTGTTCTGAAGTTGGGATCATAAATAATCATCGAAGATGCTGACTTGGCTCTCCGGATCAGGTTTCTCACCTGCTCACTGGTTTCTGGCATGATGGAATAATAGGAACCAAAAAGAAAAATGTCCCGGGGGCCTGCAGGTGGAATATCAATCGTCATCCCACGAGGGAACGGATCGTCTTTGTAGAACTGGTAACTGGCTTCTTTAGCCTGATCAAGAAATGCCAGCGCCAATGAAGTTTTCTTGCCTTTTCGGACTTGCAGGCAAGTGGTGTCCACATGGTTGCGGTGGAGGAATGCCCTGATATTTTCTCCTACCAGATCATCTCCTACGGTCCCAACCAGGAAAACTGCTATTCCCAATCGCCCGAGAGATACCGATGTGTTCAGCATGGCTCCTCCTGCACAACCGCTGACCGGTATGCCATCCTCCAGAACAATATCATATACTGTTTCTCCGAAGGCAAATACCTTTCTTCCCTGATCAATATTCAATGTCAAGGTCAAGCTGTTCTTTGAGTTCTTTAAGACAAGGATTCTTCTCAGCCAGGTGGTTGAATTTTTCCCTTGGGGTGTAAGGCCTGTTGGTTTGTGGAGTGTCGTCAATCTCCGTTTGCAGCATGATGTGTTTATTCTGAAGCGCCTTTCTTAAGAAGGCAAGCAATGCTGCCCTGCGTTCAAAAAGTTCTTCCTCCTGGACTTTGTTGTCAAGATGATATTGAATGGTTGACGGAGCTGCAAGAATGGGTTTGCTTTTAGTCAGGGTCGAATATAAATGAGGATTTGAAGCCTCCAGCGTATCAGTAAATTGCTTCCATGCCTGTTCCAGAGATTCCTGTGAAACAGGCTTTTCCCAATCTTCCGCAGGCTCTTCAGCATGTGCAACTCCTTCCTCCTTCTTCAGGTTATCGGTAGTCTTGATGGATGTCGTCTTCAATGAGGTCGACTTGATGTTGCCCAATGGTTTTGAGTCGGATGGTTGAGAAACCGTCTTTGCCGCCGGGGAGGCTGGTTTGGAGGCTATTGAAGCGGAAGGAACAGTCGCTGCCACCCTGGGGGATGGCTCTTCAGGTTCATCAGGGAGGCATATTTGAATGAGGGAGATTTCCAGATGCAGGGATTTATTATTGCTGGATTTGTATCCCTGGTCACACTTGTTGATGACATCAAGCATCCTCACCAGCCTGTTGATGGGGCAGGCTGCGGCCTGTTCCTTGTACTTTTCACGTACGGAGGGAGTAGTTTCAAGCAGGCTGAGTGTCGCTTCATCCTTGCAAACCAATAGGTTCCGCAGGTGGCTCCCAAAGCCTATCAGGAAATGCTGCCCATCGAATCCTTTTTCGAGAATCTCGTTAATGATCAGCAGGGTAGAAGTAATATCCCCATGAATAATATGTTCTGTTATCCTGAAGTAGTAGTCGTAGTCGAGGATGTTTAGAT
>VGGL01000174.1 GCA_016868575.1 Bacteroidota bacterium
GCTTGGGAAAGGGATCTATGAATACCTTGCCGACAATCCGGAAGCCTCTGCGGTTTTCAACAGGTCAATGCATGATATTTCACAATTGTCCATCGATCCCCTGTTGCATGCATACGATTTTTCAACATACAAATCCCTCATCGATGTCGGTGGGGGGAAAGGGATGGTGCTCTCGGCAATCCTGCGTCGCTATCCGCGTCTGAACGGCGCCATTGTCGACCTTCCCGATGCCATCCGGGATGCCCCTGATACCCTTACCACAAGCGATGTTTCATCACGGGTAAAACTTATCCCGGGCAGTTTCTTTGATACCATCCCGGAAGGAGGCGATGGGTACATCCTGAAAAATATCCTCCACAACTGGGATGATGAGAAATGCCTGAAGATCTTACAAAACATCCACCATGCCGCCATCCCGGGCGGAAAAGTCATCATCATCGAAAATGTGGTGAATAAACCCAATCAACCTTCGTTTGCCAAACTGATCGACCTGCAGATGCTGGTCTCATTCCCCGGAGCTAAAGAAAGGACCTTGGATGAATATACGGAACTGCTTGTCAAATCAGGGTTCACGGATATCAGAATCACCCGTACCATCGCCCCATTCTCGGTGATCGACGCCAGGAAATAACCGGAATAATGTACTTTTGCAGCCATGAGAAGGCTGTTTGCACACCTGGTGAAAGAACTGCTGATCCTGGTACGGGATATCCCCGGCCTGCTGATCCTGTTCATCATGCCACTACTCCTGATCATTGTGGTGACCCTTGCGCAGCAAAATGCCTTCAAGTCTTTCCGCGACAACAAACCGGATATCCTTTTCCTGAACCGGGATACGGGAGTGGCCGGAAAAACAATCCACGCCATGCTTGATTCCACCGGTGTGTTCAACCTTGTGACACGCCCAGGCAAAACTCCTTTAGATGAAAAACAACTCCGGAAAGAGGTCACTGCAGGGAAATTCCAGGTGGGGATCATCATCCCTGCCAATACAACCCAGGCTTTTCGGGAACTCGCCACGAAAGCGGTCTCCGAAGATATTCCGCATCATCCTGAAATGGATCACGGGCCGGTGCTCCTGATCCTCGATCCAGCCACCAACGACTCCTATATCAACTCCATTGTCCAGTCACTTGAAAGGATCACCTCCGCGGTAGAAACCCGACTCAAACTGGAAGAACTGACCAGGAATCAGGAAGCGCTGATGAAACGATCGTTCATTGATCAGCTCAACAAAGCGCTGGAAGTGCAACGGAAGGTCATTGAACGGGAGGTCAACCGGGAGTTGGCCAATCGGTTTGGAAAGAACTTTCAGCCCATCAGCCTCGCAGATCACCTCCCTGCCGGTTTACCTGAAACAGGTCTTGACATCCCCGGCCGGCAGTTGCTGATGGATACAGGCCGGTTGCCGCTCATCCGGACAGAAGTGGCCGTTTCGGAAAAGATCACCTACACCCCTACCCTGATCCAGAACAATGTGCCCGCTTTCACGCTGTTCGCCATGTTTTTCATTGTGTTGCCGATGGCCGGAAGCCTCCTGCATGAGCGCAACGGAGGGCCATTTACGCGGCTCAGGTCGATGCCTGTGACCGGTTGTGCCATCCTCTCGGGAAAAGTGATTGTTTATGCTGCCATCTGCGCCCTGCAATTCATCTTATTGACACTCACCGGGATGTACTTGTTGCCTGAGGTTTTTGGGATCCCTGCTCTTCACCTTCCCTCCCATCCGTTGGCCTTACTGGTTACCGTGTTCGCCTCTGCCCTTGGCGCCATCGGTTTTGGTTTGCTGATTGGCAGCTTTGCGCGAACACATGGACAAGCGGGCATGGTGGGGTCGCTGCTGGTCGTCATCCTGGCACTCTTCAGCGGGGTCTTCCTGCCCATCTACCTGATGCCGGAGTTTGTCCGGACGGTCAGCTGGATTTCTCCCGTCAGATGGGGCATCGACGCCTTCCTGGAGTTGTTTGTCAGACAAGCATCATTTGCTGCGATCTGGAAAAATATTGTATTATTGTTACTGTTTTTCACGGTGTCAGCCGGCATATCTTCCTGGAAGATCTTCCGCGACCGTTCTTAATCAAATCGGAGATGAAAGAGAAAGACGGAAAAATCGATTTCAAGAAACAACAGCTCATCCTGTATGTTGAAAAAGAGGGCGGGGAATATGGTCCAATGCAAACAGGATCGTATATCACCAAGAACTTTCTGGATGATTATGAGCTGAAACGCAGAAACCTGGAGGCTTCCCTGCGTGACCGGGTGATCCGCGGAGAGATCAGCATGGTGAAGTATTTCATGGTTCTGGAGGACCTCTCGGAATCGGAACTTGCCAAGCGTGTCAGGCTGAGTGCCGGAAAAGTCAGGAAGCATTGCTCAGTGAAAGGCTTTGCAACAGCGCGGGTTGAACATCTTTCCAGATATGCAGATGTTTTCAATGTTCCGGCAGCTAATTTCTTTCAGTTCCTGGCCAAAGAGGTGGACGGAAAGGAACAGCCGGTGTTCATCCAGGGCATTGAAGCAGAGACCCCTTCCGTTAAGCAAAGCAGAACCTCCAATGATGTTGTTGTAATCACCCAGGTGTAAGATGGATCCAATCGCTTTCAATCATAAGATGGCCGCCCATTGTGAATCGGGCACCGTCACCGCTTTGTTGAATCATGCCGGGATGGAGATCACCGAACCGATGGTGTTCGGCATCGCCAATGGCTTGTTCTTCGGCTATTTTGCCAAACAACCCGGTTTTACTTTTCCAACCTTTATTGTCAGGAACAAGCCCGGC
>VGGL01000175.1 GCA_016868575.1 Bacteroidota bacterium
TGGCCCGTATGGCTTGATAATAGCCCAGTGCCTTGTCAGCATCCTTGAAATTCGAGACCGTGATCATCTCATGGTCATTGTTTAACACAATGCTGGATATCTGGAGGTTTTCCAGGTCGTAATTCTTGATATTGAAGTCGGAGATCTTGACCTTCAGGGCATCCACACTATGCAAGGAAGAGTTGACGATGAGCACATAGAAGTGGGTGATGAAGGGATTAACGGAATAGATTTTCGTATCCACCACCAGGCTGTCGGTTTTGCCAGGGCCGGAAACCCCGGGACCCGACGACGTCCTGTTCACAGCATCGAGAACATCCTGTGCCAGTCTCTTAACAGGGCTTTTCGGGTATTTCAGGATCACTTTCTGAAGCGAAGCAATCAGGGAGTCCTGGACTTCCACACGTCCGATAGCCAATGCCTTCAGGTATTCAAAGCGGGGAAGGTAAGTCGTATCCTTGGGATAAGCGGTCAACGCTTTACCAGCATTGCTCATCACGATGTAATATTGGCTTTTCTTATACGCTTCGTAAGTTTCTGTATATAACTTTTCGATCTGACTTTTTTCATCCGACAACTTTAAATAATAGGTCGGATCGATGATCAGCTTGGCGTAATCGGTTTCCGGGAAACGGGTCAGCACGGAATCCCGGTATGCATTGCTTTTCAACTGGTTATCCACAGTGCCGTAAAGCCTGTAAAGCTGGAAATAGCTCTGAACGGTCCGGGCGGTCCCGGGGAACCTGCTTAACAACGATTCAAAGGAGGCGATGGAATTCACCAGGTCATTCAGCCCTTCCTTATAAATAAAACCCAGGTTGAATAGCGCTTGCTCGATTTTTTTATTGGACGTATCAACCAGGTCACTGGTAAAAGGGATGTCTTTCAGATAAAAATTCCTGTTCTTGGGATCGTTGGAAGCCGAATAATTTTTCTCTGATCCGGAGCTATCAACCGCTACACTATCAATTGGCACTTCCGCAAACTGGGGTACATATTCTTTATCTTGCAGGAACCAGTTATCTTCTAAAATCCGTTTTCCCCATCGTTTGACAAAGGAGTTGTTTCCGTTGCTGATGGCACCGGGATTATAGAAATACCATGCCCCGCCCATACCGATGCCGGTGGGAGGTCTTGATAGTTGGGTCTGCTGTTCCAGAATGGAGGTTTCCTGTTTGAATTGCTCCTCCTCTTGTTTCTTTTTTTCTTCCTCGACGATCTTTTCAATGATCTTGTCGATGATCGCATTGCGCTGTGCTTCAGGCATGACGGCCAGCCGCTGAAGGCTGTCTTCCCTGCTGACTATCTGGAGGTTGGTAACCAGGTCTTTCAGCGTAAGCGTTTTCTTCTCAAGGATCTTATAATCGGGATAATCCTTAGGAAGGAACATCATGGTGCTGTCGAAATAGGCAAAGGCATTCGAATAGTCAGGCACATCTAAGTAAAAGCCTGCCAGTTCGAGTGATGATATCGCCTTTTGATAAGCATTGGTCGTGCTTTTCGCAACGGATTTCTTGAGGTATTCAATGGCTTTAACGGTATCTTCCCCTCTCATGTAGATATGCGCCAGGGCAAAGTATATCTGATCCTGAAAATCCTTGTTTTTATCATCCCTGAGCATCCGTTTACTTAGTTTCCGGATGATCCACTTCGAGTCACCGGAAGAAGCTGAAAAGCACTGAGCCTGATTGATGGAGGCATTGAACTCCATATCATAGGAGGTCATCCTTCCCATCACTTGCTTGTAGTAGCCGGAAGCGGCATCAAGGTTTCCATTTTGCTGTTCAATCTGACCCAGGATAAACCGGATGCGCGTATTCAGCTTTCGCGGAACCTTGTACTGCAAAGATAGCCGCAGGTAGTCGGCGGCCATGGTATAATTCTGCTGCCGGATGTGATAGTCGGCAAAGACGGGATAGATTTGCTTGTTGTATGATGAAGGGATCTCTCCCTTTTCAACCTTATTAAGTACCACATCGAGCAAGGGGCCTGCCTTTTTAAATTCCTTCTGCTGGATGTATGTCTGCGCCAGCCAGAGCATGGCGTCGTATTTGATTGCGTTGTCGTTGTACTGCTTGATCACGAATTCGAAAGTCATCCTGGCCATTGAATAGTCCTGTTTGTAGAAATAGGATTTGCCAATGAGCAGGTAGCTGTCGTCGATCCACCGCACATGTTCCTTCTTGTTAAAGACCATGGAATGTTTCTGGATGGCCTTGGTGGCCTTCTTAATGGCCACATCCATGTATTGGTTCAGCGAGGCGGCATCAGCCTTGGTACCATAATTATATACCGGAAGAATCAGGGCATAGTTGTCTTTCACCTTTTTGTCCAGTTCTATCACCCCCTCCTTGAAGCTCTCCCCTCCATTCCAATATACATTATAGCGGGAAGTCAGGTTATGATAAGCCCGCCGGACCAGGGTGTTTTTCTTGGTCGAACAGGAGACGAGCAATACAGCGGCCATCCCTGCCAGACAGAATATGATCGTAAAATGTGTCTTTCTCTTCAATGCCTTCCGGGTTGAATGGATAACTCCGAAACCGCAAAAATATTATATTTTTTCGAAATGAGGGCAAGCCGTTGGTAGCGTTGTTCGTTGTTTGTTGTCCGTACGACCGTTACGTACATTTTCCACCTCGCATATCGGATATCGGGCCTCGACAATCGGATACCAGTTCGTTATTCGCTTTTTCATATCTTTCTTCTATAAATCCTCGGTTACATAACAAAAATAAAGAGCATTGGGTTGCTAATTTC
>VGGL01000176.1 GCA_016868575.1 Bacteroidota bacterium
TTCTATGCTTTTCGGGGTGGAATCATCTATTTTGATTGTATATTTGGGTACAAATATTAATCCCCTCCGCCATGAAAAAGCATTTCCTCCTCCTGGCCATATCCTTTTTCATCCTTTCAGACTTCCGGATGAACGGGCAAACCCTGATCGCAGTGAACGATACCTTTAAGATATATCCAGGGGTAGAGCTCACTGTTGAGCCGCTCTTAAACGATACCTTTGATAACTTTGAACATAAAAAGATCATCTATAAATATGTTGCCTCGCAGCATGGAAAAGTTTCTCTAACCGGATCCTTCTTGTTCAGAGCTTATTTCGAAGCCAGTAGCTGGGTATTCCCGGATACGGCAATTTACGAATATTCGCTTATCGACACACTCACCAACGATACGGCACGCGCCAACCTGATATTCTATAAAGCTTATGAACCCGGAAAATATCTTGATCTGAATAACGTCAGTGCTATATTTCATGCTTTTGGCCGGCAATTCATTCCTTTTCAATATATCAGTATGGGTGAATTTCCCGGATTTATTGTTCCAAAAAACAGCGGCAGGTCAACCATTTTTTCTGCTTCACCATGGATCGGAGGCATGGACGACAATAATGTTCTTCATCTTGCTGCTGAAAAATATGGCCAGGGACCGAATGCTGCTCAAGCACATACTAAACAGGATTTTTATGCAGGACCGGTGATGGATAGTTATTCAGGGGTCCAGGATACGGTGTGGAATTACGTGTGGAAGCTGAGCGCCGCTGATATCGTCCATCACCGCAACAACTGGTTTAAACCAGGCTATCAGCCCATTCACGACATTCGTACATGGCCAGGCAATGGGGTTGATTCCCTGGGACAAGCACACGACCTTGCCCCTTATGTCGATCATAATGGAGACAGCAAATACAACTGCCAGGATGGCGATTATCCGGTGATCCGGGGAGATGAAGCAATTTTCTTTATCCTGAATGATGAACGTTGGTTCCATAGCGAGACGGAAGGTATCCCGATGCGGATAGAAATGCATGGAATGGCTTATGCCTTCGATCTGCCGGATGATTCAGCCTTCAAAAACACCATCTTTCTTCATTACAAACTTTTCAACCGGTACTACAAAAACTACCATGCCGCCTATTTTGGCTTGTTTACCGATTTCGATATTGGCTACGCAGAGGATGACTACGTTGGCTGTGATGTTGAACGAAGCCTTTTCTTTGGGTATAATGGAGATGGATTTGATCAAGATCATCTTAATCTCCCTGAGGACGATACCATACCTGGTTACGGAGCGCATCCCCCGGCACAGGGGGTAGTCTTCCTGGGAGGGCCCAGGCTGGAGGCAGATGGTTTGGACAACCCCTCCAAAGACAATCAGGGAAATCAACTTTGCGATCGCAGTGTGAACGGGATTGGGTTTGATGATGGAATCATTGATAATGAAAGAATGGGGATGACAGGCTTCTTCTTGAAACATCCGAATTTGCCATTACCTGGAGTTGGGTGGGAACAAAATGATTACTTTACACATTATTACCAACAATTAAAACAGAGTTGGAACGATAATACACATCTTCAATATGGTGGATTAGGTCATCCTGATGCAGGATCTTATGGTCCTTCTTGCAATTTTATATTTCCCGGAGAATCAGATACACTAAACTGGGGTTTAAACTGTAACCTCCCAAATGGACCAAAAAATTGGACGGAAGTGACATTACAAACTATTCCAGGAGACCGAAGAGGTTTAGGTACCATGGGTCCCTTCAATTTTGAGTCGGGAGAAATGGAAGAGATCGACCTTGCTTTCGTCTTTGCCCGGGATTATGAAGGGGTGGATTCGTCCCATTCAGTCAATAAGCTCCGGCAGATGGTTGATATCATCAGGAATGCCTTCATTACGAACATCTTGCCCGACGGAAGACAGTTTGTTTCGGCGCCTGAGCCCGCAACACGACAGGATCAGTCCCTGAAAATCTATCCGAACCCGGCCAATCAGATGTTCACGTTGGTTCTTCCGGAAACGGCGAATATGGCTTGTCAGCTACAGATGACCGATGACATGGGTCGTGTGGTTTATCAAAAGAAGCTGAATAAGGGAACCAGGGAGAGCCAGGTAGAAACAACCGGCATGAATCCTGGGGTGTATGTACTGACCATTCATGGCGGGGAATTCTGGCAGTCATCCAAAGTCATCATCATGCGGTAAAAGCTATGTAACCGCTTAGGTCGCTAATTTCTGCCCAAAGGGCGCGAAAATAATAGAAGCAAGAAAAAGAAAAAGTCATATCTTTGTCGCAACTTATGTAGCGCAATCCATGCAGCAGGAAGAGATCATACAGAAAATTAACACCTTACTGATCGACGAGATTGAGGTGGAAGAGAGCCAGATAAAGCCTTCCGCGGAGTTAAAAAAGGACCTTGGTATTGACAGTCTTGATTTTGTCGATCTGTTTGTGATCATTGATACCCATTTCGGCATCAAACTCAAAGCAGAAGAGATGTCAGGCATCCTTACCCTGCAGGATTTCTACGACTACCTGTTCAAACGCATCAACCCCTGATTCTCCGATGCCATCCTGGAAAGGCCAAACCCGGGGAGGAGTACTGGGATATAAGATCTTCGTTCTAACTTTACGCATTGCTGGTCTAAGGGTCGCCTATTTCATCCTGGGATGTGTGGTGTTCTACTATTGCCTGTTCGCTCCGGCAGCTGCCAGGGCGAGCTACAGGTTTTACCGGCACATCCAGCATTTCAGC
>VGGL01000177.1 GCA_016868575.1 Bacteroidota bacterium
ACGACCAGATCAATGCACTGCCAGATGATCCCGATCTTTATTCAACCATCTTTCTCATCCTGGGAACAAACAACCAGGGATCACATTCGCTCAATACAGATGAAGCGTTGTTCTTTTCTTCCTACCTAAATAACGGAGGAAAACTCTATCTCGAAAGCTATTCGTTCTGGTATTATAGCGATTCCACCTACCTTCACCATTACCTGAAATACGCTTCCCAAAAGGTTTCGCCGTACTTATTTGACTCAATATTCGGGAAACAGGCCACCTTCAGTGAAGGGATGAAGTATCGGTTCAATGGACCGATACATTATGCGCCATTCGCCATCGAACCGGTGAATCCAGCCTATTGTCTTTTCAGCAATAACCTGAACCCCGACCGGTGCCTTCAAATAGCCTATGACGGCGATGATTATAAGACGATCGGCACGCTTGTTGAATTCGGTCAACTGATCGATGCGCTTCCTCCATCAACAAAAGAAAACCTGATGTTGAAGTACCTCGACTTCTTCCGGATCAACACCGACGGGCCCTATCCCCTCTTCCATGCCGAAGAACGGAACATCTGCAAGGGCCAAACAGTTTCATTCCTGGATGATTCCTATGACAATGTCAGCTCCTGGTCATGGGAATTCCCCGGCGGCTCACCGGCAACATCCGGCGATGCCAACCCTGTCGTTCTGTATGCTAATCCAGGTGACTATGATATTTCCCTGACTGTCTCGGACGGCACCGAATCATGGACCCTTAACAGGAAAGCCTATATCCATGTAGATGAATGTTCTGGTATTGTTGAAAAACATCGTGGAACTGAGCTAAAGGTATTTCCCAATCCTGCGGATGATGAGATCAATGTGCTGGTAAACAGTCGAAAACCTGAAAATGCAAATTTGAGGATAACCGATCTTCAAGGAAGAACCGTGCTTTCAATGGAAGTCAGCTTGTCCGGGAAAAAGGACTGGATCGTTCTTCCCGTGTCAAACCTGCTCTCCGGACTGTATTTGGTAAGTCTTCATTCTTCCGAAGGAGTGATCTATCAAAAGGTGGTGGTGAAATAGTTTCTTTTTACTGTCCTTTAATATCCAGGGGATTCTTCGCTTCGCTCAGAATGAAGCGAAGAACCCCATAATACCCCCCTGTGACTCTGTGACTTTGTTACTCTGTGACTTTGTGACTTTGTGACTCTGTGACTTTGTGACTAAAAAAAATCCAATTTAGCTGAATCCTGACTACCTTTGCAAAACATTTAGATAGATCAATATGACTGACCGGATCAGGGAATTGCGGCAACAAAGCCTGGATGCGATACCATCTATTTCAGCGGAGCGTGCGCTGCTGATCACCCGTTTCTACCAGGATCCGGAAATTCAATTGCTCCCCATTCCAGTCCAGCGGGCCAAAGCGTTCGAGTACATTCTCAGACATAAGACCATCTGTATCAATCCCGGCGAACTGATCGTCGGAGAGCGTGGACCTGCACCCAAAGCCACGCCAACCTATCCCGAGATCTGCCTCCATTCATTGGACGATCTGGACGTATTGGACACAAGACCAAAGGTTGCTTATAAAGTCAGCGATGAGGTCAAGGAAGCCTACCGGGACACGATCATCCCATACTGGAAAGGGAAAAGCAACCGGGAGAGGATCATGGGACTGATGGCGCCTGAATGGCTCGAAGCCTACCATGCCGGGGTATTCACCGAATTCCAGGAGCAGCGGGCGCCGGGGCATACCGTCTGCGGCGGTAAGATCTACCGGAAAGGGATGCTGGATCTGATCAACGATATCCATGAAGCGCAGCAATCACTGGATTTCCAAAAGAATCCCGAAGCACAGGCCAGGCAGGATGAACTCACCGCCATGGAGATCGCCGCCAACGCCCTCATCATGTACGCCAATCGCCACGCCGATGCCCTGGAACAACTCGCCTCCGCCCCCAATTTCGAATATCGACAATCGAATATCGACAATCGAATATCAGAAATCCATCAATTGATTTCAATCTGCCGCCGCGTCCCTGCCCATGCCCCCCAGACCTTCCACGAAGCGCTTCAATACTACTGGTTCGTTCATGTAGGCGTGATCACGGAGGTCAACCCGTGGGATTCTTTCAACCCCGGCCGCCTTGACCAGCACCTCTATCCATTCTACCGGAAAGAGATGGATGAGGGAACATTGACAAAAGAGCAAGCCATTGAACTCTTGCAATCGTTCTGGATCAAGTTCAACAACCAGCCTGCGCCTCCCAAAGTCGGTATCACTGCGCTGGAAAGCAATACCTACACCGATTTTGCCCTCATCAACGTTGGGGGATTAAGAACGGACGGATCAGACGGGAGCAATGAGCTGAGCTACCTGATCCTCGACGTGATCCGGGAGATGCGGATCCTGCAGCCTAGTTCGATGGTTCAGCTGAGCCATAAAAATCCCGATGCACTTGTCCAGAAAGCTCTGGGGATCACGAAGACCGGCTTTGGTCAACCCTCCTATTTCAATACCGATGCGATCATCCGGGAGTTGGTCAACCAGGGAAAATCCCCCGAAGATGCACGGAATGGCGGCGCCAGCGGATGCGTGGAAGCCGGTGCATTCGGGACGGAAGCTTATTTCCTGACAGGTTATTTCAACCTGACCAAGATCCTTGAGATCACCCTTCACAACGGGATTGACCCGGCCTCCGGCAAGTTGATCGGCATCAAGACAGGAGAGCCTGACTCTTTCCAGACGTTCGATTCTCTCTTCGAGGCATATG
>VGGL01000178.1 GCA_016868575.1 Bacteroidota bacterium
AGCGGGAACAACAAAAAGTAAAAAAAGATGGCAGGGAAGAACAAGATCCGGAGGGCACCATTCGGATTGATCCTGAACAACACTTTCGGGAGGAATTCAGCCACCAGCAGGATAATGAGCGTTGCGATAATGGTCTGAACGATCAATACAATGGAATCGCTCTGCGAAATATACATCCTCAGCAGTGGGGTGAGCAGGTCTGACATGGCTATGCCGTAAATGACCAGCGCGATGTTATTTCCGAGTAAAAGGGCGCTGATGAAACGGGAGGGATTTTTCCCCAGATTGGATAAAACCCGTCCGGACCATAACCCTTTATTCTTATCCAACTCGATTTTCAACTTGCTGGAGGTGATGAAGGCAATCTCCATCCCTGAAAAGAAGGCGGAGAGGATCAGCGTTACCGGAATGAGGGTAATCGGTTCCATGTCAGAGGGAATCTTGCTTAACCGACATATGTCCGGAAACCGTTCCGATCCTGATCTTGTCAAGAGACTCATCAGCCGTCATCCCCTTACCGTATAAAACCTGACTTTTGGTCGTCACCTTCACGAATGCATCCGATTGGATACTCCGTGTTAACTGGTTCCAGGTAAGCTGCTCCGTGTTCAACTGTTGTTGTTTTTCATGGTTGATCACCAACACATCTCCTTTGGCTTCCATGATCTTGCTCAGCTGATGATTGATCCCATACCGGGCTGAAAGCTCTGATTGAACCTGTTGATTTTTATCAAAGAACTTAACATGGAATCCTTCCGGGAATTCAGTTTGCGGGTCGTCTCCTTCATAGACCCGGACAACCGGACCGGTTAGAACCGCTTCCACAAATCCGGAGTCGCTGAACTCAACGTGGATGTCTCTGCCGGTCATTACGGCGATGTTTTCGCCGGAGCGCACCTTTCTAACCTGCTGCATATCATTTTCACACGACATAAAGCACTGGAAAATCAGCGCCAGGAGAAGATATCGAAAAATAAGGCTGTATCTCAAGGAAAGTTCAGTGCGACGCATCAGTAATATTTCCGCTTGACGAACCACCGTTCATTGATGGAGACACCCAGCGAGAAGCGGATAAACGTTTCCCGGATCAGGTTATCTTTCATCGTTCCCCGGATACCCGCTTCAGCGCCAAGGTGAAGATAGGTTTTCATCCCTTTGAGCGGCAAACCAAATCCCAGGCTTACAGCAGCTTCCCGGATCCGGTTCCCACGAAGCTCGAGATAGGTATCCTGGTAACGAAATCCAAAACGATATTCCATCCTTTTCAGGTAGCTCGTAATGCTGTTGATGTTCGGAATGAGCTGAATGCCGGCGCTGGCCTGCCATCCGTTGCGAAGGGAATCACTGAGCCCAAAAGCCGTGAATTTTTTCCAGTTTTGCCACCGGAAATCCAATCCGGCCAACCATTTTTCTTTCTTCTCAAAAGAAACTCCGCCACCAATATAGGCTGGTATCATCACCCTCCCTTTGATCCCCGGATCATATAAAACGGTATCCTTAAAATATTCAATGCCAGTTGCGCCCAAAGAAAAAGTATGCGCAAGCCGTTCATTGTGAGCATGTAAGCGTGAAGTCGTCCCAAAAGCCACCCCCGTATGCATGGTCAACCCTTTATTGATTGGGATCGAATACTGAATGCCATAATTCAAATAGATGTCGGTAATGCTGATATCGCTCCTGTCTCTGAAGTTCAACATATAGGCTGAATCGGGAAACAAAACAACCCTTTCAGCGGAAATATTCCCAAAGTACAGGGAAGTATTGAACCCAACGGACAAGTTCTTCAAGATCCGGAATCCATTCGACCAGAACAACCGGTTAATCCCGCCAGCGCCACTATACAGCCGCGTGATCGTACCCACATCGGGCATGGTATCACTGGTGGCAACATTATATCCGATGTCGGTAAAAGGCAGAATACCCAATCCGGTTTTCCACCATTTTGTCACAGGAAAGCCGGCTTGCAAATAACCCAATGAAGCATAATTGGCATTCTCACTCATGTCTGTTGTTCGCAGCTGAACAAATGTGCCGGTTAGTCCTCCTTCAAATATGAATGATAAAGAGTCGATAGCGGTTAATGAAGCAGGATTTGATGGATTGATATGCACCGGGCTTCTTAAGGAATAGGTAAGGCTTCCCAGGGATAAATTCCAGGGATTATTTTCCGTACTCAAATCGCCCAAACCAAACCTGGAATAGGGTGACGAGATCTGCACCTGCCCCTGCGCCAATTGTAGAGAAAGAAAAATCAAAATGATCGCTGATAGAATACTATTTCCTGATTTCATTGAATTGTATGATCTGATTCAGTCCCGACAATACCAGATTCGGGCGTGCAAAGGTGCTAAAATTCAGTCGTTTTTCAAAATACGGAGCATCACCACCACTCAGGAGGATCTTCAGTCCCTTGTATTTCTGCTGGTATGCGGCTGCCATTCCATTGATTTCATGTATCATCCCAAGGATCACCCCACGCCGGATCGATGCTGCAGTGGTTAACCCTGTTGGAGGGACCGATTCAGGTTCCTCTATTAACGGCAGACGCCCGGTGAAAGTATGAAGCGCCCTGAATCGCATCATCATACCCGGTGAAATTGCCCCCCCCAGGTACTCCTTCCGGCTGTTCACGAAATCATAGGTGATACAGGTTCCCAGCGTGATAACAAGAACAGGACACCGCGGAAAAAGATGTTGTGCCGCCACAGCTGATGCCAG
>VGGL01000179.1 GCA_016868575.1 Bacteroidota bacterium
TAAAATCGTCACCAGGAAAAAGGCGAAGGTAGAGAAGTTGATGATCGGGATTACCAGTCCGACCAGTGCAACCACCAACCCTACAGCAAGAATGAATTTCTTCCCTTTCTGATCCTGAAGAATACCGAATGGAACAGAAAGTAAGCCGAACATGAGAAAACCGGTAAAGGGGATCAGTTGCGCCATGGTATTCGACAGGCTGAAGGAATCCTTCGCCAAACCTACAAACGGTCCCACCGCATCCCCAAAACCCATGCAAAGAAAAGACAGGAAAACAGGGAGGGAGGCAAAGAGGGACAGGTTGCTCGTTGGTCTTTGTTCGTTGCTTGTCATATTAATTTGAAGATTTGAAAATGTGAAGATTTGAAGATTTGAAAACATTATTTTCACCATTGCCACGTCGCTTCTCCCTCACTTTGTTCGGGATAAAGCTCCTCGCAACAAGTTTTACCATTTCACCATTTTACCATTTTACCATTTCCACAACCCCTCCGGATACACCCCCTCCTCAATCAGCTTCCGGATATTCGCTTCGGTTTTCGGCTTGTCTTCCCGGTACGTCACCCCGAACCATTTATCGTGGCAGGGAACAACCTTCAAAGTGATCTTTTGATCCCGGATCAGGTTGTTGATAAGCAAGGGTAAATAGTATTCCGATGTCGGGTTGTTTCCATGCTCCCGGATGAAAGCCAGGAATCCTTCCTTCAGCAGGTCGAAGATGACCGGCTTGAAACCCCAGAAATTCATCGACACAGGCTTATTCTCCGCAAGCAGGATCTCTTGTCCATGTTCATCCTGGTAGGATATTCCGCTGGGACTCCGGATGATCTTCGTCCGCTCGGTGATCCCGGTCAGAAGACCCTGGGTGTCGGTTTCGCAAACACCCCGTGCGACATGGCCAAATTCCGAGAGGGTATTCCCAAGCATATATCCCGCCATGGCCCAGGCGTAAGAGTCGTTGGCCGTTGCCTTGAAAAAGGCTGTCATCCCTTCAAAGGCGCCACGACCGTAGAAATCGTCAGCATTGATGGCGGCAAAAGGGGTGGAGATGGCATCAGCGGCCATTAAAACAGCATGCCCGGTACCCCATGGCTTTTTCCTATCTGCAGGGACAGCATAGCCGGCAGGGATCATATCAAGCTCCTGAAGCACGTAGCCGATCTCAATCTTCCCCTTAAGCTTATCAATAAACACTTCGTTGAAATCGTCCACCAGGCTTCGCCGGATGACAAATACCACTTTTCCGAATCCGGCGCTGATGGCGTCATAGATCGAGTAGTCGATGATCGTCTCTCCCGAAGGACCGATCTTGTCAAGCTGCTTCAATCCGCCATAGCGGCTCCCGACACCGGCAGCAAGAATGAGTAGGGTTGGTTTCATCTGGAATTTGGTGATTTGGTGATTGAGTGATTGAGTGATTTATTTCGCTACCTCGCTACCTCGCTACTTCGCTATCTCGCTGTGTATTATTGCAATTTCAATTTCCTCCACCCTCTCGACAATCCATACGCTGCAACAATCATTATCACTGCCAGCACCACGCCCATCAGGTTCTTCCCATAAATAAGACTTCCTGTTGCAAACAATGCACTGTACACCAGGACACATCCCAACACCATACACAGGATGGCGGTGGGCATATCCCAGCCTTCATTTCTTTTCGATTCCAGCACAATATTTTCTCTGGCTGCATCGTCGATCACCCGTTTCCATCCCGGTCCGCCCGGTTTGATAAGTTGGTAGAACTTTCGCAACTGCGCTTCGGATGTAGGCTTCGTGAAATAGGCACTCAGCATCCAGGCAATTGTCGTGATGCCGACGCCAATGATCAGTTGCAGCGCATAACTCAATTCAGGCAGGGAGGTGGATGGATGGATAAGTTGAAAATAGATCGCGACCATGAAAGAGACAACCATTGCGGTAAGTTCGCTGATGGCATTCACCCGCCACCAGAACCAGCGGAGGATAAAGATCAGTCCGGTACCTGCGCCGATCTGCAGCATGATCTGAAAGCCCTGCAAGGCATTGCTGAGCAGCAACGCCACAATGCTGGCCAGGATCATGAGCACCACGGTGGAGATCCTTCCAACCATCACCAGTTCTTTGTCTTCCGCTTCCGGCTTGACAAACCGTTTGTAAAAATCGTTCACCACATAGGACGAGCCCCAGTTCAGGTGGGTTGCGATGGTCGACATATAAGCTGCCAACAGCGAAGCTACGACGATGCCAATAAATCCGTTGGGCAGCATCTTCATCATCGCCGGGTAGGCCAGGTCGTGACGGATGATCTGCTGATCGATGCCGGGAAACGCCTGTTGCAAACTGGCCAGGTCGGGAAATACCACCAGGGATGCCAGGGCGACCAGGATCCATGGCCAGGGGCGAAGGGCGTAGTGGGTGATGTTGAAGAGCAGGGTGGCCTTCAGCGCACCTTTCTCGGTTTTCGCCGAGAGCATCCGTTGGGCAATGTACCCGCCACCGCCGGGTTCGGCACCGGGATACCATACGCTCCACCACTGCACGGCAATGGGGAGGATGAAAACAGCTATCAGGATGTCTGTATTGGAGAAAGATGGGATCAGATCCAGCTTGCCAGATACATTCGGATGGGAAACCAGCTTTTCCAGGCCACCGATCTCAGGCATGTTGAGGATGATGACGGCCGCACCGATGGC
>VGGL01000180.1 GCA_016868575.1 Bacteroidota bacterium
AGGGCGTCAACTGGATAAAGGTATGGTTTGCCGCCCCACCCCCGGGGGTGGAGGGGGAGAGGTACTAATTTACCAGGCGTTCCTTGAGGGCCTTGATGACGGCTTCGGATTTGGAGTTGACGTGAAGCTTCCGGTAAATGTGGTTGATGTGGAAGCGGACAGTTCCCATACTGATAAAACAGGCATCCGCAATCATCTTATAGCTATCACCCCGGACCAGACATTTGAGAATATCCATCTCCCTGGATGAAAGCGCGTAATCATTATCTCTGACAGCATTGGAATGAGAAAAAAACTCAAATACCTTGCGGGCGATTTCCCCTGTCATCGGAGATCCGCCCTTATGAAGTTCAATGATCGATTCGATGATCTCCACCGCAGTTGATTTCTTGAGCAAATATCCGGTAGCCCCTGCACAAAGTGCATTGAACACCTTCTCCTTATCTTCAAAAATGGTAAAGATCAGGATGTTGATTTCCGGGAATTCTTCTTTGATCAACCTGGTTGCATCTATCCCTGAAATGCCGGGCATATCAATGTCCATCAGGATCACTTCCGGTGTCGATTGCCGGCAATTTTCCAGTACGGTAGAGCAATCCGGGTAAGCGCCTGCCAAATCGAGCTCCCCACTTCCCATGATCAGGAACGACAGGCTTTCCCTTAATGCTTCATTATCTTCATAGATGGCTACTTGAATTGGCATTTCACCCTTCCCTTTATGACCCTACAATATTACTTCCTAATCTGTCACGCTGCAACTGGATAAAGATATGGTTTGTTTCGTTGCTCGTTGTTTGTTGTTCGTTGTAGGTGCTTATCGATTGTTATCTGATATTTCGTTTTCTCTTTACATCTGTATAGTCAATTCTATTGTTGTTCCATTGCCGGGTGATGAAGCTATCTTCAGTCTTGCATTTATCTGCTTTGCTCTTGCATGCATATTTTTGAGGCCATTCCGTGAGGTGGGAGACGATACATCGAATCCTTTTCCATCGTCGGAAATTTCCAGAAAGAGCTCGGGATCATGTTCCCTGAATAAGATCCTGGCTTTTTTGCATGCTGAATACTTGACCAGATTATTAATGGCTTCCTTTGCAATCAGGTAGATATTTCGGCGGACATCCATGGCCAGTTTCAAAGTCGATAACTTTTCATCAATTAATATTTCGAATAGCATCTGCTTTGATTCAAACAACGGGATGGCATATTCCCTGATCCGGAGGCTGAGATTCTGGAATCTGTCGTTTGTTGGATTGACAACCCAGATGATGTCATCAATCTTTTCCAGCATTTGTCGAGAGTTCTTGCTAATATTACCAACCATCTGGAGGGATTTGGGATTTGATGTTTCCCTGGAGAGCAGATCACTTAAAATGGAGATACTGCTCAATGTTGATCCAATATCATCATGGAGATCGGTTGCAATCCTGGTTCTCAATCTTTCCACCTTGATCAGTTGTCTGACGCGATACCTGAAAAGAACCCAAGCTATCAGAAGAAGGACGACAGAAACAGTGGCAATAAACCACCAGGTCTGCCAGAAAAACGGTTTGATAACTATTTTTAATGAACGCTCATTGTTTTGTACCCCTTCCCGGTTGAGCAACTTGTACCTGAAGGTATAGGTCCCCGGTGAAAGATTTGTATAGCGCGCACTTCGTCCTGTTCCTGCCATGATCCAGTTTCTGTCAAATCCCTCAAGCATATATTGAAAAAGAACCTGATCGGGATCCCGGAAACATATAGCCCCATAGCCAAACGTAAGATTGTTTTGATTCGCTTTTAACAAAATCGTCTGTTTATCTCCCATTCCTGCTGTCAATGGGATGTTTTTTCCGTTCACCTCGATGGATTCAAGTATCAACTTGATGTCCCATCCTGAAAAATCAATCTCCGTGAAGTCTTTTGTTTCAAATTTTCCTTCCCTCCCCAGATAAATAGTTCCTTCCGGATCAACGTAAATGCTTTCATCCACACTGACATTATCACTCAGTCCATTGTACTCATTGAACAGGTGGAACGTTTCATTATATGGATTGATATGAATAAGTCCATAGTTGATCAGCCAGATATTTCCATATTGATCCCGGGCCATTTTACCCATGGCCGGATCATTGATCCCGCTTCGGGTATCAAAAAGCTTAAAGTCAAAATGATTTTCAGGTTTTTCTTCAACTTTCAGCAGGCCCTGACCATCGATGGTCAGCCACATCCGTCCCAGGGTATCTTGAACAATTCCGTTGACCCAACGTTTGGTTATTCCACTTCGTTGAAGTGTATTCATGAGACAGTTGTTGAATTTCCTTGTCTTTGGGTCAAAGATGCTGATCCCGTTTTGAGTGGAAATCCATATCTTTCCATCTTTTGCCTGAACGATCGATCGCAGGTGTGATCCATTGATCAGACTTTCCGGATCGCGATCCGAATGAGAAAAATGACTGTACGAAGTTCTTTTTTGATCAAGTACAAATAATCCATCGTTCCTTGTTCCAATCCATAATTGTCCTTCTTTATCTTCATATAATCCATAAACGAAAAGATCCTTGATGGGCAATGGCTGTCCATCGGGCAATCGGAATAATGTTAACCTGCTCTTCCCAGGATCCAGAAAATATAGATTTTTTCTTG
>VGGL01000181.1 GCA_016868575.1 Bacteroidota bacterium
ATCTGTCAAGCATAGGTATCAAATTATTTAAAAAAAGTTATGCACAATATCGGCTGATATCAAAAAATCCTATCTTTGGGACTTGAATTTTACAAAAAAAAGTCGTATCTTGCCACAACTTCTATAAGTACATCTCGTTCAATAAGCAGTATATACGATAACAACAACTCTATTAACAGATATATAAGCCAATCAACAAATGTTTTCCACAGGTGATATCATTGCTCTTTGTGCTGTAATTGTTACTGTTCTTATTTTTTGTATAAAGTCCTGGTTAGGATCATCAAACAGAAAGAAAGAACTGTTTCAAGAAATAAGAAATGGAATTCTGAGGATAGAGAAATTCTTAATCTCAAAATATGCTGATGCTGCAAATATCTTTATAACGAGCAATAGTCCGGCATCCTTAACAGATAAGGGAAAGCTTTTATTGGAAAAAAGTAGCGGGAAAAAACTAATAGATGATAACATCGACTTTTTTATATCTGAACTATATAAAACAAATCCACTTACAGCTCTTGATGTAGAAAATAATGCTTTTGAGGTTATTTTTAAGAATACCGACAAAGAGATATTTAAAGAAGTAAAAGACTATATTTTTAACAATCCAGTGTTTGAAGGGAATCAATTAAACCTTTCAACCATTGTCAAAATATTAAGTATATATCTAAGGGACAAGTATTTTGAGAAATATCCAGAAATTTTAGAACAAAGCGAAAGTATATAATTTTTATTCCTTTCCCCACCTCTTTCTTGCCGCCATCTGAGCTATCTCCTTGCGTCTCTCTGGGCTTAGCCTTGCGGCTCTTGCCTTTCCGCCTTTCAATCCGCCTAAGCGCCCCAATTCGACAGCAGCGGGGTTCTTTCCTTCATCCGGGTTCTTGTCGGTGATCTCCCCAGTAGCCAGGGCAACGATCTGCCTTGCTTTTTCGTTGATGTCCTTTGGACGTGGTATCTTTGCCATAAAAGTAAATTTCCACAAAGATACAAAACTATTCTTAACCAGTCAAGGAAATGAAAAATCAAACTGAGACACAACCGGTTGGAGGAAGATCAACCCAGTTTTTGCACCAGGATCAGGCTGTGGTTGATGCTATGCTGATGATTGTAGAAAAGAATATTTCGGATCTTTCCGGTTTCAAAGGGTTTAACCTTGATGATTTCAGGAATATGTTGGTGCCGCAGGATATTTCCGGCCAGCCAAAGGGCAAATCCGGTACTGGTGTAGTATTCACCACAAAGGTGCTTGTAATAGGCGATCTGTTTGGTTAGTGGTGTATCCTGAAATACCTGCCGGTACAAGCCATCTGTATCCGGGTCGCCATTCATACCGGTCAGCGCCAGGTCGATATCAGAATAGGTAAGATGATTCTCGGAGAGGATCTGTTCAATGGCTGATCTGATTTCCTCCGCATCACCAGGCCGGTAGATCATTTTCAGTCCGGTGACCGTGCCATACCTGGCTTTGGAAGCGTCTGCGCTGAGACAAATACAGGCGCATCCTTCCCCGGGAATGGTTCCAAAGGAGGAATTCTTCAGAAGATCCAAGTTGTTGATCTTTTCATCTTTGTAATATCCCAGCCGACGGATGATGCCGTAATGTGTTTCGGTCATCTCATCGATGCCGCATACCAGCATGTTTTCCCCTTGTTTTTCGGTGAGAAGCATCAGACCGTCGAGGATGGCGCTCTCTAATGAGAACGATCTGTGAACGTAGGTGGAGTTATAGTTGTGACACTTCAGGAAAATGGCAATCTGCGAGCTGATGGTATTGTATGTTGATTGGATAAAGGGTGTAGGGTTAAAGAACTTCTCTTCCACGGATAATTTCGACAGGATCTCCTCGGTATCTTCCACACTTCCCCAGCCGGTTCCGGTGATGATGGCATCGGGCATCTCAACTCCTGCATCCGCCAGGCAGATTTTGGCAGAAGAAATTCCCATTTTGATCAGTCTGCTCATTCTCCGTGACTGGATGGGGGGTATAAACTGCCGGTATTCAGGCTCGATACACCGCAGGAAGTGCGTCTCAAGGCTACTAACCTCCTCCAGAAAATGATCCGGCTCAAAGGTTTTCTGGGGAGAGATCAGGCCGATACCGCGGATGTGAGCAAGCATGGGAGTTGGTGAGTTGGTGATTTGGTGAGTTGGTGATTTGGTGATTTTGTGATAATTGATAACTGATAACTGATAACTGATACCTGTTCATTTCCATCTTGAAAAAATCAGGGTTGTATCGTTTCCGCCGAACCCGAAGGAGTTGGACATCACTTGGTTGATCTTTAGGTTGTTTATCAGTCTGGTCACAGGTTGGAAAGAGAGTTCGGGCATGGGCTCACGGAAGTTGAGGTTGGCCGGGATGAATCCATGGTTCATGGCCAGCAGGGTGATGATGGCTTCAACCCCTCCGGCAGCGCTGGTGGTATGGCCGGTCATCGGTTTGGTTGAGCTGACCAATGGGATTGTTTCTCCGAAGAGTTTTTCGATGGCTTTTCCTTCAGCGATGTCATTGTTATCTGTTCCGGTGCCATGTGCATTGATGTAGGCTATATCTGAAGGCTGTAAACCTGCAACCTCCAGCGCCCTTTTCATCGAAAGGTACGCTCCGACCCCTTCCGGGTTGGA
>VGGL01000182.1 GCA_016868575.1 Bacteroidota bacterium
TTCGGCGATGGCAACACCTCCACCCTGCAAAACCCTGCCCATACATATGCTGCAGCCGGATCGTACAATGTGACATTAACGGTGAACAATATCGCCTCCTGCGAACATATCTATTCCGCATCTGTCGATATCCTCAGCCTGCCGCTTGTACCCGCCGATCCAACCTCCACCGAACTGGCCTGCCAGGGCAAAACAACGGTGTTCACCACTGCCGGTGGAACATATGCCACCGAATATGCCTGGGAACTACTGCCCGTTGGCGCAGGAACCGTCTCCGATACAACCCCTTCTGCTACCGTCACCTGGGATGCCGCCTACACCGGACCGGCTTCCATCAAGGTAAAGAGCCTGAATGAATGTGGAGAAAGCGCTTATTCCGGAGAATTCAGCGTGACTGTTCAGCCAGTGCCTGCTCTTCCAGGACTACCCGCCGGGGAGGCTCAGATCGATAGCTACAAGTACCCTTCCAGTGATTTCACCACTACCGGTGCAGATCACGCCCTTACTTACGAGTGGACTGTTGACCCGGCCAACGCAGGAACATTCACCGGAACCGGCCTCACCGGAACCATCACCTGGGATCCTTCCTATCGGGGAATGGTAAATATCCATACCACCGGTATCAATGACTGCGGCCTGGGAATCGTTTCCGACCCATTCGAAGTCGAGATATTCAGCACCATGAGCATCAACGACCTCAACTCACCCCTGGCAATGGAGATATTCCCGAATCCGAGCAAAGGAAAATTCACCTTCAGCATCCAAACAAAAGATAACCTGTCGGTGAACCTCCGCGTTCTCAATCCTCTTGGAACAGCGATCTTCAGCGAACAAAACATCCGGGTGAATGGGAAACTCACCAAAGTAGTTGATCTTTCACAGGAAAGCGATGGTATCTACTTCGTCATCCTCGAAAACAGCAAAAAGAATATCATCCGCAAGATCATGATCCAGAAATAATACCGGCCTGAGGCAGCACGAGTTGTCGTTCTGACCTCCGTTCCGGTAACCTTTTAAGACGCGGAAATACAAAGAAATCTGTACCTTTGTGTTTTCGCGTCTTTCTTTTTTAAAAAAACCAAACCCGATGATGATACCAGTAAATTCCCTCCGACACATCACCTGCGTTGCCCTTCTTGCAGGTCTCCTGCTATCCGTGCAGGCTTTTGCACAAATCCCCCAAAAACATGTCCCGCAAGTCACCCCCAAAGGAAAAGGGAAAGTCGACCTGCGCATCGATGCCATCAACTATTGGAAGAAGATGCAACGACTGGGGTATGTCACACCAAATCCGGTGGTTAAAGTCCCGAAAGCGGAAGTTACACCACCGGCAAAAACCAATGGAAGCGCCCGCTTCCTCGATTCACCGGATGTACCGGTTAGCTTATTATCCAACACCACCCAAAGTGAAAATTCCATCTTCATCAACCCCACGGATGTGGACAATGCCTTGAATTCAAATAACTCCACAGACTGGGTCTCCGGTTATGTCGGAACACTATATGGCGCCAATGATTTCTATACTTTCGACCAGGGACTCACCTGGCAGGGAGAGGTGGAAGGCGCCGGCGGAGATAACAGCGGCGATCCCGCAACCGCCATCGGCTTGAATGGATATTACTATATCAACTTTATCAATCCGGCATACGGCCAATCGTTCGCCTTCTCTACCGACCAGGGTCAAAACTGGCAACAGGTACTGATCGCCAACGCAGGCAGCGGGGGATTTTCCGTGCTGGATAAAAACCATATGTGGATCGATAACCGCCCCACCAGCCCCTATGTCGGAAACTTGTATGTCGCCTGGACCAACTTCACCGGCGGGCCGAATGACTCGGAAATCGAACTCTGCCGGTCCACAAACAATGGCATAAACTGGTCTTCCCCAATCGCTGTCAGCGAGGCTGTCAACGCCGGAAGTCATAACCAGGGTGTGAACCTGCAAACAGGACCCAATGGAGAGGTCTATGCCGTATGGGCCATCTACGACGGCTTCCCCGAAGACGAAACAGCGCTGGGATTCGCCAAGTCTACCAACGGTGGCGTCTCATTCCAGCCTGCTACCCGCATCATCTCCAATATCCGGGGCATCCGGATGACCGAAACCAGCAAAGACATGCGGGTGAACTCCTTCCCGGTCATGGCTGTTGATATCAGCGGCGGCGCATACAACGGAAATATCTACATCGTATGGTGCAACATCGGCGTTCCAGGCATTAATACTGGCAATGACAAGGATGTTTACATAATCAAATCCGCTGATGGCGGAACAACCTGGTCTGCCCCAATCCGTGTAAATCAAGATCCTGCAGGGCTGGGCAAAGAACATTATTTCCCCTGGATCACCTGTGACCCGGTCACCGGATCCTTGAGCGTGGTCTATTACGATGACCGCAATGTGACCAGCGATAAATGCCAGGCATACGTCTCCGTCTCCACCAATGCCGGGGAAACCTGGGAAGATTTCAAAGTGAGCGATGTCTCCTTTACCCCAACCCCCATAGGCGGACTTGCCGGGGGCTACTTCGGCGATTACCTGGGTATCACAGCACGAAACCGGGTGGTCTATCCCTGCTGGACCGATAACCGCGACGGCCGAGCCATGACCTATGTCTC
>VGGL01000183.1 GCA_016868575.1 Bacteroidota bacterium
TTTCTTCCAGACGGGTGTGAAATATAACAACTCGCTGAGCCTTGTCGGCGGAAACGACAATGCCAACTACTACTTCTCTTTCTCCGATTTGCAGGAAAAAGGGATCATCCCTAACAACAAGTATCGTCGGAATACCTTCAAGATAGCCACCCAGGCCAAGGTCTCCAAATGGTTCTCCATGTCGGCTGATGTAAACTACATCATGAGCGGCGGTGACCGGATCCAACAGGGTTCCAACACCTCCGGCGTGATGCTGGGCTTGCTGCGTACTCCTCCCACTTTTGACAATGCTGCCGGATATGAACTGGCCGGCGGCGTTCAGCGTAACTATCGCCACGGAGGTGGGTATGACAACCCCTACTGGACTGCCAATAAAAACAAGTATACCGACCAGGTCAACCGGTTGATCGGAAATACCCAGTTCACGGCCATTGCCACGGAATGGTTAACCTTTACCTATCGTCTGGGGGTGGACTGGTATAGTATGAAATACAAGGATTATTTTGCGATCAACTCCCGTTCATTCCCATTTGGCCGCGTGAATGTAAGAAACCAGGTGAACAGGGACATTAGCTCTGACCTCCTCGCGACCGTAAACAAAGACCTCACCAAGGATATCAATCTGAAGTTTACCCTCGGACATAGTATGACCGAACTCTATTACCAATACAATGATGGTCTTGCATCTGACATCTTCATCCCTGAGTACTATAACCTGAATAACACAACGTCTATTAGCGCCTTAGAGAAGACCTGGAAACTTCGCCGTGCCGGGGTCTTTGGCGACTTGGGATTATCCTGGAAGAGCATGATCTTTGTAAATATCACGGGACGGAACGATTGGTCAACCACCCTTCCGGAAAAGAACAACTCCTTCTTCTATCCATCTTTCAGCGGTGGTTTTATATTTACCGAGTTACCTTTCCTGAAGGATAATAAATATGTACCTTATGGTAAGATCCGTGCTTCCTACTCTCTCGTTGCAATGGATGCAACTCCCTACAATACAATAACTTACTTCAACAAACCATTGATCTCTGATGGTTGGTTGCAGCCTGATGGCATCATTTTCCCGGTGAATGGCATTACTGCCTGGTCGATCAACACCCAGCTTGGCAATGATAACCTGAAACCTGAAAAAACCAAGACTCTCGAAGTCGGAGCAGACCTGAAATTTATCAACAACCGCGCCGGTCTCGGATTTACCTGGTTCAAGAACAATGGTGAAGACCTTCTCCTCCCGGTTTCAATTGCTGCCTCCTCTGGATTCCTGACATATTATGGTAATACCGGCTCCCTTGAAACAAAGGGTATTGAATTAACCATTGAAGGCAAACCGGTAAAGACCAAGAATTTTGAGTGGAATGTCGCGGTGAACTACTCCAAGTACAAGAGTGAAGTCATTAAGCTCGCCGAAGGGATAGATAACGTGTTCCTCGGTGGATTTACCGATCCCCAGATCCGCGCTGTGGTCGGGATGCCCTATCGGAGCATCTTTGGGTATGACTGGGAACGCGATGGTGATGGAAATGTGATCATTGATGACAGCGGCACACCGGAAACAAATCCGAACTACGGATACCCAATCTCTGGAACTGAGATGGTTCCGCTGGGTAATGTTGATCCCGACTGGACCATGGGTATCACCAACACCTTCACCTATCGGAATGTTTCACTCTCCTTCCTGTTTGATATCAAGAAGGGTGGAAAGATGTGGAACGGAACCCGTGGCGCCCTCGACTATTTCGGAACCTCGTTTGGAACCATCACCCGTGATGAAGATTATACCTTCGAAGGTGTCAAGCAAAGCAATGGTTCAGCCAATGACATTGTCGTTCGGCTCGATCAAAACTGGCGCAGGAACAACTCCGGCAGCGGGTTTACCGGACCTACCTCACCCTATATCGAGGATGCTGAATGGATCCGTCTGCGGAATCTGACCCTCTCCTATTCCTTCACCAACATGCTGAAAAAGACCTTCATCAAAGGACTGGACATCTTTTTCACCGGAACCAATCTCTGGCTCCTCACACCTTATTCAGGTGTTGATCCTGAAACAAGCCTTCTGGGCAATGCCAATGCACAGGGGATTGACTACTTTAATATGCCTGGTACGAAGAGCTATACTGTCGGTTTAATCCTGGCATTCTGATGATCAATTTTTATAACCTTATAAATAGCATGAATATGAAAAAGATAAACTGGATCACAAAAATCGGGTTGGGCCTCTTCATATTGCTGATCGCAGCTTCCTGCGAAAAGTGGATCGACCCTGATATCAATACAGACCCGGATTCTCCCGCTGAAGCTTCCATGCAGTCCATTCTTCCCGCTGCTCAAATGAACATGGCGTTCAATACCGTGGGTGGAAATGACGTGGCACGTGTTACCTCCGAATGGATGCAATACTACATTGGTGTGGAGCGTCAGGCTAATGCCGAATCGTGGTACCTCTTCCGAAACGGTGATTGCAACAATCACTGGAATACCAATTACACAACTACCATGAAGAACCTGAAGATTCTCATTGAGAAAGCCAGGGCTGTGGATGCTTATCATTTCCTGGGTGTTGGAGAAGTCATGATGGCCAATACACTTGGTCTG
>VGGL01000184.1 GCA_016868575.1 Bacteroidota bacterium
TATCCGGTTGCATGGGCATTGCCACCAGAAAGCACTGGCATCCACAGAACCGACCCGGAAAATGCTCACAATCCCTGAAAACTACCGGGTGGAAGAGTTGAAAACAGGCTGCTGCGGCATGGCCGGGTCATTTGGGTATGAAAAAGAGCACTATGAATTGTCCAAACAAGTCGGAGAACTTGTGCTGTTCCCCTCCATCAAAAAAACCCCGGAAGATACTATCATCTGTGCCCCCGGTACCAGCTGCCGCCACCAGATCAAGGATGGAACCGGACGAGCGGCGTATCATCCGATTGAATTATTGTTTGATGCATTAGTACAATGAGGAGTGAGGAGTTAATTCATTCGCACTGCACATTTCGGACGTAGAGTTTCAGGTTTCAGGTTTATACTTCATCATAATAAAGTGATATTGAATCTTGTCCAAATATTTGTCTTTCTAAGAAATCGATTCTGATTATTTTGTTTTTCCTGATTGTTTTATTATATTTGTACTCAGATTATCAATGAGTTATTTAAATAATTCTATATATTCTATTCTTTATATGTACCAGTAGTGAAGATGTTCAGAAGAATTCTATACCTCCTTGTTCATCCACTCTTGCTTTCGATCCTCATCGGAACTGTCATCATCATTCTTCTCCCGGGAATACCCAAATATAAAGCCAGGCTTATAAGATATGAGAGAGATATTGCAACCACAACCTGGTCCTATTTTGATCTGGATAATGACGGGGAAAGTGAAAAAATGGAATATGAAAACACTCCGGATATTCCGAGTGTCGTCGTACATCAAGGGAGTAGATTAATAGATCAATGGATACTAAAGGGTGAATTTGTTCATCGGGATTTCTTCTTCTATGCAGATTATGATTCCGATGGAAGATTTGAAATATACCTGGTTACGCTATCAAGGGATTCTCTGTTCCTGGATGCCATAGATCCATATAGCAAGAATACAGGTTTCGTTTTCTTCCGGAAATTCCTCGATTTTTATAAAGCCTCAGAACTTGGTATGGATTGCGAGGTTCATTTTTGCAAGGCTACAGACATTACCGGAGACAAGTATAAAGAACTGGTATTTACCATTACTACCGGATTTTCTGCATATCCCAGAAAATTTTATGCAGTTGACATTGTTCATGATACAGTGATCACATCGCCTGAAAGTTGTGTCCCTTTGCTAAATCCTGTTGCCTGTGATATTGACGAGGATGGATTTGACGAATTCATGGCTGACTATGTTTCCTTTAAAAACTGCACAGATACCTTGAAATATAAGTACAACGACTGGAATGGATGGCTGATGGTTTTCGATCACAACCTTCATTTTCTTTTTACTCCAAAAATCGTTGGGGGATTGTCTTCCTGGGTTCTTGTTCGACCGCTTGCCGGAAGTAAAACTAAATATTTGTTGGTCGCACTATCAAATCCAAAAGTCAATTCCCCCTACCAGTCTCTCATGCTATTTTCAATTAAGGGAAGACTGCTAAAGCAACGAAAACTGGATAATGTGAATGAAACAGGAGTGCCCGTTCTCATGCAGGCTGATACCTCATTGAAGAAAATCCACCTTCTTTTCAGCAATGGTCTCATCGAAGAGGTCGATACAAGTCTCAATGCAAAAGAAATCACACGGTTAGATAATGTCAGCGATGGAACTCCTTTTCATGATGATATAGACGGGGATGGAAACCGGGAATGGATCTTTGCAGGAAGTTCGAGAATAAACTACGTGATCTGCAGGAATGACTTTTCGGGTTCTTTGTCTATCACAGCAAACTACTCCATAAAAGGAATGACAAATTATTCCGTGATTAAAGCAAAAATGAAAGAACCACAACTTTTTATTGATGCAAATACAGACCATTATTATTTCATTTATCAGAAGAATCCATGGAATTCTATGAGATTTATTATTTATTTGTTGATATTCATTACTTTATATGGTGTTGTTTTTCTGATTACAAAGGTTCAGAAAATAAGGTTACAGCATAGGTATGAAACCGAAAGAAAGATATCGGAGCTTCAGCTCAGGGCGCTTAAAAACCGCATTGATCCTCATTTTACCTTGAACCTTATGAATTCGATCGGCAACATGTACGAAAACCACGACAAAGAGGTTGCCAGTTACATGCTTGGAAAATATGGAAAGCTTTTACGTAGTATAATCCTGGGATCTGACAGTATTGAGACATCTCTTGAATCTGAGCTGGATTATGTGAGACATTATCTGGACCTGGAAAAATTGAGGTTGGAAAACAGGTTTGATTACAAGATTTCTGCAGAATCCGATGTGAAATTGAATCTTTCAATCCCCCGGATGCTTCTGATCAACTTTATTGAAAATGCTGTTAAACACGGAATGCGAAACCGCACGTTAGGTGGTTTGATTGAAATTACGATTCGCATGATCGAAAAAACAGTCCTCATCAAGATCAAGGATAACGGAAGCGGCAGGCAAATAACAAAGGAAGGTCCGGCTACCGGAACTGGCAAAGGTCTGGAAATAACTGACAATATTGTCAAACTGTACAATGAACTAAAGAAAACCAGAATTAGTTATCGGGTCTCAGATGAGATGGATGAAAATGG
>VGGL01000185.1 GCA_016868575.1 Bacteroidota bacterium
TGCCTTTGAGCAATCCAAAGATCACCACAATATTGACAAGGACCACGAGGACTACAAACAGGAACATGACGATCAACATGGCATTATTGGTCCTGGACTCTTCTGACATACCTGCATTCACGGCAAGGGAGACCAGGTTAAGGAAAATAGCTGCAAGGATAAAAATTATATCCGTTTTGGTATTCTGCTGCAACTCAGAAGTGATGTGGGTATGAACATGTTCGATCATGGCGTAAGGGGTTTAATCGTTGATGAAAAAACACTTGTTTTGGTCTATCAAATATACCATCATTATTTGAATGAATAACGTTATATTTCTTATTCATGTATCGATAGAAGTTCTTTTTTTACAAACAAGATTGCCAGGATACACAGAATCCGGGGGATCCAATAAAGAAGTTTAAGTTTCATTTTGAAAAAGAGTTAAAGTTGCGTAAAATTATCACTTCCATATACCCGGCTACGGTGGCGGGCGCGATCACCGGTGCGTCCACAACCTATTTCGGGATGGAAGATACCCTGAGTCTCGAAGGCAGTGTCGGTTCCGTCAAGAAATGGCAAAAGCGCTATGATGGGGGTTCCTGGCAGGATATTGCTTACACAGGTACCATCTAGATGGAAATCCCTGATACTACCGTAACGGCCGTGACGACCGTAACGCGTCACGCAATAACACTAACCTTGACGGCGCTCAGCCCTTTGGGCCCGGAGACCGTTTCAAAGCTCACTTTATCGTTCTCTGTGACAGGACTTTCCAATGCGTTGATATGCACAAAGATCCGCTCTCCGGATGCGTCATCCCGGATGAACCCGAAACCCTTGGACTCATCGAAAAAAGTAACAGTACCTGTCCTGATTTGATTGACCAACGGCATGTCTTCCTTTTTGGAGGTGCTGATCTGGATGTCCTCTGCCTTGATCTCCTGCCGGCTGGCAGGATCCGGAGGAGTTGATACGATATTCCCGAATTCATCCACATAGGCAATCATATCGTCAAGGCCTTTCCCTTTTGCTGAATTTGCTTTACGTTCCTCTTTTCTTTTTTCTTTTTCTTTTCGCTTCTTAAGCATTGCTTTCTCGCGATCTTTCTTATTGAATGCTTCCCTGCCTCTGGCCATGATTTATTAAATTAATGAAAGTTTTTCTTACCCTAATTTCGGTAAAGGTACGATATTTACGCGAATACAATGGAATTCTATCAAATCAATTGCATGAGATGCATCTCATTCGCTTTTCAGATATCTCCTGTTTGTTTCCAGGATAAAACCCTGACATTTTTTAAATCAAACGAGTCTTCACCGCCTGTTACGAGAAATAAATCCGCAGGTTGCTTGTGAATTTTATGGGTATCATGATACAAAGATATACAATATTGCAATTGAAGTGCAAATATGTATAAAAAACTCAAAGATGAGTTTCTTCTACTATCCATCCGCCCTTTGTTCCTCCTTTCGGGCCCAGTTCGATGATTTTAGATGCCGCTGTCATCAGCATTGGCTCGTGGGTAATGCAGACCAGGGTATTTCCGGCTTCTGTCAGATCATTGAATAGGTTCAGCAATTGTTTGATATCCCTGGGATGGAGTCCGCCGGTTGGTTCGTCGAGCAGGTAAAGGATGTTGTTACTGACGCTGGATGAGAGACCGGTGACAAGTTTCAATCTTTGCAGCTCGCCGGTGGAAAGGGTCTTCAGCATTCGTCCGGCAGAGAGATGTCCGAGGCCGGTCTTTTGTAAGGCTTCGAGGTGCGCCATGATGGACAAGCGGAACATCTCCGCGGCCTTCTTCTCCAATTCTTCTTCAAATGCCTCTGGAAAGACATCCTCAAACCATTTCACGACCTCATCAGCGCTCATTGCTGCCACCTGCCCGATGTGAAGTCCCCGGATCATGTGCCGCTGCCTCTCCGGCTTGAGCCGAAAGCCTTGACAGTGTTCACAGGCAACGACTTTCATCAGGGCAAGCATGGCTTCGCCACGTGCATCGGCATGCTTGCGGTGATATTCTGTCTCAACCAGTTTCAAAAAGCCAGGCCAGGTGGTTTGCAGATGATGAACCCCTTCATGGGCACCCCGTTTGTAATGCCAATCCACATTAAAAACATCTTCTCCACAGCCATTCATCGCAATGTTTCGGGCATTTTCATCCAGATCCTTGTATGAAACCGAATAATCGATCCCGAGTTTTTGTCCAACTGTCAATAGTGTTGCCACATATTGTCCATGCGATTCTCCATAGAATTTCCCCGTCTTGCTGCCATCAAGGGCGCCAGAGGTCAAAGATTTTTCCGGGTTTGTGATCAACCGGTTTTCATCACACACGGTCAGACTGCCGAGCCCCTTGCAAGCAGGGCAGGCTCCTTCTTCATTGTTGAAGGAGAATGCAGTGGATAAGGGACGTAATTCGTCGTCTGCACGCTTTCCCAGCCTGTTGAACATCAGCCGGTAGATATCATAAAGGCCGGTATAGGTGGCCATGGTGGAGCGGGGATTTTTCACCGGGTTTTTTTTCTGCAGGGAGATGGCAGGAACCAATCCGTGGCTTTCCTTCAGCAAGGCCACTCCGGCTTTTACAGCGGTT
>VGGL01000186.1 GCA_016868575.1 Bacteroidota bacterium
GGGCTGTGCTTTTCGGAACATTCAATACCTGGCTTATTTACCTGATCGGCGGCAGGGCCAGAAACCCCATGACCGGCCTCTATGCTTCCATCTTGTACACAACTTCCTTTTATTGTTCCGTGGTATCAGGCACTTTCGTAATGCCCGATACAACACAGACATTATTCTGGCTGATGACACTTTATTTTTTAATGCGTGCCCTTCCGGACACCGGGCTTTCAGGAAAAAGCAGGAATTACTTTCTGTTAGCTGGATTGACCATTGGACTGGCCATGTTGTCGAAGTATCATGCCGTCGTGCTCTGGGCCGGCCTCCTTGGATATATCATTCTTTACAATTACCGATGGCTGAAAACGAAGGAATTCTACCTTTCCCTGCTGATAACCATCCTGGTATTTTTACCGGTTCTTATCTGGAATATGCATCATGATTGGGTGAGTTTTTCCTTTCATGAAGAACGCATTGAACTTCAGAAGCTTTCTTTTAGCCCATCTTCTTTTGGAACTGAACTTGGCGGGATCTTTTTTTACCACAACCCCGTGAACGTCATCATCATCATTGCTGCGCTTGCAGCCGTATGGCGAAAGAAACGGTTCATGGATATTCAGAAGGTGCGGCTATTGCTGTGGTTGAGTCTGCCACTGATCGCCGGGATCATTACCATCTCCATGTTTCGGCCGACCCTGCCCCACTGGTCAGGACCGGCGTGGTTATGCCTGATCATCCTCGCTGCGGCTTTTCTTGATAATGCAGGTAACTCCATGTCGCGCCACCGTTTTCTTCCCCGGCCATTGTTTCTGTCACTTATGTTTTTTCTCCTGGTCATCGTGTTGACTGTAGGACATATCCGTTCAGGCTGGTTTCAAACCGAAAAGCTTTCCGGAGATCCATCTTTGGATATGACAGGATGGATACAGCTACAAGGAGCGTTTGATCAGACCTATCAACAAGATCAGGAGGCAGGCCGCATGCAGAAAGACCCTGTCATGCTTTCCTATCGCTGGTTTCCGGCCGCCAATGCCGACTTTTACCTGGCGCATCGGCTTGGAATGAAAGTATATGTGATCGGGAAGATGGAACGAATGCACAAGTATTTTTGGATCAACCGGGAAGAGGGTAGCCTGAAAGCGGGATCAGATGCTTATTATCTGACTTTCAGCAACGATCGCCACAACCCGGATCACCTCTTCGGTACCTGTTACCAGTACATAGAACCACCTGATTCCGTGATGTTCTGCAGGGGAGGGCTGGTGGTGAAGAAGGCTTATATCTATCGGCTCAAGGGATTGAAATACAACATTGATTTTCCCGAGAAACCTTATGACGGGATGGATGCGGCTTCGATCATCCAGGGGAGAAGGGATTGATGCTTTTTTTCTTTACCGCAGAGGTGCAGGGAATTGATAATAAGTGTTTATTTTCTCTGCGCTTTGCGCCTCAACGGTGAAATAGTTTTCTTGAATCAGCCTTGACGGGGTGCGGTCATTGGAGTGAGGGATAGGAGTGAGGTGACTGGAAATTGGACCGAAGGAGAAGATCATATCCTCGTCCTTTACACCTGCACTATGACCTGGCTCCCTGATGCATTGATGTATGAAAGAAAATAGTTTCCTCCTTCCCCGCATACTATGTTCTTGTTGAATTCAGAAGCCAAGATAGTGTGGAAAGGTGTCAGATCAGGAGAGAAGTTCCCTTCTCCGTTGATCGTAGTCAAAATTGTATTGTCAGGAATATGGCTGATTGCCATGTTGGCAAAAAAACACCGGGTTATTTGCCCCTGGACGGTCTCCCCAAAGACCGAATCAAGTACGTTGTGGTGAAATGTACATGTATTGAGGATATTCTTGAAAGAATTTGAAAAGACGTATGAAGATACCTGGTTATAGTAGAACTCGTTTTGTACGCAGTTGAATGATCCGTTGATGGAATTTTCCGCTGCGTTCACGCCAATGATGTTTCCGTGGACTTTATTCCCAAAATAATTATTCCTGAAGTCTCCCATGATGGTCATATCATAGCAATCAAGGAAGAAATTGGAATACGAATGTCCATTCCCGGTTTCAATGAACACAATATTGTTATAAGGTTTGCTTGATTTATTTAGAATGCATCCGCTAAACCATTCACTTTTTTCATTACCATTAATATCAGAGAAAGTATAATAATCACAAAAGTCACCAAATATCAAACTATCTTTGTTTACACATCCAGGTACTTCTTCGTTCGTCTGCATAACAGTGGTATACAAATAATAATTTTCATTGTCGAGCCATTTCATCCAATTTCTTGAATTTGAAGGAGGGATTCCTAATGTAGAAATATTATCATCATTAATACCATTCATTGTTATTGATTTTTTTCATTATCAAACAAAATTAACATAATCAGCGGATAAAGACTTTCTGTGCTACCACATCATCGTTGTTCACCGCTTTCACGATATAATAACCGGAAGGAGTGTTAAGGGAGATTTTATGTGTTTTGCCGGGGGTGATGAGCTGGGTAATGACGGGTTGCCCGAGCGAGTTGTAGATGGTTGCAGTGGCATCATCGGTGGCATTGTAGGTGATGA
>VGGL01000187.1 GCA_016868575.1 Bacteroidota bacterium
AAGCCGAGTATCAGCAAGCCTTTCTCAGGATTGATGGCATCAAGCTGCCGCCTGACTTTTTCATATATCGAGGGATTGGGCTGCATATCGGTTATAGAGATTGGATGGCTTTCCTGACATTTTTTTCCATCTCTTCAGGGAGGAAATGGGCGCTGTGGAATACTTGCAACATATCCTCCTCACCGGCACCGGCATATCGGTGGAAAAGGTCGGAACCGGCATATCTGGATAAAAGGTATGGATAAGGTTTTGATGCCTTTTTAAGCGACATCGCCAAAGCCATATTAACTTCATCAACAGTTCCAACACACTCGAATGGCTTTTCCGAGGTCTTCCCTGTCAACTGATCCAGCGTGGATTCCAACGCATGATCTTCCCAAAGGTTATGGCCAAAAATGTCGACCAGTGTTGACATCTCCATAAACGGTGACAACATGATCCATGTAAACAGGCATTTCGGGCATTTGCCACACCACGAATCCGTTTTACTCCCTGCATTGCAACTCCGAAAGAGCTTGTGGTACTGAGGGAATGAAGCAAAAAGACGGGCGATCTGAAGCTCGGAAAGCGGCCTTAACAAGCTGAAATATTCAATGCTGTCCGTGAGGTATTCGCACAAATAATGCCGGAAGTCCTTTTCAAATGCATACGATTTGGAATATTGGTGGTTGGGTCCGTTCCGAACCGTAGGCTCATTCGCGCTTGATTCATTCGACAGGACAACAAATCTGTTTCCTGAAAGGGCAGCGACCATCACCGAAAGAAAAGCAAGCAAGGCAGAAAACGGCGTATGGCCGTTCAGAAATCCCTGCTCATTCAATTTCAACAGATTCGGATCAATGGTTCTGTAAGCTTCCAGCAAACTTTCTCTTTCATACCCCGCCGCTTCTGCACTCCACAAGGTAGCTCCACGGGGATTAAGAATGAATGGGGTAGCTCTCAAACCAGTTCTTTTCCAGAGTTCAAGGGATACGGTTGAGTCTTTCCCGCCACCGACCGGGATCACGGCAGCCTCCTGACAATGAAAGGAAACCGGATCCATAGGGTGGTTTTGAGTTGCTCGAATATCAACAAATGAAGTGATATCCGGAACAATGGAATTCAGGTAAAAAAACTCTCCCAGCCCATGGAAATAGAGATTTTTCCACCATTTGACCTGTTCTTCAGTCAATCCCCCACAATGGATGACGATCGTGGGAGAACACGTCGCCTTCCAGTAGCTGATCAACTCAATCATCCCCAGATTGAAAACCATGTTCTTAAGAAAGGATTCGGGCACCGACTCCATTTGAATCAATCCTTTCAATGGAATTCTTGTTTCCGGCCGGAAGCTAAAACGGGAATCGATCGAATAGTTGAACCGGATCCGAAGTTCATGGTCGGTCATTTCAAATTGATAGGAATGATAATGGAATTCCTTAAAATCCCTCCTGAGTTGTCGGTATTTTCCTGATTGGTTCTTTTTCATCCTGCTAAGGAAAAATCTCAGGTTCAAAAGTACACATTTGGCTGTATACCGCCTTTTTGAACATTTTTCCGGCAATTTTTGCCCCTCTTCAACGTTTTTTGATGTACTTTAGCATGCGGTATCTATGAAAAAATCCGGCAAGCCATCAGCAGGGATGATCCTCATCTCCGAACCTGCACTGAATGATTATTTCTTCAGGCAATCGGTAGTGCTACTGGCGGATCACGGCAAAGAAGGTTCCTTCGGGGTCATTGTAAATAAACCGCTTGATTCAAAGCTGAACGAAGTTGTGAAAGGATTTCCTGAATTCGATGCACCCGTGTTCCTGGGCGGGCCGGTGAAAACCGATAGCCTCTTCTTTATTCACAGGCTCCATGATATTGAAGGAAGTCTCCGGATATTTGATGGCTTGTATTGGGGCGGAAACCTCGACCGAATCACAGAGCTTATCAGGAAAAATTTACTATCGCATGATCAAATCCGCTTCTTCGTAGGATATAGCGGTTGGTCACCCAACCAACTTGACCGCGAAATCAGCGAAAATTCCTGGATCATCAGCCAAACCAACATCGAAGAGATCATCTCCCCACACCCCGAACATCTCTGGACCCAGTTCATCCGTTCCCTGGGTAGCGATTATGCCATCTGGGCCAACTTCCCTCCCGACCCGCAGATGAACTGACCCGTTCATATGTAGTTTTTTCTATCTTTGCAGGCAGGTTTTTTATTTGAAGGTTTGGAAATATGGGGATGTGCAGATGAAGATATCCTCTGTGATGAAAAATATCTTGCACCTGACAATTGGCATTTATTTTATCTAAAATGAAGAAAAACGACCTGATCGTACTCCTTGCTGTTCTCCTCTTTCTGGCGCCATTCATCCTTTTCGAGGATGTTCTCTCACTGTACAAAACATACAATAGCGCCTATCCTTACTTGTTGAGCTTCATCAAATTTGCCATCCTGGCTACCTTTGGAGAAGTGATTGGCCTGAGGATCCGCACCGGAAGCTATTATGAGAAGGGATTTGGGATCTTGCCACGTGCCATCGTCTGGGGATTCCTGGG
>VGGL01000188.1 GCA_016868575.1 Bacteroidota bacterium
ATATCATCGGATTCGGAGCGGAGAAACACTCTCAACCATTGCCCGCAAATATGGAACATCGGTCAGGATGCTTTGTGCCCTGAATAAAATAAAGACAACAACTATCCTGCGTATCGGAAGATCCCTGCGGGTGCGTTGATTGGTTTTGGAACAGATTTTGTAAAGGCCGCCCCCAACCAAATTTTTTAACCATGAAATCCATTGTAATTTTTCTTGCAGCGAGTCTGATCAGCCTTGCTGTTTCAGCTCAGCAAACAAAGACCGATGTTCGGACAGACCAAAAAAAGACCGATGTCAGGACAGATCAAAAAACAAAAGCCGATGTGCTGAATGATCAGCAAAACAAATCGGTAGTTAAAGAGGGACAACAAGTTAAAACAGATGTCAGGGAAACAGACCTTCCCAACCCAGTCAAAGAAAATTTGGCTTCTGAGTATCCCGGATACAAGGTTGAAAAAGTCACCCGCAGCCAGACCGATGCAGCTACCGATTACGAGATCGTAGTACAGAAAAACGGACAAAAACAAATTCTGGTCTACCGGGAAAATGGGAAAAAGCTGAAAAGTGTGCAAATGGCCTCCCCCGGCACCCAGCCCGTTAAACGAACCTCACCGGTCACCCCGAAAGCAAATCCAAAAACCTCATCTGAAAAACCGGTTAAACAACGTTGATCATCTCTTCCTGAAAAACCGTTTCTGGAAAAGGATCAGCAGGAGGACTCCGGTAGTAATGGATGAATCCGCGATATTAAAAACTGGTCTGAAAAAAATGAAATCCTGGCTTCCTACCCAAGGAAGCCAGGATGGATATGTTCCGTGAATGATGGGAAAATAAAACATATCAACCACTTTCCCGTGAAGGAAGGAAGCGTACCCTCCTTCCGGAGGAGAGAAAACAGCCATTTGAGAATAGGTGCTCTCACTAAAGATCAGCCCATAAAAGGCGCTGTCGATGATGTTCCCAAGCGCTCCGGCCAGGATCAGGGAAAGGGAGAAGATCAATCCAAAAGGTGTTTTTTTCCGGGTCAACAGATAAATCCAATATCCGATGGCTACAACCGCGATGATCCGGAGGATACTCAGGATCAGTTTTCCCCATTTACCCGCCAGCTGAAGTCCAAAAGCCATCCCTTCGTTTTCTGTAAAATGAAGAAAAAACCAGTTGTGAAAAACCGGGATGCTCTCTCCAAGATACATGTGTGTTTTAATCCAAATCTTGAGTACCTGGTCAACCAGCAAGATCAGGAAAACAATGAATGCAACCCTTTTCAATGGCTTCAGAAAAATAGATTATCACAGCTGTGGCTGCGGCGGTCTGGGTGGTGTCTTGGGCTGAAGTTTCTTGGCCTCAATGCTCAGGGTGGCATGCGGCACACTGCGTAACCGCTCCTTTGGAATGAGCTTGCCAGTGGCCCGGCAGATGCCATAGGTCTTGTTCTCGATCCGGATCAGCGCATTCTCCAAAGCCTTGATAAACTTCGACTGCCTGGCTGCAAACCGGCTGTTCTCTTCTTTAGAGAGCACCTGATATCCCTCCTCCAGCACCTTGAATGTTGGGGAAGTATCATTCGTGTCGTGTTCATTGGGATTCGTGTAGGCGTCCGTGAGCAGCTTCAGGTCGTTGTGTGCCTTGGCAAGCTTGTCGAGAATGATCTGCCTGAATTCCTCCAATTCCTCGTCAGAATATTTTGTCTTCTCCTTCTTGTCCGTTACAGGAGCCTTCTCTTTTTTGGGTTTGGGATCTGCTTTCTTCATGATATCAGTTTTATAAATTGATCTTTTCCACCTGGACAAAAGTACTTACTTCTTCCGTTATTTCAACCGGAATAACATCGCCATCATTCAAAGTGTCAACAAGTTCGAAGGACTCCGACAGGGTTTCGGAGCAAATATAGGCAAAATTGTTCTGGATAGCCTGGTTGATCTGTTGGTGACCCTGAACCTTTACGGATATTTTATCGGTCACCTCAAAGCCTTTCTCTTTCCGGATGTTTTGCAGGCGGTTGATGAGTTCCCTGGCGATGCCTTCTTCTTTCAATTCATTGGAAACATGAATGTCAAGGGCCACTGTTGTTTTACCCAGGTTCATCACCTCCCATCCGGGAATATCTTCAGAAATGATCTCAACATCCTCCAAGGTTACATCGGCTTCGTTCCCATCCATACGCAAAACGAAGTGCCCGTCATGCTCCATTTGCTGGATTTCATGCTGGGAAAAGCCAGCCAGCATCTCGGCGATGCTTTTCATCATCTTGCCAAAGCGGGGCCCCAGTTTTTTAAAGTCGGGTTTGATCTTTTTGATCAGGATGCTTTCGGTATCGGTGATGAATTCGAGGTTTTTCACATTGACCTCATGGAGGATCAGTGCTTTCATCGTTTCGATCTGAGCGGTGGTGTGCTCATCCATGGCCGGAATCAGGATCCTGCCCAGCGGCTGTCGCACCCTTATGTTGGCCTTTTTTCTGAGCGAAAGCACCATGGAAGAAATCTTCTGTGCCAATTCCATTCTTTCTTCCAGGTCTTT
>VGGL01000189.1 GCA_016868575.1 Bacteroidota bacterium
AAGTATTCCACAGCGCCCATTTCCTCCCTGAAGAGATGGAAAAAAATGTCAGGAAAGCCATCCAATCTCTATAACCGATATGCAGCCCAATCCCTCGATATATGAAAAAGTCAGGCGGCAGCTTGAAGCCATCAATCCTGAGAAAGGCTTGCTGATACTCGGCTTTGGAAGGGAGGGCAGATCCAGTTACAAGCTGTTCAGGAGCATCTTCCCTGATCTGAGGATCACGATCGCAGACCGCAATGATCAGATACGGAATGATGAATCGCTGAAAAACGATCGCCAGGCGGAAGTCATAACAGGTGAAGATTACCTGAAAACCCTTTACACCCATCCTGTCGTATTAAAAACGCCCGGCATATCATTCAAAGAGGTAAAAGATATCCCGCCCGGAATCTTGATCACTTCTCAGACTGATCTGTTTCTCAGGATGTTTGGCCATCATGTTACCGGTGTTACCGGAACCAAGGGTAAGAGTACCACTACTGCCCTGATCCATCATATATTAAAAAGTCATAACCCGGAAGCACTGCTTGGTGGTAATATCGGTATTCCACCTTTTGAATTGCTGGCGGACATGAGGGCGCATACACCTGTTGTCATGGAGATATCAAGCCACCAGTTGGAGTATGTAAAAGCAAGTCCTCATATTGCTGTATTCCTGAACCTGTATCAGGAACATCTGGATCATTTTACCTCTTACCAGGCTTATCAGGAGTCGAAATTATACATCGCACGTTATCAGACAAACACCGATTTTCTGGTTTATAATCAGGATGACCCGCTGGTCAGATCACATCTTGAAGATGGAGTCTGGAATAGTAGGCTTCTGGCTTTTTCCAATCTTTCGAAGGTGGTAAACGGATGTTACACCCATGATGGTTCGGTCATTTTCAGGGATGACTCCTCAGAAACGACCGTTATGCAGCGGGTTGACCAAGCCTTGCTTAGAGGCAAACACAATGTTTTGAACATTCTGGCTGCCTGTCTGGCCGCTATTCATAACGGGATTCCATTTGCTGCCATAGAGGCAGGTGTATTGTCATTCCACCCTTTGCGACACCGGCTCGAAGAAGTTGGCGCTTTTCACGGGATTACTTTTTTTAACGATTCCATCTCTACGATTCCTGAAGCTACCATGCAGGCTGTTGAAACCCTCGGCCGGGTGGATACGCTGATACTTGGCGGGCACGACAGGGGGATTGATTACAGCAATTTGGTGTCATTTCTGAAAGGCGCATCAAGCCGGCATTTGCTATTGACAGGGGATGCGGGAAAAAGGATTCTCGATCTGATGATTCAGGCTGGATATGATAAGCAACGGCTTCATTTCCTGGCATGCTTTGATGATTTTATCGAGGTCGTCCGGCAGGTTGCTCAGCCAGGTTCGATTTGCTTACTTTCTCCTGCAGCATCCAGTTACAATGAGTTCCGGAATTTTGAAGAAAGGGGAGACCGATTTATTGAATTAATTATGAAATGGTAGAATATTTTATGCACCCGATCAAAAGGCCTAAGCTGATACTAACTTATCTCATCATACTGGCTGGTATTCATGGTTTATTTGGTCAATCGACGAATCCCGATATTATTGCCTATATCAGGCAATACAAGGATATTGCGATCCATGAGATGAAGAAATACAAAATCCCGTCAAGTATAACCCTGGCACAAGGGATCCTGGAATCAGGTGCAGGTAAAAGCCTTTTGGCTACCGAGGCTCGAAACCACTTCGGGATTAAATGCCATAAAGAGTGGACAGGCAAGACTTTCCACATGGACGATGAAGCCAAGAATGAATGTTTCAGAAAATATAAAGATCCGGAGGAATCTTACCGTGACCATTCCCTGTTTCTTACACAAAGGCCCCGGTATGCCTCTCTTTTTGAGCTGGAGATTACCGATTACAAAGCCTGGGCACACGGACTGAAATCAGCCGGATATGCGACCAATCCCAGATACCCTGAGTTGTTGATCCGGTATATCGAGGAATATGAATTATACAAGTTTGACAAGCAGGGAAGATCAGACGCCGACGAGATCACCCAGGACTCGATCACTGAAACACCTCCGGGAAAGATTGAACCACTCCCGGTGCTTCCTTACCCGACAACAGGTTTTGCGGTTGTTGGCGTAAGCGATAAAGACCGGACGATATATATTAATAATAAGGTAAGGTTCATTTTTGCCAGGGACGGAGATACTCCACTGGGCATTGCCAGGGAGTTCAGGATTTATGCTTACCAGATATTCAGGTACAATGACCTCGATAAGGATGCAATCATTAATCCCGGCGACATCATTTATATTCAAGCCAAAAAGAACAAGGCGAAAGGAAAGACCCACTCGGCAAGCCAGGGAGAGACCATGCATTTCATCGCTCAGTTGTATGGGGTGAAAATGTCGAGTCTTTATAAACTGAACAAGATGAGACCAGGAACAGAACCGAAGACCGGAAAAAGGATCCGGTTATATTAGACTCAATGGATGAGCATCGGGGACTGT
>VGGL01000190.1 GCA_016868575.1 Bacteroidota bacterium
AAGAATTGAAAAGGCAACTGCTCAAGGCTGGTGTTGATGAAGTCTTTATGGATGGCCTGGGTAATGTGATCGGGCGCCTGGGCAATGGAAGCAAGAAGCTTGTTTTCGACGGGCACATCGATACCGTTGATGTTGGGAATCCAGAGAATTGGGACAAAGACCCATTTTCGGGTGAAGTAAGGGATGGGTTTGTGTTTGGCCGCGGGAGTGTGGATCAGAAAGGGGGCATTGCCGCTTTTGTCACTGCTGCCAGGATACTGAAAGAGGTGGGTATTCCGGAGAACTTATCTGTGTTTTTTGTTGGCAGTGTGATGGAAGAAGATTGCGACGGGTTGTGCTGGAAATACATCATCGAACAAAACATCCTGAAGCCTGACTTTGTAGTGAGTACCGAACCAACCAACTGCAATATCTACAAGGGTCACCGGGGCAGGATGGAGATGCATGTCACTTTTCGCGGGATCTCCGCGCATGGCTCTGCGCCGGAGCGTGGTAAAAACGCCATCTACATGGCTTCCCGTGCAGCCCTTGAAATAGAAAAGCTGAACGATCGGCTGCGAACCGATGATTTCCTGGGAAAGGGGAGTGTGACCATCTCTGAGATCATCTCCGGGAGTCCTTCGCTTTGCGCGGTTTCAGATTATGCCCGGCTTCACCTCGACCGCCGGCTGACCTGGGGAGAAACCAAAGAAAACGCCATCGCCGAAGTGGAAGAAGCGCTGAAGGGCCTCGATGCCCAGGTTAGCGTCCTGCATTATGAAGGCAAATCGTTTACCGGCAACGAATACGGCATGGAGAAGTATTACCCGACCTGGAAAATGCCGGAAGACCACCCGATGGTACTCAGTGCAGCCACTGCTTTTACCGACTTGTTCGACAGAAAGCCGGAGATCGGTAAATGGACCTTCTCAACCAATGGCATTGCCACCAATGGCCTCTTTGGGATCCCAACCATCGGTTTTGGCCCCGGCAATGAAGTGATGGCACATGCACCCAACGAGAAGATCCCTACCGATGACCTCGTGAAGGCAGCGGCGTTTTATGCTAGGATAGCAACGATTTAATCAATGCTTTAGGAAGGGTAAAGTAAAATAGTTTGTATATTTGCATCATGAAAAGTAATCTCAATACTCCTGTTTATCAGCATGTGATGACAGAACAAAACCAAGGTCATGAAACAAGACGGAAACTATACTTTGCCCTTGAAAATGAACTGAAAATGCCAGTCGTTTCATTCTTTACAAGCTTTTTGTTTCCTGTAATGATAGAGGATACCGATGCCGCAATGATTGAAGGATTATTGCAGAAAATTAACCTTACCAAGGGCTTGGCATTATTAATTAACTCTCCGGGTGGTATTGGAATCTCAGCTGAAAGGATTTTGAATATTTGCAGAAGTTATAGCGGTAAAGAAGAATTTGTTTGTATTGTTCCAGGTAAAGCAAAATCAGCTGCTACAATGATTTGTATGGGAGCGAGTAAAATTCTCATGAGTAAAACATCGGAGCTTGGACCAATAGACCCTCAAATTCAAATTCAAAAAGATAACAAACGTATGAATATTGCGTTGTATAATTTAGTTCAGAGTTATAAGGATTTATTTGAGGAAGCTGTAAAATCAAAAGGAAATCTGCAACCATATTTACAACAGTTGGCGAATTATGATGCAAGAGAAATAAAGGAATTTGAAGCTGCAATAGAGCTTTCTGAAGATGTCGCAATAAGAGCTTTGCAAAGTGGTATGATGAAAGGATCATCAAAAGAAGATATTATGAGCAAAATAAAGATATTCTTAACTCCGGAGGAGACGAAATCTCATGGGAGATCAATTTTTCATGAAGAAGCTAAAAAATGTGGACTTAAAATTGATCTTATGAATTTAAGATCCAACCTTTGGAAACATTCTTATGAATTATTTGTTAGGCTTGATAACTATACAACAACAAGAGCAGCGAAATGCATTGAAAGTAAGGAACATAGTTTTTCTGCAAATATTAATCATCAGTAGCATTTTAAAGAAGGCACAAGAATATGGCTAATAAGACGAAAATTGTAAAAAGACCAAGCCGGAAAGCACAATCAGAGCAAAAACTTAAGAAGGCACGGACAGATTATTTAGAATTAATGACACAAGTAGAACCCTTCATAGTAAAATCTGATATTGTGATTACTTCAACAGAGGGCAAATGGTATGACACGACTACTACTCTTGTTAATGTTATACCTCATAATTCAATTTACCGATAATACTATTCGTAAATTTGTCCTCAAATTGTCTTTGCACTCAATAACAGTTTGACAAACATTGATAACAATGAAGGCACTAGATATTCTTCTATTAAATCTTAGAAAGAATAATTCCTCTCTTTTTCAGAAAGACTTTCTGCTCACCTGGGATAAGACCAGGGATGAGTTGGAATTGGTGCTGGATGTTGCGGCTGCGTTGAAGCAGCTATATGAATCCAATATCGCTACGCGCTGTTTTGAG
>VGGL01000191.1 GCA_016868575.1 Bacteroidota bacterium
GGCGCATAATCTGTGTTTTCCGGGTTTACATGGATTGTTTAAAGATTACGTGCAAAGTTAGCGATTCCGTCGAGTTTGTCATTATATTTGCAATTCCAAGCGTGCTAAATCACTTCATATGATTGTCAGATATTTGTACCACCCCCGGTTTGTGTTGATCTTCCTCTTGCTGATCCCTGCCGGACTCCGATGCGTTGCACAGCCCGAAATATATGACCTCCGGGAAGATGCTTATTACCGGATGACTGTGCTGAAGGATTCTTTATCCCCCACATCCCTAACTCATTTGATGCAGCTCAACACATGGATGGATTCGTTGATCTTGCTCGACAGCATGGCTTTAGCTGCAAAGGAGTATGAACTCGCAGCGCTGGAGGCAGATAGGGCAGCTCAGATTTCCCAACTGGGAGACCGGATTCGAAAACTTTCAGATGAAAACAAAGCGCTGAAAAAAGAACTGGAAACACGAACCTACCTCCTGGCCGGGGGGGGCATGATTCTTTTACTGATTGTTGTTGTTGTTACGATCCTCCTTTTCAGGCTTAGGAAACAGAAGATCCGCAATGACTACATCATTCAGGAGATGAAACGTTCCTCCAAAGGATCAGGAACCCAGGACACTGGTGTCTTCAAAACAAGGATAGCTGAAATGGAGAAAGAACTGGACAGGAGAGATAAACTGATCAAGGATTTCGAAGAGACCATCCGCAAGGAAATTGAATTCCGCAAGAAAATGGAGTCGGACTACCGGATGATGATTGACCAACTCCGGAAGAAGAAGGGATAGAAAAAAAACACTACTTTTGCAGCCCATTTAAAAGATTCACAATCACTTTAATACCATCCATCATGAGCGAAGAAAACAAAGACCTTGACAAAGCGCGTGACCTCATTAAAACGGTACGGCATGAACTCGAAAAAGAGAATGAAAAGATCATCGAGTACCGGAATGAGATGTACCGGGAAAGAGACTTTAGCGTGGGTAAGTTTTACACCTACAACGGGCCGAATTATTACCTGAAAAGCCGGGCATTGGTGTTCAATGTCTTTATCGCGCCAACCGGAGATTCCGTAGAGTTTTTCAGGGAAAAGATCGCCCCCTTCTTTCCGAAGTTGAACGAAGTGGAAACCCCGTATGTGGTCGATCTTTTTGCCTGGACGCTACTCCAGGTGCTGCGGATGGACATCGACCTGTATCTGAACCACTACGCGGTCTCGAAGGATGAGGATGAGTTCGTCATCGCCATTGAATTTTTTGACAAGGAGGTGGCTATTGATGCCGTATACCTGGTGAGTGACTGGTTCAAAGCATTATCAGATGACAAAGATTTTGACTTTGCCAGGGAATTTGCAAAGATGCAGGCTGATTTTGACAAGACTCTGTTTGGCGGGCCGACGATTTACAGTCTGATCGAAGCAGGCCTCAAGAGAGGTATTCCTGTGTTTTATTTATTTGAGGAGAACCAGTTCCAGTGGGGTTACGGCAAGAAGCAGCTCCGGGGTCGGTCAACAACCTTCAACACAGATGGGATCAAGGACACGGAGTTTACGATGTACAAGGATATGGTCGGCGACTTTTTACAGATGTGCGGTTTCCCGACGCCGGTTGGGAAGAACTGCTTCAAGGAGGATGAATGTGTGGAAGAGGCGCTGAAGCTGGGATTCCCGGTGGTTGTGAAACCGGTTGCCGGTCACAAGGGTCAGGGGGTTACCACCAATATCCAGTCGGAAGAAGAGGTTCGGCATGCTTTTCAAAAGATCGTCAAGTCTGCAGAAGAGGAAGGCGCTGCCTTTGAAGGAGCGCTGGTGCAGCAACAGATCTATGGTACAGACCATCGGTTGCTGGCTGTCGGTGGAAAATTCGTTGCAGCCCTCGAACGGGTTCCGGCGTTTGTGGTCGGAAATGGCAAAGATCCAATCGACAAGCTGATCGCCGAAGAGAACGACAAGTTGATCCGGCTTGACAATGCACGCTCACCGCTTTGCAAGATCAAGGTCGACGATAACCTGAAAGAGTTTTTAAAACTCCAGAATCTGTCCCTTTCAACCGTGCCTCAGGAAGGTGAAAAGATCACCCTGCGCCGGGTGGCCAACATATCGGCAGGCGGTGTTTCCATCAATGTTACCGACAAGATCCACCGGGTGAACGTGAAGATGGTGGAGGATATCGCATCCTATTTCAATGTAAAATGCCTGGGTATCGATGTCCTTTCCGCCGACATCTCCAAACCCTGGACAGAAGGTAACTTTGGGATCATCGAGATCAACGCAGGCCCCGGTGTCTTTATGCACCTGGCCCCGGCTTACGGCGGTTCCATCGATGTACCCTGGGAAATCCTGAAGACCCATTTTGTAACACCGGAATATTCACGCATCCCGATCATTGCCGGAAATATGATTACCCAGGAATTTGCGGATATGCTGAACAGCCGGCTTCACGAGATCGATACCGATATTTTCTTCGCCAGCCTCACCAGGGAAGGC
>VGGL01000192.1 GCA_016868575.1 Bacteroidota bacterium
CCCCCAAGAGGGGATCGATCTCATCGCCCGCTTCACCGGCATCATGCTGCTCACCGGCGGCATCATCCTCATCCTGGGCACCGGATACAACATCGTGAAGAACAAACACTTCAGCCTGCTGTTCGTGCAGGCGCTGCTCTGCCTGGCCATCGGCATCGCCATCCTGTTATTCAAGGATTGGGCGATCTCGGTGTTCTTCGTCCTCTGCGCGGTGTGGGCGATCATCCTCGGGGTGATACAGATCGTGATCCTGGTGAACCTGAAAGAGACGCTGAAGTACAAAAACCTCCTGCTGGTCAACTGCCTGCTGACCATCGGCCTCGGCGTGGTGCTGTTTCTGGAGCCGCTGAAAATGGCTGCGATCCTCGTGGTGCTGATCGGCATCGTGGCGGTGATCCTCGGCCTGGCGCTGATATACTTCTCGTTCCTGCTGCGGTCGATATACAGCCGGATGGAAAAGGAGCAGGAAGAAGAGGTCAAACCTTCCGGATCAGCTTCTCAAAGTCAGCCCTGAAGTTGCTCCCCACGGGGAGGAGGCGGTCTCTGATCTTCACCGTGTTGCCTTCGATGTAGATGTAGTTTTTGATGAAGTCGAGTTGTTTTTCCATGGGGACGAACTCATCGCCCGACTCGTAGATGATGAAGCGCATCAGTTCGGAGAGTTTGAGGATCATCTCCGGGGTTTTGTCGCTTTTCATCAGGCTGAGGGAGTAGAGGCTGTTGAGGGTGTTGAAGAAGAAGTGGGGGTATGATTGGTTATAGGGGATAAATGTACGCACAAAAATGAAGATTATATCTTTCGGGAGGAATCTTTTTATATCAACCGGGATAAAAACTTGATCAACCTGGGAGGCGGTCGGTTTACCGGTGTTACCGGAGCCGGCCGGTTGGTGAAGTCATTGGATTGAGCCTGTTCACCGAGTGAAAGGGCTGTTTATCAAAATTTCTTGGTACTCTGGGAAAACCTTAATAATATTGCAAGTGATAATTAATTTAAACATTTGTATATGAAATTTTCAAGCTGGATCAGAGGCCTTGCAGCGGGTCTTATGTTTGTTTTTGTGCTTCCGGTTTCGGGAAATAATCCCCCGGATGAAGGGATGTGGTTGCCCATGCTATTGGAGCGTCTGAATTATGTAGATATGCAGAAGATGGGCTTACGGCTTACGCCGGAGGAGTTGTACAGCATCAATCATTCAAGTTTAAAGGATGCCATTGTCGGCCTATCTGCCGGTGGGGCGGGTGGTTTTTTCTGCACGGGAGAGGTGGTGAGTGATCAGGGGTTGGTGTTCACCAATCACCACTGCGGGTATGATGCAGTGGCAACGCTGAGCACGCCGGAGCACGATTACCTGACCAATGGTTTTTGGGCCATGGAGAAGTCTCAGGAGCTATCCTGTGAGGGGATGGTGATGGCTTTCCTGGTGCGGGTGGAGAATGTCACGGATAGCATTATTCCTTTTTTGTCGGATACCCTCGATGAGGGTGAGCGGAGCGATGAGGTCAAGGCGTTGGGCAACAAGCTGAAAAAGAAAGCCACAGAGGGGACCAAATACGAAGCGGTGGTCAAAAGTTTTTACGGTGGTAATGAGTTTTACCTGTTTGTTTACAATGTGTATAAGGATATCCGGCTGGTAGGGGCGCCCCCTTCTTCCGTTGGAAAGTTTGGCGGTGACACCGACAACTGGATGTGGCCGCGGCATACGGGTGATTTCTCCATCTTCCGGATATATGCCGATTCGGCTGGTAATCCGGCAGAATACGCCGAAAACAATGTTCCGCTGGTGCCGGCGCATCACCTGCCGGTATCTTTGAAAGGGGTGAAGAAGAATGATTTCACCATGGTGTGGGGATATCCCGGATCGACCACCCGCTACCTTTCTTCCTACGGTGTGAATTATAACCTGAACTATTTCTATCCCACGCTGGTCGATCTTTTGGGTAAGAAGCTCGAGATCATGAAGGAGCGGATGGACAAGAGTGATGAGATCCGGCTCAAATATGCCTCTTCCTATGCCAGCATCGCCAATGGCTGGAAGAACTTCATCGGTCAACGCAAGGCGATCAAGCGGCTCAAGGTGGCAGACACCAAAAAGACCCTTGAAGATCAGTTTACCCGGTGGGTTTCGATGAATCCGGAAAGGGAGAAGAAATACGGTAATGTGCTGCAGGAACTGCAAGAGGGGTATCAATCGCTTGAAAAGGTGGCGGTTCCCTTTTTGTATGTCAACCTGGGTGGCATGGGGCTCGATATCATCGACCTTGCCTCTTCTTCCGGAGAGCTTCAGACAGCGCTCGAGCAGAAGAACAAGGAGTTGATCCGGGAGATGTCGGAAGATTTTCGTCAGACGGTTGAAGCCCATTACAAGGAGAGTGACCTGGCGGTGGAGAAAAAGACCATGGCTCAACTGCTCGAGATGTTTTCCATCCATGTTTCCAAAGACCAGCTTCCCGATATC
>VGGL01000193.1 GCA_016868575.1 Bacteroidota bacterium
TTAAGGTGGACTGTTGATCAGCGCCCATGTCGGGAACTGGGAGATTGCAGGGCAACTCCTCAACAGGCTGGATAAAAAAGTCAACATCCTGCTGTTCGATGCCGAGCATCAGCAGATCAAGAAATACCTCGATCAGGTCTATACCAACAGGAATGTTCATTTTATTGTGATCCGGGAAGACTTCTCCCACTTTGAGGAGATCCGGCAAGCAGCGCTCAACAAAGAGATCATTGCCATGCATGGCGACCGGTACGTGGAAGGAAATCGTGTTGTTCCTTTCACCTTTATAGGAAAGACCGCCCTCTTCCCTACCGGACCATTTACCATGGCCGGAAAGATTGGACTTCCCGTTTCTTTTGTCTTTGCCGTGAAAGAAACGCCGACCCATTACCATTTTTTTGCCACACCGGCGAAAAGGATTGAACACTTTACCAACCTTCGGCTGCGGAACGGTAAAATAAGGGAAATCATGCAGGAATATATTGAAAACATTGAAAAGACCGTTAACAGATACCCTTTTCAGTGGTTTAACTTCTATAACTTCTGGAATGAGGATAATTCAATTACAAATTAATAATTACGAATTACGAGGAAGATAAACAAAATACTTCTCGTTTCAGCGAACAGGCTGGCGATTCCTTATCCTGTATATCCATTGGGTTTGTCATACATTGCAACCTATTTAAGATCCAGGATGGTTGAGACGGAGATCCGGATCTTCGATTTCAACCTGAGAAACATGGAAAGTTACATACAGGAGATCGGATCTTTCCAGCCAGATGTGATCGGCATTTCCTTGCGTAATGTGGATGATGTTAATTCGTTGAGTCAGGAGTCATTTCTGGCAGACTACCTGTCGATCATGGAGAACACGCGAAAGACCACAACTGTTCCTGTGGTTATTGGTGGCGCCGGATATTCGATCTATCCCATTCCGTTTTTTGAATACCTGAAGCCCGACTTTGCCATCTCAGGAGAGGGGGAAGAAAGTTTGTTCCAACTGCTGAAATCCCTTGAAACCGGGGATAGTTATGAATCGATAGAAGGTATTACCTACCTTAAGAATGGGAAAGTCTGCCATAATCAAAGGAATCAGTTTCTCAGGAGCCTTGATCTTGAACTCGAACCTGAGCTCATCGACTTCTACTGGCAAAAAAGTGGGATGATGAACATCCAGACCCGTCGGGGCTGTCCTTATAATTGCATTTATTGTACTTACCCGCTTATTGAAGGCAGCAAGGTTCGTAACCTGGACATCGACCGGATCATCAAAACGATGAAGGATCTTGCGGGACGAAAGATCAGCTACTTTTTTTTCACCGACTCTGTGTTTAACCTACAGCCTTCCTATAATGAAGCCTTATGCAGGGAAATCATCAGGAATAAGCTGGATATCCACTGGGGAGCCTATTTTTCGCCCAATGATCTCACGTATGACATGCTTGCGTTATATAAAGAGGCAGGGCTTACCCATATTGAGTTTGGCACCGAGTCATTCTCCGACCGACAATTGAAAAACTATGGGAAGCACTTCACCATGAAAGACGTGGAAGATGTTTCAGATATCTGTAACAGGCTGGAAATTTACCATGCCCATTTCCTGATCCTGGGGGGATATGGAGAGACCGAACGAACACTGGATGAATCTTTTGAAAATTCGAAGCATGTAGAAAACTCTGTCTTCTTCCCTTATATTGGCATGCGGATCTATCCAAACACCAGGCTCTACCAGTATGCCATGAAAGATGGGATTATTGAAGCGAATGATAATCTGCTATTTCCTGCATATTATATTGCCGGAAACATTGACTACGGAAGGCTGAAAGAACGGGCAGAAAATACCGGCAAACGATGGGTATTTCCGGATGAAGACGTTGTAACCGTGATGAACAGAATGAGAAATCGAAACCGCAAAGGTTCTTTATGGCATCACCTGAAAAAATGACAAGATATCCTATCATTGATCTGATCCCTCAGAAAGAGCCGTTTGTGATGATTGGCGAACTGATCCGGGCAGAAGAAGGGACAACCGTTACAACCTTCCGGATTTCTGCGGACAATCCCCTGGTTGTAGACTCCGTCTTCAGTGCCGGTGGGATGATTGAGAATATTGCCCAGACAGCGGCTGCCGGCATGGGCTACAAATGCTTAACAGAAAAATCAGCTCCCCCGGTTGGCTTTATCGGAGGGATCAAGAACCTTCAAATATTTTCACAACCATCGGTGGGAAGTCACATTACCACGCTGGTCAAGGTGGAGCATGAAGTACTCAATGCCCGCGTTGTCAGAGGAGAAATCCGTATCGGGGATACATTGGTAGCTTCCTGCGAGATGAAAATCTTGGCTAAATCTTTTTTTGAGGTGCTACGTATAAAAGAGAAAAAAGCAATATGGAAAAGAAAGATGTAAAATCTCTACTTGCACCGCAAGAGATTATCGAGAAGTTTGATCTGGTA
>VGGL01000194.1 GCA_016868575.1 Bacteroidota bacterium
TTTTTTGAGGCAGTCAGGTTTAAGCATGGAATTTACGAGGGAAGGGGATATCTTTCTCCATGCGTCATGTTGGATATTGTTGGTGAGGGTGAGCACCTCGACAGCGCGATGGAAGTAATGTTTGAAAGCATTCCAAATGGATTCGTAGGTATCCAACGGAAAGCCATGAGCCGGGAAGACCCGTTGGCCGGTACGCATATCCATGCCATCGAACAAGACCACTTCCAACAGCTTAGGCAGGGAAACGAAATGAACCCCCACGCTGGTTGCAGGGCCTGATCCGCCCGGAATCCAGTGTATTTCATCATCCAGTGTCAGCGGCATCCAACTACCGGGGGATGTTTCCAGACATCCTCCAATAGCCCAGGCGCGGGCTTCCTCTACCGTCATACCCTCAGGACCATAGTTTTCCACTAAGAACTGCATCGCCACCTGGTTGTTGATCCAGGCGGGATAACCGGTGCCTATCTTGGTACATTCCACCCCTTTCAGCAGGAATTCCTCCGGAAGTTTCTCATCATACAGCAAACTCAAGGTTGGTTGGGGTGTGGCGCAGGTCATACCGGCTTCCAGGATGAGCATTTCCAGTTCGTTGGAGGCCTGGTTCCCGTCTTTGGTAATCCCTCCAACACACAGGTTATTGAATGTATTGCCTGAGAGAACACCACCCACGACTCCCATGGAAGCAAAACAATCGATGGATGTGAATTTCATCCGCAGGCATTCCAGCAGTTCAAGGGTTTGAGGATGATCCAGTTTACCTTTTTGGATGTCTCTTTTCCAGTAAGGATAAAGAACCTGGCCGAGTCTACCGGGAGAGAGGCCGGAGATCGCATCTTCATTCAATACGGCGATATGGAATATCCATACGAGTTGGGTTGCCTCGTGAAAATCGCGTGGCGGATGGTCTGCCAGGTGGAGGAGCCTTTTTTCAATTTCCTGGTATTCCCTCTTTTGGTTCTCATCCTGTTCGATGGAAGCCAGAAAACGGGCCTCTTCGGCATAATTCAGGATCCATTGCCTGATTCCTTCCATGACGAGGGACACTGCTTTGTAGAAATAGAGCCGGTCCATTTCCGGGTAACCGGCAACGGCATTGGCTTGCTCCCTGCAGTACCCGATAATACCGGAGATCCCATATTGCAGGGGGTAGTAATAGTTGAGGACTTCCCTGCCCTGGGGGAGGGTGTAGCCTGAGTCGAACATACAGATGACCGACCGCATCAGCATTTCTTTTTCATGATAGCCGGGAACCATCTGTTCATATTTATGCCCGACATCATCAACCGATTGATCTTTCCACTTTCTGGCTGTCTCGATCAGGATTGGCAGTTCTTCTTTGCGGAGGCCGAATTTTCCGGCAATGGAGACGACATTCCCGGCGCTTTGGGTAACGTTGCCGCCTCCTTTTCCCATGGTTGTAACGGTGTCAGCGGTAAGTTTGCCTGATTCCAGGGCTTCCCGGTAGAGTTTATCCCCACTGGCCATAAAATAGGCTTCAGAAAGCCAGGGCATGGGGTAGGAGCCTCTGAAATAACCGGCTTTGCCCATGACGAGCAGTTCTCCCGGGTAAATGACAGGTGTAAGGTGTTCGAAACCCGATTTAAGGGCTTCTGCTCTTCGGATGATCGGGATTTCACCGGGTAGCTCTTCCCATCGGCGGGTGTACCAATAGGGAAATTCCATTGATGCAGAAGATTTTGCATCGAAGTAGAGATCCCTCAATTTTTTTGCACGGGGAGAAGGTTCTTTGCTGATTTCCCGGCTGGCAATTTCACCGCTTGCCGGTTTGCCATAAAAATTGAATGTCCGGGATGAAACATCCACCGGATGATCCTTTGGGGAGTTTTTATCTGGAGCCATATGAACTTCAGGATTAATTCCCTACAAACATAAGGAAAAATCTATTTTACCGACACATTTTTTCTTCTATCAAGCAAACTGGCGAAAGCGAGCAGCACACCCAGGACAATCCCCAGGAAGGCGGCAAACAGGATCCGGACTTCTTCCGGGAGCATAAAATTCAAGGTCTGGGCAGGGATCCAGAACATCGGGATGGTTTGCTTAAATACGAATGACCACATGGTTTTCCAATTGACGGTTGACATGATCTCTCCGATCCGTAGGGGGGTGAAAAATCCTTTTAAGGTGCCGCCGGTGTTGATAATGTGCTGATCTGTGATGCGGTGAGCAGTCATAAAAACCGGTGCGAAGAACAGGTTCAACATGGTTCCCACGCTGAAGGCAGCCAGAAGTTTTACCCCTGAAAAACCACTCTGACGTAAAATATCAGCGGGATTTTCGGTTGGGAATTGGACTCCCATGGTAGCCAGCATGGCGGGTGCACCTTCTCCGAAGATCACGAAAGCCATTTTTATGGAGATGCCCAGGAATCCCCAGACGATGGCACGTGGCAAGATCCCAAATCCCTTTTCATAATAG
>VGGL01000195.1 GCA_016868575.1 Bacteroidota bacterium
TGGTGCAAAACCGAAGATGTTCAGGTGAAAGAAAATACTTCTTCTATCCTGATGACCGCGAAGCTGAAAGAGATCATCCAGGGAAAAAAAGAGCATTCCCTGCTGATCTATGTTACACTGACAGATGACATCGGTTCGATTGCAGAAAACCTCCTCTACCTGGTCCCACCGAAAGAACTCAAGCTTCCGATAGTTACGATTACATCACAAGTGAATCGGACAGAAGGGGGATACCGGGTCGATCTGACAAGTGATGCGCTGGCGAAGAACGTCTATCTTGAATCCCCGCTGGAAGGCTCCTTTTCAGATAACTACTTCGATATGATCCCCGGAAAAACTTACAGGGTTGATTTCGGCACGGATGATATGCGTTCAGATTTCATTAAAACCCTCGTCATCCGGTCACTGAAAGACACCTATTAAACACATTATAATCCATATCTTATGAAAAAGGTTCTGCCGCTCTTAGCAGCGATTGTTTTCCTGGCCTCCTGCACCATCAAGGTGGACAAGGATTTCACGAAATATGTCGATCCATTTATTGGAACCGGCGGACATGGACATACCTATCCCGGTGCTTGTATGCCCTTTGGCATGGTACAACTCAGTCCGGATACCCGCCTGGAAGGCTGGGACGGCTGTTCCGGTTACCATTATTCCGACAGTGTGATCTACGGGTTCTCTCACACCCACCTCAGCGGAACCGGCGCCTCTGATTATGGCGACATCCTTTTCATGCCCACCACCGGGAAAGTGATCCTTGATAATGGATACAAGAAAAGCTATGACTCGGGATATTGCTCCATGTTTAGTCATGCCAACGAACAGGCACGTCCCGGATTTTACCATGTCAAACTGGACAAGTATCAGGTTGATGTCGACCTTACGGTGACAAGGAGAGCCGGCTTTCACAAATACACCTTCCCGAAAACCGCTGAAGCCAATATCATCATTGACCTGGTGCACCGCGATCAGGTACTCGATGCTTCTCTGGAAATGGTAAGCGACACAGAGGTTGCAGGATTCCGGCGATCCAGGCATTGGGCCAGCGATCAACGGATCTATTTTGTAGCCCGATTCTCAAGACCTTTTAAATCATCCGGGATTTCAAGGAATGACACCCTGCTGGATGGTATTAAAACAGCAGCAGGGAAATCCGTCAAAGGTTTTCTCCGCTTTGAAAGCCAGGGCAATGATCCCCTCCTGGTCAAGGTCGGCATCTCCGCTGTGAGCATCGAAGGCGCAAGGAAAAACCTGGAAGCCGAGATCCCCGGCTGGGATTTTGAAAAGGTCATTGCAGATGCCAACGTTGCATGGAATAAGGAGCTGGGAAAGATTCAGGTGGAAGGGGGAAACAGGGAGCAGATCAGGGCTTTTTACACATCGCTCTACCATGCCATGCTGGCGCCCAATCTTTTCATGGATGTGGATGGGCAATACCTTGGAAGAGACCTGTTGCCGCATCAGGCCGACGGATTTGATTATTATACGGTCTTCTCGCTTTGGGATACCTATCGCGCAGCCCACCCGCTCTACACCATCCTCGACCAGAAAAGGACCGTGGATTTCATCCAGACCTTCATTCGTCAATATGAAGAAGGCGGTCTCCTTCCTGTCTGGGAGTTGGGCGCCAATGAGACCTGGTGCATGATCGGATACCATGCAGTGCCGGTCATCGCCGATGCCTACATGAAAGGAATCCGGGACTATGATGCAGAAAAAGCTTTCGAAGCCTGCCTGAACAGCGCCCGGAAAGACCACCTGGGGCTCGCATCCTATAAGAAATATGGCTACATCCAGGGATTTGACGAAGGAGAGAGCGTGTCAAAAACCCTTGAATATGCTTACGATGACTGGACCATTGCGCAGATGGCCCAACAGATGGGCAGGCAAGCGGAGTATGAAGAATTCATCCAGCGGGCACAGTACTACAAAAATGTGTACGACCCAACCACCGGATTCATGCGCGCCAAGATGAATGGCACCTGGTTTACCCCATTCGATCCATTTGAAGTCAACTTCAACTACACCGAAGCTAATTCCTGGCAGTATAGTTTCTATGTTCCGCAGGATGTCTCCGGATTGATCAGATATATGGGCGGAGATGATGCTTTCGCAGATAGGCTGGATAAATTGTTTACCGCATCCACCCAGACAACCGGCCTGGATCAGGCAGATATCACCGGACTGATCGGCCAGTATGCCCATGGCAATGAACCGAGTCACCACATGGCTTACCTTTATGCCTACGCCGGAAAAGCCTGGGAGACCCAGCGAGTGACACGAAAGATCATGGATTCACAGTATTCGGATCAACATGATGGATTATGCGGTAACGAGGACTGTGGACAGATGTCAGCATGGTATGTGCTGAGCGCCATGGGTTTCTATCCGGTAA
>VGGL01000196.1 GCA_016868575.1 Bacteroidota bacterium
GAAATCATTCAGTGGGGGTATTGCGGAGTTTACCAGGGAGGAACAATACCGGAAAGAATCGTTTGCTATCGATATCTCTGTCCCGGCCGGCAAGTTGCCTGTAAAGAAAGGAGAGGTGATCGCCTTGTCGGGAAATTCAGGCACTTCATTTGGCCCCCACCTCCATTTTGAGATCCGCGATGCCGCCAAACAACAACCCATCGATCCGATCCTTTTTGGATTGAACATCCCCGATTTTATCCGGCCGAAGATCAAGAAGATCAAGGTGTATCCCGTCGGAGATTCCAGCCTGGTGCAATATGGTTGCAATCCTGTGATCAGAGAGGTCGCCGGTTGGGGGATGGGACATTATCTCAAAACCAGGGACACTTTGAAAGTGTGGGGTAAGGTAGCCTTTGGCATTAAGGCGACAGACCTGATGAACGGCTCGGGGAGTGAGAATGGCGTGAATGTCATTGAATTGTACGTTGACTCTCTACTCGTGTTTTCCCAATATCTCACAAGATTCGACTTTGCTGATACACGGTACATCAACAGTGTGATCGATTATGCCGAAAAGCAGCAGTCAGGGATGCTTTTCCAGCGGTCGGTTGTTGATCCGGGAAACCAGATACCCCTCTTCGGGGAGGTGATCGACCGAGGGATCATTACCATTACGGATACACGTCCTCACGAAATAAAATATATTGTAAAAGACGGACACGGAAACGCATCCAGGCTGATCTTTTACATCCTTGGCGTGAAGCCGGCGACAGGGAAAGAAATGGCATGTCAGAAACAGCAGGATTATACCCGATGGTTTAAATGGAACGAGGAGAATTCCTTCAAATCCGGAGATCTGGATATTCATTTACCCAATGGGGTACTGTACAATGATCTTGGATTCAGGTACACCAGGGAACCCCGGACCGGAAATCTCTTTTCAGCCATTCATGGGCTTCACGACAGGTTTACTCCCTTGCATACGTATTGTGACCTGAAGATCAAACCCGAAGGATTGAAATCCCGTTATCATTCCAAAGCGATCATTGTGAAGGCAGATGGGGAAAAGCGTAGCAGTGTGGGAGGAAAGTGGGAAAACGGGTTTGTGACGACACGCATCCGTGAGTTTGGCAGATATGCTGTGATGGTGGATACCATCGCACCGGTCATTACGCCACGAAATGTTTACAACAACAAGAACATTGCAGCCCAAAAAGAGATATTTATCAAAATTTATGATAACCTGTCCGGGATTGATAAATACCGGGCAACCATCAACGGAAAGTGGGTGCTGATGGAATATGATGCGAAAAAACGGCTTCTGATCTATCACATCGAAGATGCGACCATGCCCAGGGGCCGAAATACTTTTGTGCTGGAAGTTAAAGATGCAGTGGGGAACAAGGCAGCATTTACCGCCGTGCTGATTCGGTAGTTTTCATACCTTTGTCACTATGGAAGAGCGTATCCTGATCCTCGATTTCGGTAGCCAATACACGCAACTCATTGCCCGTCGAATCCGCGAGTTGAATGTTTATTGCGAGATTCATCCTTACACATTTATCCCAAAGACCCTGGAAGGCATCAAGGGTATTATCCTTTCAGGGAGCCCTTTTTCCGTGAGGGATGAAAATGCCCCTTTCCCCAATGAATATGTTTTTTCCATTGGTATTCCTGTACTTGGTTTGTGCTATGGCGCCCAGTATATAGCCTTGCGGAAAGGCGGAGATGTGCGGCCATCGGCAATTAGAGAATATGGCAGGGCGAATCTCGCATCCATTGACCATTCCAACCAGCTGATGAAAGGAATGACCGACGGTTGCCAGGTTTGGATGTCGCATGGCGATACCATTCTCTCTATTCCCGATGGATATGAGATCATCGCCAGCACCCGGGATGTGAAAGTTGCAGGATATGAGATCAGGGGAGAGAACATCTTTGGTATTCAGTTTCATCCGGAAGTCTATCATACCACCGAAGGGATGACCCTGCTGCGGAATTTTGTCACCACCATTTGTGGTTGCCATCAGACCTGGACACCTGACTCATTTGTTGAAACAACCGTCCGGGCGCTCAGGGAGCAGCTTGGAAACGACCAGGTCGTTCTCGGTCTTTCCGGAGGCGTTGATTCTACTGTTGCCGGAGTTCTGCTTCATAAGGCCATCGGCGCTAATCTCCATTGCATCTTTGTGGATAATGGTTTACTCCGCAAGAATGAATTCCATCTTGTGCTGGAATCGTATCATGACATGGGATTGAACGTAACGGGTGTTGACGCTACGGATCAGTTTTTGAAAGCCCTGAAAGGAATTTTTGAGCCTGAAGAAAAGCGGAAAGCCATTGGCAAAACCTTCATCGAAGTGTTTGAAGCAGAATCTAAAAAACTCGATAAC
>VGGL01000197.1 GCA_016868575.1 Bacteroidota bacterium
AAGCGACCTACATCGACGTTGTCAGAAAGCTCATTAGAGGCGAAGAAATCAAATAATTATTCAATCTAGTATGGTGTTGAAAACGAATTGTACTTTCAGGAAAGCCTGTTTGTTGCTGTTGTTGGTGATTCCTTTTCTTTCCTTCTCCCAGAACCTTGGGAAATACGGGAATGTCAGTGGGAACTTTCAATCAGATGTGCAGTACTATCTGGATGACAGCAAACTCGGGATCAATGATTCATGTCTTGACGGCAAAAATATCCGGCTAAATGGATATCTGAATGTGATGTATAACATTGACAAATTCACAGCCGGCCTCAGGTTTGAATCCTACCTTCCGCCGTTGCTTGGATACGACAATCAATATCAAGGGACTGGCGTGCCATACTGGTTTGCCACCTATGCAGGAGAAAAACTGGAGGTGACTGCAGGTAATTTCTACGAGCAGTTTGGATATGGAATGTCCCTTCGCACCTACCAGGAGTGGAATCTGGCCTATGATAATTCCCTCCGTGGTATCCGGGTGAAGTTCACACCGGTCAATGGCATCATGATCAAAGGGGTATATGGCGTCCAGCGATACTATTGGGTGCCTTTCGAGAATAATAACCGGGGCATTGTTAAGGGTACTGATCTTGAATTCAATTTCAATGAGCTTTTTACTGCTCTCAATAGCTGGAAAACGCGGATCATCCTTGGAGGAAGCGCTGTTAGCAATTACCTCCCGGGCAAGACCATGGATATCGTTTATGATCAGCGCCTGCTGGAGCTGAAACTCCCCCGGAATGTTGCCACCTTTTCCGGACGTTTAGGCCTTACCTGCGGTAAATTCAGCTTTGCAACGGAATATGCCTACAAAGTGAATGACCCGAATGCGACCAATAACTTCATCTACAAAAATGGACAGGGTCTCTTTACCTCCCTTTCTTTCTCCCAAAAAGGTCTTGGCATTTCGCTGGAGGCCAAGCGTATTGACAATATGAGCTTTAAGTCTGACCGGCTGGTAACAAACAATATGGTAAGCATCAATTACCTGCCAACCATGTCGAAAGAGCACGCCCATAGCCTGATAGCCATGTATCCCTATGCTACCCAACCAAATGGAGAGTTTGGTTTTCATGGAGAGATCAATTACACCATACCGAAAAACACAAAGCTGGGAGGAAAATATGGTACCACCATCAACTTGGATTTCTCCCGGATCAATTCCATCAAAAAAGAGCCGGTGAACGATACCACCAAACTGGATCAGCCGGGAACTCTGGGTTATAAATCATCATTTTTCAGCATGGGCGATGATCTCTATTTTCAGGACATCAATGTGGAGATCATCAAGAAGTTCTCCAAACGATTGAAGGTGATTGCCGGTTATTTCAACATCATCTACGACAAGGATAAGATTGAAGGGCATTTGAACGAATATGGGGATATTAAATCACACATCGGGCTGGTCGATTTGATCTGGACGGTGAATGAAAAGCATGCGTTGCGGTTTGAATTACAGGGATTGTTTACCGAGCAGGACCGTGGTAGCTGGTTAGCCGGCTTGCTGGAATATACCATCTCCCCGCACTGGTTCTTCTCAGTCTCCGACCAGTATAACTATGGCAACAAGGATGGCGCCCGACAACTCCATTACTACCTGGTTTCAATGGGTTACGCACACAAGGCCGGCCGGATATCCATGAGCTATGGCCGGCAGCGGGAAGGGATCGTTTGCGTCGGCGGCGTTTGCCGGTATGTTCCTGCATCCAGCGGTCTTTCTCTTTCTATCACCACAAGTTTTTAAAGGAATTACCATGAAAAAATATCGGATCATACCCTTTGCATTCCTGATCATCGCCATGATCGCTGCCTGTGACAAGGTAGATGAACCCTATGCAACAGTGAAGAAGATTGTTCCCTTGGGTGACCGGAAAATTCTCCTTGAGGATTTTACCGGCCATACTTGTGTTCACTGCCCCAAGGCAGGCAAAGTAGCAGAAGGGTTGAAGGAAACCGGCGAAGGCAAAGTGATTGTGATGACCGTGCATGCCGGTTTTTATGCCACACCCTCATCATCAGGGGATTTTACCTATGACTTCAGAACGACCGAAGGAGAAGAGATCTTCACTTACTTTCAGGTCGGCGTAACCCCCAGGGGCATGGTGAACCGGCATACATTCGATGGGGAAAGGGCAATAGGCGAAGGCGAATGGCCCAATGCCGTCTTGTCTGTTCTGAACCTTCCCCCGGATGCAAAGATTGAGATCACCAACCTGTATGATGCCCCTTCCCGTACCTTGAATACTTACATCCACTCCAAGTTTTTCTCTCCTTTTAATGACATCTATAAACTTTGTGCCTATATCCTG
>VGGL01000198.1 GCA_016868575.1 Bacteroidota bacterium
GTATCAGGACCATAGTCGGCCCGGGTCATGTGTCCCTGGTTCATCACAGCCTCAAAGCTATGGATGAAATTCACCCCATTCTCCCGGTTTCCCTGGTTGAACAGATTCCATGTATAGTGCGGCGGATATCGGTTTTCAGACAATGAACCGTCGGCATCCCGTAACCGGTTTATTTCATAGGAAAAGGTGTACCCAATTCCTGAATGTTGCAGGCACGACATGAACATATACTGGCTCCGGATGCCTGGAAAAAACTTCAATTTGGAATTATCCACAACCGGAGGAAGCAATTTGCTTTGGTCGGATGCACTCCGGGTCAAGACCGGGAGTTTTGTCACCATCAGCGAATCAAGGTATCGCTGCTGTGGAAGATACCTGAACCCCTCTGTTGGAGGTGTAAACAAGGAAGATTGGGAAACAGCCGCCAGGGTAAGGCAGAACAAAGGGATGACGAGGATAATCAGCTTCTTTTTCATGGTTTTAATTATCGGATGAGTGGTTCAATTCATAATTCATAATCCACCACTCATAATCCATAATTAACCAAGACGCCGCTATCCCCCAACCCTCACCTTGAAACCTTTCTGCTGCAACTGTTCCGACATCGACATCAGCTTTTCCTGGCTGATACCGAACTGTTCAGGCATGGGATTTTTTCTGCCAAGCCGGGCATACTTTGAAGCACCGAGAGCATGGTAAGGGAGCAGGTGTATTTCCTGCGGGGGATTTTTCAGGGAAAGAAGGAAAGACGAAAGGGATGTAAGATTGCCTACGTTGTCATTAATGCCGGGAATGACCGGATAACGGATCATGACATGTTTTCCGCTATCGGTGAGGAATTTCAAATTCGAAAGGATCGTACCATTTGAAATCCCTGTATGTCTAATATGTGCTTGTTCGTCCATCAGTTTGATGTCATAGAGGAACAGATCAGTCACATCAGCAAATTTAATCATATTTTCATGATCTGTATATCCACAGGTATCAATTGCGGTAAAAATACCTGTTCTTTTTAACCGGCTTAAGATATCAAGGGAAAAGACTGCCTGAAACGTAGGTTCACCGCCTGACAACGTTACACCACCTCCAGAGGTTTCATAGAATATCCGGTCTTTCAACACCTCCTGAACCACCTCTTCAGCATCCATCATGGTTCCGGCGATCTCTTCCCTGGCATATTCCTTCCCCTCAAACACCAACTTCCCGGGTATCTTTTCAGGCGATGTTGATCTCCCTTCCGGGTTATGGCACCAGGAGCAGTCGAGCGGGCAACCCTTCAGAAAGACCGTTGTCCGAATACCTGGTCCGTCATGAACTGAGAAACGGCGGATATCGAAGACCAGGCCTTTAATCACAGAGCGATTGGATTTTTTTTCTGATGGCTTCCCTGCAAACCGGGCAAAACCCTTTGGCGTCATTGCTTTTCATCCGACAGTCCATCACCGGACTGAAGATTCCTTTGGCAGAGTAGCCGCCACCTTCAAACAGTCCAACGACCTTACTGTACATGGCTTCCCGTGGCGTTGGAAGGGGGATCGTGTCGGAGATCATCGATTTCCATTTGGCAGTGAAGTTGACATTGGTGGTGATGTTGGGTTCCCAGGGCTCGATTTTTAGATTATACATATCCGAGTAGGCAACTTCGGAAGTATAATATTCATCGGCCAGTCCGCCGAAGCCATGGCCAAACTCATGGATGCTGACGATCTCCGACAGCGAATTGTCGGCAGTGCTCATGGAGTAGTGGTTGTAGAACCCGCCTCCGCCGTAGCGGCTGCTGTTGGCGAGGATGAACACATGGTCGTACGGAACATTGGCTGCGATATCGTATACCGCCCAGGTTTCTGAGGTGGTCAGGTACCGGTCCATGCCGAAGGTATAAAAACCGCTGTTGACTGATGTATTCGGATAAATCTGATCTCCTGCAATGCCAACGCCGCTATTGCTGGAAGGGGCAAGAACGATAAAGATGTTGATCCGGTTGATGTATTCCTCAAAAGGTGGCTGAGCCAGGATATAGGCGCTGATCCGGCGGGCATCACGTTCGAATTTGTCCATCTCCTGTTTGGTGTACCCTTCCGGGATGAAGGCGATATCGACGCTGCGTGACGGATCTCCGTTGCCACTCAGGCGGTAGGAGGGGTAGAAGTCAACTTCTTTGCGGGAGATGAAGATGCTGGTGGGATTGATGTAGAGCTTGAATATTGGGACGAAGAGGCCGGTTTCGTAAGAACGGCTTTCAATGGAAAAAAGGATGGTGGCTTTTGGGTAGGGCAAACTGGCAGTCATCTGGAATGCCCGGGAAACAGTGAGCGCTTCCGGGGTTCCTTTCCACTCTTCA
>VGGL01000199.1 GCA_016868575.1 Bacteroidota bacterium
TTCCATCTTTCTTAAAACATATGGTTCTGGCAGCCTAGCTACCGCTTCATTTCGTGGGACAACATCCTACCATACCCAACTTGAGTGGAATGGGATCAACATCAATTCCCCCATGCTGGGGCAGTCTGATCTGTCGCTCATACCACTTTCCCTCACCGATGGAATTGAACTCTACTACGGAGCAGCCAGCATCTCACAGGGGAGTGGCGGATTTGGTGGGATCATCAATGTTACCGGGAATCCCGATTGGAACAACCAGCTCAACGCCCATCTTACCCAGGTGGTTTCAAGTTTTGAGAATTATTCCACCATCCTGAGCGTCAATGCTGGTAATAAACGAATTCAGAATCATGTTAAAGCTTTTCACACAAACGGGATCAACAACTTTCCTTTCTCTAACGACTATTCCGGGAAACGTGAATACATGAAAAACAATGTTTTGCGTCAATTTGGGGCAACCGAAGAGTTGTTTTTAAAGATCAACGAAAAACATGTGCTGGGAGGGAAGTTTTGGTACACACAAAGTGAAAGGCAGCTTTCTCCAACAACCGCCCGGTCCCATTTACCAACCACCGAAAAACAGGATGACAAATCCTTTCGCGGGCTCGCTGACTGGTACTATGTCATTTCAGAAACATGGAATTTGCGCATTAAAACTGCCTATACACAAGATGTATTGCATTATATGAACGATAGCATCGATGATGTTCACAGAACACAGGCTATCAGGAACAAGATCACCATTAAGCGTAAGACCCTTTCCTGGATGACCGGGGAAGCTGGCATCGATGTCAATTACGATTGGGTGGTCTCGGATGCCTACGAAGGAACCAAACAAAGGTGGTTGACCGGCCTTTACAGCCAATTGAACTTCCTGGTATCCCGTCCCCTGAAATTCAACTTGCTCTTAAGACAGGATATGGTTGATCAGGAGATGATGCCTTTCCTGCCGGCCATAGGCATGGAATGGACGATCTTCCGCAAGACAAACCTCGTTTTCCATGCCAACGTTAGCAGGAATTACCGCAAACCAACCCTGAATGACCTCTACTGGAGAACCTTTGGCAACCCGGATTTACATCCTGAGGAGTCTTATTCAGGTGAGGCAGGACTGGCCTGGGATAACAAAAGCAACCTCAGCCGGTTTACGATTGAAACCGACCTGACCGGTTACTGGAATTACATTTCAAACCTGATCATGTGGACACCGACACCTGAATCCCCTTCCTTGTTCAAACCTGTGAATATCAATGAGGTGAACGGTAGGGGTGTGGAACTCAATGTTGCTTCCACGCTGCATTTCAAGAAGATCTCATTCATATTATCAGGGAACTACAACTTCACCCATTCTACCTACGGAAAAAAGAAATCGGAGAACGATCAGTCGGCAGGCAAACAGCTGATTTACACGCCCCTCCATAAAACCAACGGAACGTTGACCTTAGCTTATTCCGGGTTCAGACTTTCGTACCACATCGACATCTTCAGCAAGCGATATACCTCTACTGATAATAAGTCGTTAATGCCCGGCTATCAGGTTTCTAACATCATGTTGGGGAAAAGTTTCCGAACAAAACAAATGAATTTTTTTGCCATGTTTGAAATATGTAATATCTTTGACCTGGATTATCAGTCCATTTCTAACCGGCCAATGCCGGGTAGGAGTGTGGCTTTTTCATTGAAAATCAGCTATCTGAAGCGATAATGAAGCGTTGTCACCATTTGTTTTTGTTCCTGCTTGGGATCATGATTTTTGCGACATCCTGCGAAAAAGATCCCATCCGGGAAGATCCGGGCAATCCTGATCCTCTTCCCGACTCCGCCTTTTCAAATGGTGTGTTTGTTGTCAATGAGGGGAACTTTAACTGGGGAAATGCAACCATTACCTTTATCAACCTGGAGGATAATTCAGTGATCCAGGACGTCTTCAAAAAAGTGAATGGAAGAAGCCTCGGTGAGGTAGCTGAAGTGATGAAGGTTTCAGGGGAAAAGGCATTTATCGTGGTGAACAACTCCGGCAGGGTAGAGGTAGTCGATGTAAATACCATGAAATCGGTTAAAACGATCTCCAACCTGCCTTCACCCAGAGATATCCTGTTTATTGATTCAACCAAAGCCTATGTCTCGGATCTCTATCATGATATTGCCGTTCTGGACTTATCAACCCTCAGCATTACGGGCTCTATCCCGGTGAATTGCTGGACAGAGGG
>VGGL01000200.1 GCA_016868575.1 Bacteroidota bacterium
GAAAGGTGGTAATAATAGCGATGCTCCAGGTTGCTTTCGCGGTATATTTTAAACCGGTTGCCGAGGCGTGGATCGCTGAGGTAGTAGCAGGAATGGAGCCCTTCGAAAAGGATGGGATGCTGATCGCGCAGGAGATTATTCATCAAATCTGCTGATCTCCGGCTTTCCACGATGTAGGGTCGCCATTTGAGGGCTGATGAAATGCCTGTTAAACGGGGGTACAGATATACCTTTTCACACATGCCGGATAATACATCAACCTCTTTCCGGCCATATTCGAAGCAGTGCAGGATTACCTTGATCCCCAATTGATTCAGCATCCTGATCTTATGGAAAACATCGATCACACCTCCATAAACGGGAGGGTAGGGGACATCAAAGGAAATGATATGAAGGTGTCGGTCAGGCATACTTTGCAAAGATCTCTTTCAGGATTATTTCCTCTTTGTTCCAGTTCAGTTCGGCGGCGGCAGCCACCGTGTTTCTTGCATATTGGTGGAGCTTCTCAGGTGCCGAAAGCATTTCATCAATCCGGGATGCGATGTGGTGGGGGGAATGACTGTCAATGAATTCGCCAATCTGAAACTGATCGACGATCCGTTTCATTTCTTCAAAGGGGGTTACCAGTACCGGTACTCCGGCGTGGATGTAGTCGAGGAATTTGTTGGGGAGGCAAAGTCTGTAATTGAGTGCATCGGTCTTTTCGATTGAAAGCCCGATATCACCCACACAGGTATAATCAAACAACTGTTCCATCGGGATGGCGCCTGTAAAGATCACCCGATCCGTCAGGTTCAGCCGGGACACCTGGTCTTTCAAAACGTCGAGGACGTCACCATCACCCAGGATCAGGAGCACAACCTTGTGCCTAATCAAAGGAATGGATTGGATCGCCTCTTCCATCCCCCTTCCCATGTTCACGGCGCCCTGGTAAAGGATGATCCTCGCCTCATCCGGGATTCCCAGATCTTTTCTGCTGATTTTTCCTGTCTTGACTTTTGGAAGGGGTACGTTCCGAACCACTTTCACCGGGATCTTGTACTCTTCACGTAGCAGCCCGGCAACAGATCCATTCACTGCAAAGACCTCCTTCAGATGGGGAAATATCCACCGTTCAATCCGTTTCCATACCCACTTCGTGATGGGACGTCCATTGAGTTCCGGAACCCCGGTAAAATACTCATGGCAATCAACCACCAGTGGTTTCTTCTTCATTTTAGCGTAAAGAAAATTGGCCGGTAGGGAATCTAAATCGTTGGCCAGAAGCACATCCGGTTTTTGACCAAATAACCTAAAGAATAAGCTGATATTGTATGCGGCATAAAACAAAGGTCCTTTTTCAAACCACAGCCTCATCCGGTAGGTTTCATAATCCCTTTTGGTCAGTGGTAAGCTCTTCCGGCGGATTCTGCCGTTCAGTTCAACCCTGAAACCCATGCATTGCAAGGTTCGACAGACCCGATCGACCCGTTGGTCTGTGATCAGGTCATTGGTGACAGAAACCAGGATAAGTTTCACGGCGATAATTGAATCATCGCAAAAGTAGGGAAAATACTATAATTTTGACGGATTGTTTATACCCATGATGGTCTTCGAGAACAAGTCTTTAAAAGCATTGAATACCTTCGGGATGGATATCCGTGCCCGTTATTTTGCGGAAGTGGGTTCTGACCAGGATGTAAAAGAACTGAAGGATAAAGGATATCTGAACGCTGATAATGTGCTCATCCTGGGTGGAGGGAGTAATATCCTGTTTCTTGGGGATTACGATGGAATGGTTGTCCGGGTCATCAATAAGGGTATTCAGAAGATCCGAGAGGATGAACAGCATGTCTGGCTTGCCTGTGCTGCCGGGGAAATCTGGGATGAGGTGGTGGAATACGCTGTAAACCATGGATGGGGCGGCCTTGAGAACCTTTCCCTGATACCGGGAACCGTTGGCGCATCCCCTATTCAAAACATTGGAGCCTATGGGTCGGAACTTCAGGATGTGTTCGAGCATCTGGAAGCGATCAGCCTGGAGACCGGTGAAATAAAGGTGTTCCGGCGCCATGAATGCCGGTTTGGTTACCGTGACAGCATCTTCAAACAGGAAGCCAAAGGGCAATACCTCATCATGCAGTTGGTATTCAGGCTGAAGAAGCATCCGGTTCCTAATCTTTCTTACAAAGCCCTTCAGGATGAAGTCGGAAGATCAGCGCCTGAGCCT
>VGGL01000201.1 GCA_016868575.1 Bacteroidota bacterium
TGCTGCAAAGATGGAGACCAAAATGTTTGAAAACTTGCAAATACTCATCCCTGGCATGCTCGGCACAACCAAACTCGATATGCCCAAACAAACCATCCACATGGGAAAGCCTTGCGCTGGCTGTAAGCCCCTTCGTTTCAAAGGCTATTTTAAATATTTCCCCGTTAATGGAGATTCCTGTGTGGCTCAGCTAACCCTTTGGAAATACAATACCAACCTCCATAAACGCGATACCATCGCCAATGTGAGAATGATCGTGACAGATACTGTAGACACATATACCCCCTTCGATCTTGAGGTTGATTATCTCAACACCTACCTCATTCCGGATACCATGATGATCCTGTTTGTCTCTTCCGCCGGTTTTAACTTCAACAACCTAACCGGTTGTGTTGGTCAAGTCGGGAGTACCATGTTTGTAGATGATGTCTCTGTGGAGTATCCCGCCGGGATCACCGAAGCCCTCATGCCTGAGATCGATGTCAAAACCTATCCGAATCCTGCCGCTGACAAGGTTATCTTCACCCTTGACTCCTGCCCCGAAAACCTGACCATGGAAGTCCTTGACCAGCAAGGAAAATGGATCACGAAATTTCCTGTCCAAAGTTGCGACCTGACCCTCAATACCTCTTCATACAGCTCAGGAACATACTACTTCAGGCTCATGCAAGATAAGTACTTGATGAGTACGGGTGTATTTATAATTAATAATTAATAGAAAACATGTCTGATAGATTGAACTCTGCCCAACTCATGGAGCTTGAAAACAAGTATGGCGCCCATAATTACCATCCGCTGCCCGTCGTCCTTTCCAAGGGAGAAGGCGTGTATGTATGGGATGTGGAAGGAAAGAAATACTTTGATTTTTTATCCGCCTACTCTGCTGTTAACCAGGGGCACTGTCATCCCCGGATTGTGGGTGCATTGGTGGATCAGGCCAGAACGCTGGAGCTGACTTCCAGGGCTTTCTACAACGATTGCCTCGGTCCCTATGAGAAATTCATTACCGGGTACTTTGGTTATGACAAGGTGTTACCGATGAACACAGGCGCCGAAGGCGTTGAAACGGCCATCAAGCTCTGCCGCAAATGGGCCTACAAGGTGAAAGGAGTACCTGAAAATGAGGCCAGGATCGTTGTTTGTGAGAATAACTTTCACGGAAGAACCTCATCCATCATCTCTTTTTCCACCGATCCGGTAGCCAGGCGGGAATATGGCCCCTATATGCCCGGGTTCATCATCATTCCTTACAATGACCTGGATGCCCTTGCCAAAGCCCTTGAAGACCCGAATGTAGCAGGATTCCTGGTTGAACCCATCCAGGGCGAAGCCGGCGTATATGTGCCGGACGAAGGATACCTGAAGAATGCCAGCGAGGTTTGCAAATCAAGAAATGTCCTGTTCATTGCCGATGAAGTACAGACCGGTATTGCCCGTACGGGCAAGATGCTGGCCTGCGACTGGGAAGAAGTCCGCCCCGACATCCTGATCCTCGGCAAAGCCCTCTCGGGAGGCGTTTATCCCGTCTCTGCCGTGCTTGCTGATGACCCAATCATGCTCACCATCCAGCCGGGAGAACATGGTTCTACCTTCGGTGGAAATCCGGTAGCTTCCAAAGTTGGGGTGGTGGCGCTTACTGTGGTCAAAGACGAAAACCTGGCAGACCGTGCCCACGAGATGGGATTGATCTTCCGGGAAGAGATGAAAAAGATCGAATCTCACATGATCGAAATAGTGCGTGGAAAAGGCCTTCTCAATGCCATTGTGATCAAACCCATGAACGGAAAAACTGCCTGGGATGTTTGTCTGAAGATGGCTGAGAACGGACTTTTGGCCAAGCCAACCCACGACCACATCATCCGCTTCGCACCCCCGCTGGTGATCACCGAAGGACAACTGAAAGAAGCCATTGAGATCATCAAACAGTCGATTCTTTCATTTAGCGCATAGCGCTATTTTTGATTAGACGATTATCGAGTTACGATTGCAATGTTGACTGACGATTGTTGATTGACCAGCTAATCGTCAGTCAACAATTTTTTAATGTAATCGTAAGTCAAAAATCAATAAATCAAAAATATTCTTGACTTTTCCTATTTTATTCTTATCTTTACGGGTTGTTAAGGAACTGTATCCTTGACAAAAAGGTCATTTATTCACCAAAAT
>VGGL01000202.1 GCA_016868575.1 Bacteroidota bacterium
CGTATATTCGAAGCAGATCTTGGCAGCAGGGGAGTCGATAAATCGGGTTTCAACCACGGCAATGTCACCATATTCCAATGGCCTCTTGTATTCACAGGAGATCTTCACCAGTGGCGTCATGAGCTTATTGGCAAAGATATCGAGGTAGCTTATCCCGTATTTTCTTCCGAAAGCTTCTCTTCCTTCTTCAAAGTAGAGTAAATAATGCCCATGCCATACAATCCGCATCGAGTCGACTTCGCTGAAGCGCACAGGGATCTCTATTTTTTCAGTCAGCGCCATGAAACGTTTATTGCCGGTTCTCGCGGTACCTGGAATAGGCCATTGCAGCACTGATGGTAACAAAGAAGAAGATCAGCAACTTAAAGCAATTCCAGAGGATATCTTTGACCATTCCGCCTCTCAGGAAGACTTCATTGAAGCTATCCAAACCCCAGTATAGTGGCGAGACGAGGCATATTGATTTAAGGATGTCGTGCATAACGGCCACAGGCACCAAGATACCTCCCATCGCAGCCAGGATGATGATGGACACAGCGCCGAAAGCAGCGGCCTGGGTGGGACTGGTGGCAACCGATCCGATCAGCATGCCGTAACCGATGGCAGCCAAACCGGATGAGATGGCAATAAAGATAATGGCCCATATGCTGTGGCCAGGATCCAATGCAGGAAGGTCAACCCATGGTACGATATAGACCCCGATGAGTAACAGCAGGAAGGTCTGCAACAGGTTGACGATCAGGAATACCAGTATCCTGGCAGCCGTGAGGGTAAAATCATTCACCGGCATCGTCTTCAACCGGAGATAACTCCCTTCAAACCTTTCACGAACCATGATCCCGGTGAGCGGTATCGCAATGAAAAAAATGGCAAACATGGTCCAGGCAGGAACATTATGCTGGACGGATGTGGGGATGATCTCCTGGTTCTCCTTCTGGGCGAAATCTTCGTCGAAGACCAGGGCATTTTCGTAATCCGGCTTGCCGGGTTTGTAAGCCGGCCATATTCGTTGCAGCTCAGCATTGAAAGTGGAAAAAATGATCTTCGTTTCAATGCGGTAGGTGCTCTCCCTCAAATTGCTGGAGATGGCCACGCGGAGTGAACGCCGGATGGATGGATCGTACCGGACAATGAGCTGGCTTGTGTCCCGTGGGATCAGCGACGCCATCATCTGATAGCTTGGAATCCCAAAACCTGAAAAGGTCTCTGCAACCAGTTTCCTGACGTTGTTCCTAACCGCCTTGGTGGTATTCTCCGGGATAATGATGGCAACCATGTATTTCCCTTGCGCGACGAGATTTTTGGCTTGTTGTACCGTAACCGGTTTCCCGTCGATCTCCTTTAAAATATTGAAGCTGCCTGAGTTGCGAAGCCCTTTTTCGAGGTCGTTCCCAAGCGTATCCTGGTCATTGTTTACGATGATCACATCGAGTTTGACATCGTGCAGGAGGTTAAAACCGCCATCCATGAACAGGGCAATGGTGACCACCAGGAATGCAGGCATGAGAAAAAGAACAAGCAGTCCGGCTACATCCCTGACCAGCAACAGGGTTTCCTTGGTCACTGTTGCCCAAAAACGGGTAAGAAAAAGTCGAAACTTAGTCACGTAAATGCCTCCCGGTAAGCTTAAGAAATATTCCTTCAAGATTGTGGCAATCAGGATGCCGGCTGAGAAGCTCACGGGGTTTTCCCAGGGTGATGACCTTGCCCATATCAATGATGGCCACGTTAGAACAAAGGTTCTCAGCCTCCTCCATATAATGGGAAGTGTAGATCAGGGTGGTACCCTCATTACGAACATCGACCAGGTGTTCGAGGATCACTTTTTTCGATTGCACGTCAATGCCAACCGTCGGTTCATCAAGGAAGAGGATTTTAGGCTTATGCAGCAAGCCGGTAACGAGGTTCAGCCTTCTTTTCATGCCACCGGAGAAAGCGGATACCAGCTTTTTGGCGCTTTTCTCCAATCCGAACATCTCCAGGCATTCATCGATGCGGTCTTTCAACTGATGGCCATGCAAACCATACATTTTTCCAAAGAATGTGAGGTTTTCACGGGCTGTCAGGGTAGGGTAGATGGCAAGATCCTGCGGGACGACGCCGATAGCATGTTTGATCGCATCCATCTCATGATGG
>VGGL01000203.1 GCA_016868575.1 Bacteroidota bacterium
CTGTTCAGTACCTCTTCCCCATCGCTGCAGCCGATAGCGCCCACTTTTTTATTACCCATACACTCACAGGCTCCTCCGGCTTTGGAGATACCATCGCCTCAAAGCTCATCATCCACAACCTCTATGCTTACGATGATGGTACACCCGAAGCCGGTTACGGCACAACCCCTTCCGGTGCAATGGTCGCATACCGCTTTAAACTGAATGTCTCTCCCGATACCCTCAGGGCAGTTTCTATCTTTTTTAACCGAACCTTATCTAACGCCAATGAGCAGTTTTTCTACCTCAATGTCTGGGAAGACAATAACGGCAAACCGGGAGACCTGATCTATTCCTCCCTGGAATTACCTGCATTCCACGATACCCTGAATAAATTCCATACCTATCACCTCGACCCGCCGGCCAGGATCAGTGGTACTTTCTATGTCGGCTACCAGCAAACGACCAATGATTTCCTCAATATCGGCTTCGACACTTACAATAACGCCCAGGAAAACATCTTTGTGAATGTTACCGGGAGCTGGTCAACAAGCATCTTTCAGGGCTCCCCGCTGATCCGCCCGATCATCGGAAAACCCATCCCCCTGGGTATTGAAAATCCGGCTCCAGGCAGTGCCCTTTTTTCCGTTTATCCTAACCCGGTGAAAGATGATGTGCTGTTCGTCCAGGCGCTGAAACAGGAAAACCTGAATTATCGAATCCACCTGTATGACATCTACGGCAGACAAATCATGGATCAACCGCTGACGCATCAGCTTCCGGTATCTTCCCTCACCAATGGCTTATACCTGCTCATGATAAGCAGTCAGGAGGGTTTCGTTTACAGCGCCAAAATAGTCATTTCCAGATAGTGGCCCGATTCGAACGCAACCAACAGTTTCAGCCGGGAGAAGAAAATGCCGATCTTTTTGAACATTTCCGGTTTGAAGTAGATCCGGGACAGGGGCTTTTGCGCATCGACAAATACCTCTGGCATAAAATCGAAAATGCATCCAGGAACCGTATTCAGCAAGCCGCAAGGGTAGGAAATATTTTGGTCAACAACCTGCCTGTTAAGCAGAATTACCGCGTTAAGCCGGAAGATGTCATCACCCTGGTGCTCCCCCACCCCCCGCGAATCCTCGAGATCATCGCGGAAAACCTTCCCATTGACATCCTGTACGAAGACCTCCAAATCATCGTCATCAACAAAGCTGCAGGTATGGTGGTGCACCCGGGCGTTGGAAACCTCAACGGCACCCTGCTGAATGCACTGAAATACCACCTGTTGTTCGCCTCCCGGCATAAAGATGACGAATCAGAACCCATCCTGGTTCACCGCATCGACAAGGACACCTCGGGATTATTGGTCGTAGCTAAAAATGAGATGACCCAGGCTACCCTGGCGAGGGAATTTTTCGAGCATACCATTGAAAGAAAATATGTTGCACTGGTTTGGGGCAATCTGAAAGACGATGCCGGAACCATCCGCGGAAATATCGGCCGGCATCCCAAAGACCGAACAGTCATGACCGTATTTCCCGAAGAGGATGAACATGGCAAACACGCCGTGACCCATTACCGGGTTATCGAAAGATTCCGCTATGTAACCCTGGTCGAATGTCAGCTTGAGACCGGCCGGACCCATCAGATCAGGGCCCATTTCAAACATATCGGACACCCCCTGTTCAGTGATGCCGACTACGGCGGAGATAAGATCCTGAAGGGGACGACATTTTCAAAGTATAAGCAATTTGTCCAGAATTGTTTTGAACTGTGCCCACGCCAGGCGCTGCATGCGCAATCCCTCGGGTTCATCCACCCCTCCACCTTGAAACCCATTCATTTTGAGTCTCCCCTGCCCGCCGACCTCACCGCCCTGCTCCACAAATGGCGCGAATACACCTCCCACAACCAGGAACCCTAAACCATTTCCCAACTGCTCAAAGAAAATCGAAAATCGGAAATCGAAAATCGGAAATCGGAAATCCAATCGTCCTTCTAAAATCGTACCTCGTACTTTCTCTCTACCGTTTTCCTCCCCATCACCTTGGCCATCTCCTCCATCTCCTCCACTGCCATCACCGGATGCTGGTCATTGGCCCCGGCCATGGAATAAATCTGGGTGGAATCGCTGATGGTGCCGTCG
>VGGL01000204.1 GCA_016868575.1 Bacteroidota bacterium
TGTCCGTCTCAGCTTGTGGAAACTGCGTTTCCAGGAAAGGGTGCACGATGGCTGAATCCCAGGATAAAGAGATGACTTTCAACCAATCGGATGAAGGTTTTTCAAAAGGAGACCAGGTTGAAATAATCATGCGGGAATCGCAAGGTTTCCGGGCAGTGTTATTGTCATATTTACTGCCATTCGTGTGGATGGGTCTCGTCATTTTAGCAACCGTTCTGCTCCATGCAAGCGAAGCCATCACCGGGCTTGCTGCGATGGCAAGTATTGGAGTATACTATCTGGTGTTGTACCGGTTCCGGCAAATGATCACCAAAAAATTTGAATTTGAAGTCAGGAAGCCTGCTGAAACCTCAATAAGTTGTCAAACTTCCACGTAATTCAGAAACTAAAAGATGCCCAGCAGAAATGACTTGAAACCGGCGTAGTCATTGGCCAAAGGTTCAGCATATTCCGTTTTGCCTTCCAGTCCTTTCAGGCTGGGCGGAAGCTCAGGATCGACCTGGAGGATGGTATTGATTTCCTGCGGGAACTTGGCAGGGTGGGCGGTTTCCAGCGAGATGCAAAGCTGACCGGGTTGGTCTGAAGTGGGATCCGAGGCCAGGTATTTCATCAGTCCGGCCCAGCCGACAGCGCCATGGGGTTCCAGTAGCAACCGGTGGGTTTCCCATGCTTTCCTTATGGTTTCGCGGGTTTTCACATCAGAAATGCTGACAGCGAAAAGCTCTTTGCGCATCAATTCCAGGTCAGCCTGTTTGTGGATGATCCCTTGCTCATCCATCACCCCCCGGTAGAGGGCTACCAGGCGTGCCAGGTTGCTTGGATGGCCAACATTCATTGCGCTTGAGATGCAATTCCGGGAGGGTTCCACTTTGCGATAATCTCCTGTTTGAAGGTAGATCGGAAATTCGTCATTTTCATTGACTGCGATCACGAATTTTTTAACCGGAAGACCCATTTTACAGGCCAGCACCCCTCCCATCATATCCCCGAAGTTTCCGGAAGGGACTGAAATTACAGGCGGATCGATGGCACCTTTTTTCCGAAGCTTTGCATAGGCGTAAAAGTAGTAAACGATCTGTGGAACGAGCCTGCCTATGTTGATGGAGTTGGCGGATGAGAGGTTCAGTGCGTTGAGATCCGGGTCGGCAAAAGCCTGTTTCACAAGTGCCTGGCAATCATCGAATTTCGCTTTGAGGGCCAGCACGGTGACATTTTTACCCAATGTCGTCATTTGTTTCCTTTGCCTGTCGGTGACTTCCGATTCCGGGAACAGGATCACCACCCGGATGTTATCGAGGCCATAGAATGCGCTGGCGACGGCACTACCGGTATCCCCGGAGGTAGCTGTGAGGATGAGGAGGCTTCTTTTCTCCCGGTTGAGGTAGTATTGCATCAGGCGACCCATCATGCGGGCGGCAAAATCCTTGAAAGAAGCTGTCGGCCCCTGGTCCAGCCGGAGAATGTATTTTCGTTCATAGACAGGCTCCAGTGGAACATCATAATCATATGCATCCCTGACGAGGTGCAAAAGATCGTCATCAGGAATCTGCCCAACAAGAAATTTCCTGGCAACCTCAAAAGCGATCTGGTAATACGGTTTGTCCGTGAAAGAATCAATCTCTTCCTGCGTAATGGTCGGGATCATCACCGGCAGATACAGTCCCTTGTCAGGGGCCTGGCCTTTCAGGAGCGCTTCCCGGAAGGTAATTTTGGGAGCTTCCAGGTTGGTGGAATAAAACATCAATGGGTTATCCATAGTCAATAGTTAGATTTTTGCTGAAGAGGCACCGCCGGCACTGAAGAGTGGCGAGGTAAAGGCAACTTTCTTCCCATCGAGGACATCCAGTGCCTGATCGATATCGCGGATCACATCGTCAGGATGCTCGGCACCCACACAGAGGCGGATCAGGTTTTGCGGGATGTTGGCCAGTTTACGACCTTCTTCTCCCTGCTGGGAATGGGTGGAAATAGCAGGGATCGTGGCGACTGACTTGATCCTGCCCAGGTCGGTAGCGCGCCAGATCCGCTGGAAGGCATCAAACACATCTCTTGTTT
>VGGL01000205.1 GCA_016868575.1 Bacteroidota bacterium
AGATTGGTTCTTCGGATCTGCTGATATTGATGTCTATACGCACGCTCTCCTGGATACATATGTTATTAACAACCAGGGAACCCCGGCTGACTTTTCCACCACGTTGATCACCCCTTTTACAGGAAATCAGCGGAGTCCATCGTTGAGTTTTGACAAATATTGGGATAATATGCTGATGCTTTATACTCACGGAAATGCGTTGATCTACCAGTATTGTTACATGGATAACCTGTTCCCAACTCCGGGATGGGCAATTTTCCCCAACTTCAGGGATGCTACAACCAATATCACCTGGGATCCAAGAACCAGCTTGGATATCAACCCAACAATTGCCCAGGTTTGCATGAGCTGGACTGAACAGGATTTGGATGCTACACAAAACGTGGTATTTGATGCAGAATGGTCGACAGTGGGTATCGATAATCCTGGAAGAAACAACAGCCTGCCTGTATCGGTCTATCCGAATCCAGCCTCTGAGGTCGTCTTTCTGAAAATCCAGGAAGAGGGATCCTTTGACTTGTCGGTCACCGACCTGAATGGAAGAGAAGTGATCTTTGAAAAGGTGAAATGCGGAGAAAATGCCATCGACATCTCCGGTCTCACCCCTGGAATGTACATAGCCAAGATCACAGGCGGGAAAGAGCCGGTATCGGTGAAGATGAGTGTGAAGTAACAACTAAATCAAGTGTCAAGTGTCAAGTGTCAGGTGTCATTCTATTTGACCCTTGGGACTTGGCACTTGTGCTTTTGCTTTACTTCAGATCATGTGTTTTTTCTTCTTCGACCAAAGGTACTAAGCCTCTCATCATATTTAATCCTGGCAGTAATGGGATTCACCGGGAGGAAAATTGTGAACTTTGTCCATAGTCCGACTTCACTTTGCACCTTTATTCTTCCTTTGTGATGCGCAACAATTTGTTGCACGATTGACAGACCCAACCCTGAACCGGTTTTAAAATCTCTTGGCACATTACTGGCTCTGTAAAATTCATTAAAAACCTTATCAATTTCATCCGGAGGAATGCCGATACCTGAATCCGATATCTCGGTGATAATAAAATTATCCCGGATTCTTACAAGCAATTCAACCCGCCCGTTTTCTGGAGTATATTTTACCGCATTGAACAATAAATTGGAATACAATTCTTCAATGGTATATGCATCTCCGATCATTGTCTGAACAGCATTGACGATATTAGTATTGAATGCTATTGATTTTTCTTTGGCAAGAACCTGAACAGATGCCACGACTTTATTGATTACATCCCTTAGAGAGAATTCTTCAAATTCCGTATCGCTTTGCAATCGTTTTTTTGTCAGGTTCAGCATATCTTTGACAAATCCCAGAAGCAGTTGTACCCGATCATCAGCCCTGTTGATAAATTCTGTCTGGCTTTCATTTAATGGTCCTGTAATGCCATTTTTAACTACGCTCAGACAACTTATTATTGCTGCAAGGTGCCCTTTGATATCGTGAGTCACCCGTAAGACATACTCATTTTGCAATTTGTCTTTTTTTTCCAGTAATCTGTTGGTTTTAACATATGTTTCCTCCACTCTGATAGACCTTGAAATAATCATATGCGTCAAGCTTACCAGGAAAAGAGAAGTAACAACATATACGGTGCCTGCGCCGTAAATATAAAACCTGTTTTGGAAAAGATCATCATTGGCAAAACCTTCAAGGTGGTGATGTGGAATGAGACCATAACATTCAAGAAATACCAGCAATGCAATAAGAATGAGCGCAAATGACATGTGCAGATAGCTTTCTCTTATCGAAAAAATGGAACTTGCAATGATCATGTGAAAAAAGAAAAAAATAATTACCGGATTTTCAATACCTCCCGAAAAATGCAACACCAGGGTGAGAATGATAAAGTCGGTTATGATCTGGAAATGTATTTCACGCTTGATCCGTCTGATAATATTTCCACCTTCCTTCTTCAATATTTTTCTCAGAATGAAAAAATGAAGATAATTTAAAACCAGGAGGCAGAACGCCAGGAAATACAGTTGAATATCCTGGATAGAAACAGAAAA
>VGGL01000206.1 GCA_016868575.1 Bacteroidota bacterium
ATGTGGGAGATAGCCACGAGACCGCCATTCGTTTTTTATTGCGGAGCTGGGGCTCCGCGTTCCCAGGTTAGGTTCCGCGCTCCCAGGGTGCGTGCTCCCAATGATGTTATGCATAGCGTTTCACCACCTCCTGTTTCACCCGCCACTCACCCGTCAACATCTTCTGCATCAGACCGCGCTTCTGGGCTTTGTATTGTTCTGCAAGCTGTTTCAGCAGGACGATTTCATGCTGAGCGGAAGATAATGTTTCGGCGGTTTGTTGCTGATGTTCTGGTGATGGCCAAACAACAAGTAAATTCTTCAAGTCTTTTGAGTAAACATGTGGTTGCGCTCCGCCAGACTGAAGTGCATAAATTTTATGCTGTATTGCTTTAAGCGTAAAATAGAGGAATTTTGTTACACCTACTGTGGCATAAATCACGATGCAGTCAGATGCCCAGATTGGATAATCATGATACCATACAAAACCAGCGTAGGCGCCAGAAGCACTGATTGTAACTGTTGGAACATCATGTGTCAGACAACTTGTAAAGTAAGCGTATGTCTGACCTCCGGCCACAACTGGAATACGTCCATCGGAATTAGAATCTTTGGCTAAAACTTTGCCTTTTTCAACTTTGATATCTTTTCCAAATAATTCACCCAGCTTTACCACTTCCCATTTCGCTCCATTCAGCGTATTTCGAGGTTCAGAAATCAACTCCTGTAGCAACCACTTAAACCGCCGTTCCTTCGCCTGAATCAGTCGTTCGGTTTTCCCGATAGCCTTATCCCAAGTGGACAGCAGATCGGCAATGGCTTTTTGTTCGGGAAGCGGAGGCAGAACAACCGGTATTTTTTCGACAACTGTTTTATTGATTTTCACCATACTGCCACTTGTACCGGAGGCGCAGCTTTGAATGTATTTCCGAACTATTGAGCCACGTAAATAGCCTTCCAAAAATTCATTTGTTATCTGAGATTCATCGACACGAAATCTCATGAGTAAATCAGGATAGGAGCAGTTTTCTATTTCTCCTCTAAACAATACTGACCTTCCGACTTTATCCAGCGTATTGGATCGACTTATCAAAAAGTCGCCGGGCTCCAATAAGAAATCTTTCACTCTATCATCATCCATGGGGGCCGGTTTTGCCTGAGTTGGATCAAAGCCATTTTCAGTTAGGTTCCCTAAGCTTAATATCCAGCTGCCGTTAGGTTGCTCAGGGCAATTTGGCGAATATCCATTCTTTACATCTCGGATTATTAATTTATTAAGTATCAGGTATTTCCAGCCTTTTGGGATGTCGTGTATTTCCTTCACAGCTCAATCTCCTTCATTTTCTCATCCATCTTCACCCTATCCTCTGCCGGCGACTTTTCACTGATCATTGTTTTTTCCTCCCAAGCTTCTTCACCGCACGATCTTCAACAAGCAGACGCATCTGATGAATAGCTATCTGGTTCAAACGTTGCAGCCTTTCCGGCTGGTTCATTCCTTCCCTGATGAAATGGGCGTTCAGATTTTCCAGATTCGCCAGGCAGACCAGTTGCGAGACATTGGCAAAGTCTCGAATGTTGCCTTTTTCATCGGGGTTGTCCTCGCTCCACTGTTTGGCGGTTTTACCGAAGAGCGCCATGTTCAGCAGGTCCGCTTCGGAAGCATAGACCAGGTTGATCTGTTCCCTGCACAACTCCTGAGGAATCAGGTGTTCCCTGATGGCGTCGGTATGAATGCGGTAGTTGATTTTGGTCAGATTGCGCCGGATATCCCACCCAAGCTGTTTCAGCTCTTCATCCTTGAGCCGCTGGAACTCCTTGATCAGGTAGAGCTTGAACTGTGGAGAAATCCAACTGGCAAACTCAAAGGCAATGTCTTTGTGAGCATAAGTGCCGCCATATCGCCCTGCTTTGGCAATTACCCCTATGGAATTGGTCTTTTCAGTCCATTGTTTGACGGAAAGCACGAAACGGTTCAGTCCAGCTTCATTCTTAATTCCCTCGAATTCGGGGGAATTAAAATCGGGGTTA
>VGGL01000207.1 GCA_016868575.1 Bacteroidota bacterium
CGATGATCCTTTATGGGGTTTCCTGGTTCACCATGGAATTCCTGAGAGATCCCAGAGGTGTTTATGTGGGAAGTGAAGATTTTATAGGACTCAGGATGATCCAATGGTATCTCTTACTGTCTGTTGTGGTCCTGACGATTATACTTGTTCTGAAAGAACGGTCATTAGCAAACAGGGAAACAAAGGAAACAACTCTAAAAGAAGCTGGCTTCAGCAGAATTATTGCCCTTGCTGCCGTCATTCTTCTGGTTTTGATTTTTATCCATAACCAGCTTGATCTCATGGATCAACTGTTGGTGTGGATGATCCTGTTCCCTGTTTGTGCCATGTGTGGATGGAGGATGTTTAGCAGGATCACCATTCCAAGGCTTCGACTGGCTTCTGTCCTGGTACTTATCTCCGGTTTGCTACTGATGAGCCAGATCCCAATGCCTTCCGGGAAGGATGAAAAAGTCAGATACACCGAAATAGGGGTTACGGGCATGTGGAATGGATTCACCAACACGGTAAACAAGGCGGTGAATTCTCATGATGACTGCGGAAGAATGCATTATGATTTCGGTCCTCCTGAAAAGCACAGGCATAATTTATGGAATGTCGGGATGCATTATTCAATAAACAATATATACTCAGAAAACCGTCAGCGGGGTTTTTATCTCAATGGATTCATGGGCGTTGATAACGAAACAGGATTGACTAAACCATACAGGGGGACCCATTTTACAGGTGCAATTAATCCCGGAGGCAGATTTAATTTTCATTTTCTGGAGATAAGGGCCGGAATGTGGCTCGGATCATTCAGCATGGCTGGGGCAATGAACGATTTCAACGACCCTGGTAATACCCTGGTACGAATGGCCGGATTGCAGTCAGATGAAAAGGACAAAAAAGGAGAGTACAAAGGCAATTTTGAAACGCTTCATTTATTTCCACAACTCGGGCTCAGATTAGGGACTCCTGATGTGTTTTTTGTCAATGTGCACCTTGCCGATCTCAGTCCTGCCATGACGGCGCCCGATCTGTTCCGGGGAGGAATAGGCACCGGGTTTGGGAAAAAGGATGGGTCAGCCCTTGAATTTGGTTATTCAACCAACGGTTTTTACCTGGATGGAGCGTTAACCGTTAAAAAGAAATACCAGATTAGCGCCTATTTCTCGAATAATTTCGGAATGAAGTTTTCCTCAACATCTAATAATACCTATGCCTCAATAGGATTCCATTATAAGTTTGATTTCCAAACCCTTAATAGGACAAAACCTGCCAGGAGAAGTGGAAAGATTCAAGATCATTAAAACAACCATTTAAAACAATTCATATGGAAACAAGAATTTTACAAGGCGCCAGGATCCAGGAAAGGATCTTTGCTGAAGTCAGAACAAAGATTAACGACAGTATTCAGGAAAGTGGCAAAGGCCCGGGAATAGTATTCCTGGGTTTTGAAGGCGTTCCCCTGAATAAATATTCCATGCCGTTGCATGTCAAGGCAGCAATTGACAGCGGATTCAGAGTTGCCAGCCACCTCTTGCCTGAAGAAATTACCTTTCAGGAACTTAACAATCTGATTGGCAAGTATAATGAAGACTCGGAGACAAATGCCATCGTCATCCTGCAGCCCGTGCCGGGTCATATCAATCCAATCCTTCTGGAAAATCTGATCAAGCCAGAAAAAGAAGTGGAAGGATTCCATCCGCAGAATATGCTTGGCTCAATGGTGCCGGAACTTTGCATCAATCCTTACCCCATGTGTCTTCCGGAAGCGCTGAAAGAGATATTCAATGATGAAGGAGTGAAAATCAGAAAAGATGATGAATGGTTGTTCGTGCTGGATGATGGATTCTTTACCAACCCCCTTACACAGATGATCGTGAGAACAGCAGCGTCAAAAGTAGTTCCCAAAGATTCCCCGGTTACTTTCATCAACAAGGAATCAGGGCATCTCCAGAAATATTTGAAGATAGCTGATTTCCTGGTGGTTGTGTCAAAACATCCC
>VGGL01000208.1 GCA_016868575.1 Bacteroidota bacterium
GGTTCTTTGAAAAGACAGATCCGGTGAGCCCGTAGGGAGATGTTTTGTCGCATATCTCAAGGGTCTTTTCAAAATCTTTGTCCTTGTAAACATAAATGCTCATCACCGGTCCGAAGATCTCCTCTTCCATGGTTTTGAAATGGGGATCTTTCACCTGAATTACCGTAGGTTTGATAAAGTAACCTTTGGATTTATCCCCTGTGCCTCCAAAAATAACTTCTGCATCATCGGAGTTCTTCGTGTATTCGATATATCCCATGATGTTGTCATAAGAGTCTGCATCAATCACAGCATTCATGAAATGGCCAAATTCACGGACATCTCCAAGCGTCACCTGCGAAAGCATGTCACCCACCCGTTGCTTCACCTCAGGCCAGAGTGATTCAGGAATATAACTACGGGAGGCGGCAGAGCACTTCTGTCCCTGGTATTCAAAAGCCCCCCTGATAATGGCAACGGCAACTTCCTGAGAATCTGACGATGGATGCACGAAGATAAAGTCTTTCCCGCACTGTGGTGTTGCCCATGACCATCGGCGCCATGTTCAGGTTCGATGCAATGGCTGTAAAGTTAAAAGGGGTGATGGCGAAAATAAACCCTTCCAGCGGTCTGTATTCGATCCGGTTGATGATCCCGGTCTGCGAATGGGGCTGCTCCTTGTAAATCTCCGAGGTGAAATAAGCATTGAATTTCAAAAAATCGATGGCCTCGCAGGCTGCATCGATTTCTGCCTGATAAACACTCTTCCCCTGACCCAGCATGGTCGTCGCATTGATCCATTGCCGGTCTTGCCGGTACGGACTTCTTTTCCGTCGATAATCAGCGGAATATCAAGCACTTCCGAACTCATCCGGTCTAATTCAGCGTTTAGCGGTTTTCTTTCCCGGGATCCGGGTGTGTATACTCATTCTTGGCAGGTTTGCAATTGCAAAGCTGCTTAGAATGAGTTATACCGAGAGGAACAGCAGTATTAAGTTTGCAAACCTGTTCCGATTCGGTGTAATTCAAGACCCGCTCATTCTGCGGGCGCTCCCGGTTAAATATCGCATTGTTCATTATTTCATTTCTTAAATCAGGATTGTTGTAAGCATACTTCTGTGTGTTTCTCCTGAAGACCTCCATGTTTCTCTGTGAAAAATATTCACTCCGGATGCTAAAGATCCGCCTGCAAAAATACGAAAATAATTTAGAATACGTCTAAATAATATATTATTTATTCATGGCCTGATTCATTTTACGGGTATTTTTGTATCTTTGATACATGCTCCCGGGATATAAAAACATAGCAAGAGTTCTCATTTCAGGAAGTTTTCTGGTCCAAATCGCAATTGCTGCCTATGGACAGTGGATCCCCTGTACCCGTACCCCGGGCGATAGCAGCATTGTCGGCCTGGCGCACAATGAGGTTTCACTGTTTGCGGCTTCTTCCCTGAACGGGATCATCCGCACGGATGATTTCGGCATCACCTGGACGGTGGCTGATACGGGACTGTCAAGTATAACCCTGGCGGGAATTGTCAGTCCGCTGGATTACCTGGTCGTTAGCACAACAACGGCAGGATTTTTTTATTCTGATGATGACGGAAACCAATGGATCCCATTCAACGAGGGGGTTACAAATCTCATGATCACCTCCCTGGCTGATTTTGGTGACCATATCTACGCAGGATCGGATAGCGGAAGGCTCTTTGTGCTTCCTCCATACGGTGACGCATGGTTCGAAAGAAATATACCGATTACCGATGATCCGGTGAAAGCGGTGCTTAAACTGGATCAGAAGCTGATCGCCGGCACGTTTCACGATTTTTTCTATTCCAATGATGACGGCCTCAACTGGCGATATGGATCTTCCGGAATGATCACCAACGAGTTGCTCACCATGTATGGCGCCAACCACCAGATCTTCGCAGGTACCCGTTATGGCGGGATCTTCTCTTCCAATG
>VGGL01000209.1 GCA_016868575.1 Bacteroidota bacterium
TCATCAGCAGAAATGATCTTGTTTCTCTTTTCCAGTCCGCCGACCACCCGGTCGATGGCATCCAGGAAGTCCTGCTTTTCGATGATGCTCTTATTCTTTCTGGCCGCAATCAGGGCAGACTCATTGCAGACGTTGGCGATATCAGCTCCTGAAAATCCCGGCGTTTGCCGTGCCAGGAAACCAATTTCCAGCGCACTGTCATATTTCAATGGTTTAAGGTGAACGAGAAAAATTGCTTTTCGCTCTTCAAGGTCAGGTAATTCCACGTTGATGATCCGGTCAAACCGCCCGGCACGCATGAGTGCACGGTCAAGGATATCAGCGCGGTTGGTGGCAGCAAGGATGATGACCCCCGCATTGGTGGCAAAGCCATCCATCTCGGTGAGGAGCTGGTTCAGCGTATTTTCCCGCTCATCATTGGCCCCGGTGACCGGATTACGGCCCCGCGCCCGGCCAATGGCGTCGATCTCATCGATAAAAACAATACACGGTGCTTTTTCTTTCGCCGTTTTGAAGAGATCACGTACCCGGCTGGCGCCTACGCCTACAAACATCTCCACGAAATCAGATCCGGAGATGGAGAAGAAAGGTACTTTGGCTTCTCCGGCCACAGCCTTGGCCAGCAGGGTCTTTCCCGTTCCGGGAGGCCCAACCAGTAATGCGCCCTTGGGTATCTTCCCGCCCAGTTTGATGTATTTATCAGGGTTCTTCAGGAAATCAACAATCTCCATCACTTCCACCTTGGCTTCCTCCAGCCCGGCTACATCATTAAAGGTGATGGTGACATGGGTGTTTTTATCAAACAGCGTGGCTTTTGATTTGCCGATGCTGAATATCTGTCCGGCTCCGCCAGCCCCGCCCCGGTTCATCATCCGCATGATGAAGATCCAGACCACGATCAGGATCAGGATCGGAATGATATAACCCAGGATGTCCCCGAAAAAGTCCCGGCGGTTATCATAGGATGGCGGAAAGGGGTATTGTTTTTTGAATTCCAGTATCTGCTGGGGAGGAACACTGTCGGTACTCATCTTCTCCACGATCTGGGTTTCCAGTTTCTCCAGCTTCCCTTCAAAACTCTCGATGGTTCCGATCTGGAACAGGTACTGAGGTCCCGAGCGAACGCCTCCGCTCAGCCCTTTACCCCGGAAATCCTTAAAGGCGGTGTCTTTCTCAATAACTTCTTTCTTGATGTATATCTCCGCTTTTTCCTTATTGATCACGATGATCTTGTCGACATCCTGTTTCACCAGGAGCTCTTCCAGCCTGTTCCAGCTGACTTCTTTCACCTCACCGCTGAAATTGTAGAACTGGAATACGATGAAGATCACGGCCAGCAGGCCATAGATCCAGTAGAAACTGATCTTCGGCCGCCCTTTCTTGGGAATCCGGTTGCCAGGCTGCGGGTTTTGATTGGGGTTGTTATCCTTTGATTCTGCCATTATGTCCTTTTCAAGGTAATAAAAAAATGTGTGCCTATCTTGAGGTGATTACCGTCTTTTCTGCATCTGACCAGAGTTGCTCGAGATTATAGTAGTTCCGGCGATCTTCCAGAAAGATATGCACAACGACATTTACATAGTCGATCAAAATCCATTCCGCGTTGGCGAAGCCTTCTCTTTGCCAGGGCAACTCGCCGGTGGTTTTCTTCACGGTAAAGATCACCGAATCGGCCAGGGCTTCTACTTGAGTGGTCGATTTGCCGTGGCAAATGATGAAAGTGTCGCAGATGGCATTGGGCAGGTTTTTCATGTTAAGAAGGATGGGATCAACCCCCTTCTTTTCCTGTATTCCTTTGATGATGGCATCGGCCAAAATGTCGGCTGGCTGCTTTTTCTTCCGGGGCATTCACGTTTTGTTTACAGGGGCAAACTTACATGAAATTTCCCGATTACACAT
>VGGL01000210.1 GCA_016868575.1 Bacteroidota bacterium
TGAGGAGTAGTTTGACCGCGCATATTTTCGGGGCAAGTGCTTTACCTCCACCAACCGGATGCTGTCGGTGTACCACTGGAGCATCTCATCGATGAACAGAAAATGCTGGGCGCTGTCGAGCAACCGGTCAACCAGCTCCCTGCGGATCAACCGGAAGGAAGAACCTTCCCGCAACGTATCCCGGAGAAATCCGGACGACTGCTTCACCGACCTGCTCCCAAGCCGCCGGAAAAAGTTTGCTTTCTTCTGCGGATAGAATCCGTAAACAATATCTGCGTCTGTGTGCTGTTGCTCGGTGATCAGCTTCCTGATCTCAGCAGGCGGGTTCTGCAGGTCATCATCAATGGTGATGACAAACGATCCTTGGACAAAAGAAAAGCCGCAAAAAGTGGCGTTGTGCTGTCCGAAGTTTTTCCGGAGGGTAATGGCAGTAACTAGTTCGGGATGAGTGGCTTTGATCTTCTTCAACACCTCCCAGCTCTGATCCTTGCTGTGGTCATCCACGAAAATCACCTCGAAGGTTTCCCCGATCTCAGCAAACACCGACCGGATACCTTCAAAAAGCTCCTCCAGCGAGGGCTCGCTGTTAAAGACCGGGACGATTATACTATACGCTGGAATATTCATAGTTTGTTTTTTAGACCCAGCCCCTCCCCCTGCCCCTCCCCAACTTGGTTCCTGCGAAAGCAGGAATCCGGGAGGGGTTGGGGTGGGGCTGAGCAGTTATTCCCCTCCCATGATTAATGTTGTTCCCGATATCCATTTCGATGCATCACTCATGAAAAAGAGGATCGCTCCGGCCACATCGGCAGGTTCTCCGATCCCCAGGGGATACCGCTTCAGGTATCTTTCCATCGCCTCTGCCTGCATATTGTCTTCCGAAGGGGAGACGATCATCGGGGTATCGACCAACCCGGCCATGAGACAATTGGAACGTATTTGTCTGTTGACCATTTCCAGGGCAAGGGTTTTGGAGTAGGCCTCCAGCGCCGCCTTGGAGGCGCTGTACAGCGCCCCGCCGAAGTAAGGATTGCGTGTCGCAATGGTCGACATGAACAAGATTGATGCACGATCCAACAACTTCTTCTTGCGGATGATCTTGCCGGTGAGGTCTACCGGCACCATGAAGTTGATCCCGAACATCCGGTGGATGTCATCGCGGCTGATGTGTTTTACCGGCAAAGGACCGACAATGCCCGCGCAATGGACAATGCCATGGAGTTCCGGCAGCGCTTTTACCAGTTCGTTCAGGGCGTTTTCGTCGGTGAGGTCTGCGACCATCATCCGGTGACCGGTTCCATCCAACTGGGAAAAGGTTTCCTGCAGTCTTGTTTCATCCCTTCCGGTGATAAACAAGGCAGCCCCATGCCGGGATAGTCGCTTGGCCGCTTCATGCCCAATGCCGGAGGAGGCACCGGTGATCAGTATCGTTTTCCCCTGCAATGAAAAATCATCCATGATGGGAGCGCATTTTGCAAATTATACTTCAATGATTTCCGGACAGATGATCCGGTCGGTTTTCACCAGTGCGGAGCCCCAGGAGAGCCCAACCCCAAAAGCCGAGAGCAACAGTTGAAGCGGTTTTTCTGATAGTGGTTCCCGGAGGGCGGCACACATGGTCAGGGGGACAGAAGCGCCGCTGGTGTTGCCATATTCCCTGAGGGAGTAAGGAACTTTTTCTGCTTCGAGCCGCAGCATTTTCCGCAGGGTTTCATTGATCAGCCGGTTGGCCTGGTGAAAGACCAGGAAATCAACATCCGGCAGGCTTTTCCCGGTGTGCTTTAGCAGGGTCTGAATGTTGGGAACGACCTCCCGGAGGCTGAAGTTGAAAACGGCAATGCCATCCAATTCCAGATGGAG
>VGGL01000211.1 GCA_016868575.1 Bacteroidota bacterium
ATGTTGAAGGGGTGTTTTCTTTCTGGGCCAAAAGAGTCACCGGAAAGACCAATACAAGTGCCAGGATAAAGTACAAAATCGTATATCTACTTTCCATTCAGGTATTGTTTCATCAAATGTGATTTTTCCTCAGCTGTAATCCTGGCCAGGTTGGAGATCAGCCAGCCGGAGTTGAAGTCACTCCGGTTAAAGAAGGATACTTCGAAGTACCAGGAAGGGATCTGGAAGAAATGGAATTTGGTACTCCGGATCGTTTCAAACTTCAGGTTGCCGTTTTTCAGTTCGTAGTTGAAAACCGTCAATGGGTCAGGCGTGTAATCCTTCGGAAAGTAGGCGCTAACCCAGTCGGTTTCCCGGAATACCTTGCTCAGGTTCATGAATTCCAGTTCGTGACTGAGCGGGTGAAGGAATCTGCGATGAGTAGTGTCTTCCGGTTTCTGGATGTTGTCGTTGATCCGGGAAAAATAGATGTTGGAGATCACCCATTTGTGGCCAAGGTTTTCTTTTTCCAGGTGCATGAATAGGATGATATCGACAGGTTGGCCTTTCCACGAAAAGGAGGTATTCACCTCTGCAAACCATTCGGGATTGTGGAAGTCGAGAAACTGGGGATTTTTCTTGTACGTAACCTCTGCCATAAACTGGGTTTTCAACACCTGGTCAATGGTGGTACTGGAGTTGTCGAAGATCATATTCAGGTAGCTCCTCCGGTTTTTGTCGGAGCGATAGGTGCTGTCTCCCTTGTAAAGCCGTTTTCCCTCAACATCTTCCTCATTGTTGAAGCGCCGGAAGAATTGATTTACCTGTTTGGTCTGGGCATAAAACCGGCTGTCATCCAATGTCACATCACCGATGGTTCCCTGTGAGAAACCACCGGTAATGATACATGTCAGAAAGAGCAATAAAATACTTCTGGTCACTATTTTGTTGTCTCCTTAACCCTGATATCTCCCAGCATCACGTCCCAGAAACCGATCAGGCGACCGCCAATCTGGGTTTCCTTGCGTTTGACATAAACGGTGATATCTTTCTTGGTCACATCTTCATACACCAGTCCTCTTTCCCTGTCGAAGCCCTGAAAGCGCTGAAAGACCGTAATAACACCCACATAGGTTCCATCGGGCTGCCGTTCCAGGTCGCTGACATACTGGATTTTATACCATTCGATGTTGACCTTGTCATAGTTCAGGCGGACCAGGCGGTTGAAATACTCCCGCACCGGGTAGTTGTTGATCTCAGGCCGGCTCAGGGAGGAGACGCCGATCTCGCTGCCTTCCATGAAGAGTTCCACGGCACGGTCAATTACCCTGGAAGCCTCTGACCAGGGGGTATTTTTATCTCCGATGATCTTGATGTATTTGCTCAGATCCCGTACCTTTTCCAGCGCGAGGCTGTCGATAGCCAATTTCCGGTCAGGTGACAGGGTATCTGACTGGGAGAACAATATCATCGGGAATAATAACAGGCCGATGATGCCTGTAATGATCATTTTCTTCATCATAGCCTTTACTTTTTGATTAATTCCAGTTCTGTGACTTTTCCGCTTTCATTCACCTTGATCTTCTCCGTAAGGTTGGGATTGCCTTTGACGTCTTTCAGGTAGTTCAGGTAATTCCTGATGGTGGTAGGTTTATCATAATCGATAATGGTTCCCCTTTTATTGATGATGATCAGCACAGGTACATCGCCGGAGGCAAACAATCCCAGTACTTCCGTGATCTTGTTGTTGGTTGCTTCGATATTCCCTGATTTGGCTGTTTCTGCAATTTTATTGAAATAGGAATCAAGTTTTGTCTTCATATTCCCCGCATTCTCCTCCTTACGCATCTTCTCG
>VGGL01000212.1 GCA_016868575.1 Bacteroidota bacterium
TTTTTGAAGGTATACCTGTTCCAGTTGACGGGCGGCGCTAAGCATGTAATCAGGATACGAGGCCGCCCGAGCAAGCCTCAGCGCGTTTTCGAACTGAATGATGGCCTCTGTGGGTTGATTGTGCCGGATCAGAAACTGACCGAATCGGTTAAAAAAATTCGACTGACCTATAATATTCGGATCCCGCTGCATGAGTTGTTCTGCCCTGCTGAAATTATGCAAGGCTGAATCTGTTTGATCCATGTCTTCATTAAAATAAGCCTTTAACCGATAATACAACGCTGGATTGGTATGGGCATATCCCGATAGTTCCTGTGGGTAACGAAGTTTATAAAAGGCCCGCAATTGATCTATCCGGTCTTTCCGGATGAGATGGGTTCGGTAAAGCGCAAATCAAAATTTTTCAAACGAACAAGTCCATAACGAATGGCAAAATCAAGAATAAGCCTGACGCTATTTTCATCCAAATCGCTGACTTTGGAAGCCTCTTCAATCGTTTGCAGGTCATATTGAACCCACATCAACGCAACGGAATCGATGGGTGGACACGATTTGATCAGATCCCTTTCCTTGATCTTGTAAATAAGCGCCTTTTCGATCATCATACAGAACAGGCAAAACTGAGACAGACGGGTGTAACAATTCCGAAGAAGATCCTGATTATTAAGATTTTCGGCCAATCCCAAAGCATTCAGGTAGTTTCTGAAAGCTTCAATCTTTTGATTCCGGCCGTCCTGACAACGTCCTGTTAATAAATAACTTTCCGCTTCCAGCGCCGGGTCATCAACCGTACCCGCAATAGCAAGAACCCTGAATGCTGTCTGTATCGCCTGTTCATACTGGTAACCAGCAAGATAGACTTCGGAAAGATTCTTTATTGTACGCCACTCCTGGTCGGGCTGACGAACCGAGGCGGATATCTTTTCGGCCTGCTTGGCATAGTTCAGCGCCTTTAGGTAATTCCTGCTCAGGTCATTCGATTCAAGATAAATATTGAAAGCCAATAATCTCAATCTCGGTCGAAAAGTACGCTCCGCCAGATCCACAGCCAGGTCGCCAATGCTGTCGGCTTTCGATGGGTTCCCCAGGTAGTCGTAATAAAAGTGAGATAATTTACCCAGAAGCAAAATCATCGAGCTGTCATTTCTGGCTTCATGGATTTCCGTCCACATCGCACGGACAAGTTTCGCTGGCTGATCCATGGCAGACGCCGGCCCATGAAAAGCAACCAACCAAACCAGGATCAGTTGAATGAAAACAGCACTTCGCATAGAAGCATATTTCAAATAAAAGTAGTATTTATACATCATACTAATTCATTCACCAAAATTATCAGGTATGAAAAAAATGAAACTTTTACCTTTGATTTTTACTTTTATGGTTGGTATCGGTGCCGGTATCATGGTCGGGAGAGCCTATTTTTCCGACTGTGAAAATGGATTTACCAAACCATTTCCTGCAGGCTCAACCATCGATGTTGAGACCGCCAATGCCCTTTTCCTGAACTACAACAGGATTACCCCTGTCAGAACTGCAAAATTCAAGGGATTTATCATTGGCTTAGACCAATTGTGGGCCATCAGCGAGTTGCTGAAAACAAACAGCGATATCTCTGCTTTTAGGATTTATCCGGGCCTTGACGATTCCTCCCGCGATTCATGTACCATTATTGTTGCGGTTACAGAAAATGGTCAGGATGCAACTGAAAACTATAAAATCTATAGAACAGCAAAGAATTTTTCTGATCCCTGTCCGCCAAACTGCGATTGGGCCAGCGTGATTACGCGAGGAACAG
>VGGL01000213.1 GCA_016868575.1 Bacteroidota bacterium
TGACAGCTCCGAAAAAGCCGTGACTATTGCTACAACCCAACACCTACGCCAATTCGGATGATCGGATTTGAATACGGGGAATAAAAAGTTTCGTTCAAATTATAAAGTACCAGAAGGCTCATGTAAACTTTTCCGCCAATAGGTTGCCGGTAGCCACCACCCACAAAAAGGCTGTTTACATCAATTGATTCTTTCCCTTTCAGCAGCTTGTTTCCCCAAGGATCCAGTATATTCCCATTGTCATCAAACTTGTATGGACGGCTATAATTAAGATATTCATACTCCGTGTGAGCAAAAATATTTCCCAGAAAATTATCAAATAAACTGGACAGATAATATTGAAAAAATACCCTGCCTCCCAAAACATTTGAAGTAAAATCAAAGTATTTCCCGTTGGATTGGTTGTAATAATAATTCTTGTACCTGTAATATTGATAAGTAAACCCAACACCACCATAGAGCCGGTCGATCATCCGAATGCTCACATCCGGCGAAACCACAATACCGGTTACGGTACCAAACTGAAATCCGAGATTTCCACCAACATGAACCCTGCGCCAGAATGATTCATTATCGGGGCGTGGCAATGACTTGTCGGAAGGTTGAGATAATACCTTGTCAACAGAATAAAAAGCCAGTAATACGATAAATAGAAAAACAATTCGATGGCCCGGTAAAGACATTGCGTTCATGATCATTTTTTGATACCCTGCAAATTTACAAAAGAAAAATGGGTATTGAATGACCCTGATGCATTAAAAAATGCCTACCTTGCCCACCATTGAATAAGAAGGATTATATACCTTATTATATATGTCAATTATGTCGATGCTGTTTTCTCCTTGAAAACTCGGTTATGCCTCCATCAACAGGACAGGGTTGTCATTTTCCCACCAACTGCTCGTTTCAGAAGATGTCATCCCGGATCTCACATCCCTTACTCAGCGGATACACCGGATAGGAGCACTGGTATCCATTCAGCTTTGTCATGGAGGTTTGATGGCCTGCAGGAAAGCATCAGACAGGCGACCACTCGCCACTTCAACCAGATTTAATCTTTATGGTCCCACATTTCCAAGAAAAATGCGGGAATCAGAGATCTGGGAAACCATCCGTGATTATGGTCGTGCGGTACAGATATGCATCCAATCGGGGTTCGATGCCCTGGAAGTGCATGCAGGTCATGGTTATCTGATCAGTACGTTTCTATCTCCCTGTACCAACCGAAGGAAAGACCAATGGGGCGGCAGCTTTGAGAATCGCAGCAGATTAATGGTCGAGGTATTGAGAGAGATTAGGAAATATACCGGCATCCGGGTACCCATCATTGTCAAGATAATCATGCGGGATGGATTCAAGGGAGGTATGGAGATAGATGAAGGCATTGCGGTTGCGAAACTTTTGGAACAGGAAGGAATTGATGGGATTATCCTCAGTGGTGGTTTTGTTTGTAAAGCGCCGATGTATATCATGCGCGGAACGATGCCTTTGAAGGAGATGTCGTCCGGGGTTCGGAATCCTGTCATCAAATATGGTATGCGGATGTTCGGAGGCCTGTTGATGAAAGAGGTTCCATTCAGTGAAGGGTACTTTCTGGAGGATGCCTTGCGCTTCCGGAAAGCCGTAAACATTCCATTAATCTACGTCGGAGGGTTGATACGACGGGAAACAAGCGAGCACGCATTGTCAATGGGATTTGATTTCTTGGCCTATGCACGGGCATTGATCAATGACCCTCATTTCATCAGGAAGATGGAAACCGGAGCATGTGACGGGGGTGGTTGCCG
>VGGL01000214.1 GCA_016868575.1 Bacteroidota bacterium
AATTTTCCGGATGGATAGGCTTTCTTTCCGGATGAGCTGATGCAGTTGTTCCTTGGTTGGGGTCGCATCGAGCTTATCAGTTTTCCTGAAGACCTGCTGCCAGGGTTGATCCATGGCATTCCACCAGCCGATCAACTCTCCCGATTCAAAGATCACCATCACCCCCGGGCGCAACCCCATGAAAGCATCAGCGATATTCCTGTTGATCCCGGATTGATCGCAATATATGAGTTGAAGAGCAGCAAGGTTTTTCAACGGCTCAAGTGACTTGATCCCGGTACTGTCGGCGGCAAGGATCCGTAAAGCCTGACAGCCAGACAAGGGGCTGAGGGAAGCGACGCGGGTTTTGCTGATATCCAGGTATTCCAGATTTTTTAGCCCTCCCAGCGGTGCCAGATTCTCGATCCTGGTTTTTCGGAGGCGTAAATCGCGCAAGGCGGTTAAACCCGATAATGAAGCCACGGATGTCACTGGATTCAATGAAAGGTCAAGTTTTTCAATTTTCGTTAAGTTTTCCAGCGTGGTGAGGTCTGAAATCCTGTTTTGGGAGAGCCTCAATTCCTTAAGATGGATGCAATAATAGAGCGGTTGCACCGAGTTTATCAGGGTTCCGGAACAGTCAAGGACTTCCAGGGAGCCCAGGTTCCGCAGTGGGGTAAGGTCGGAAGCCATGGTGCCGGCGCAATTGATCGATTTCAGGTCGCTCAGGTGGCTGAGCGGTTCCAGGGAATAGATGGTCGTTCGTCCCTGAATATCGATTGCTGTCGATTGGATGATCCGTTTGATCTGGCCGATGACTGGCCCGGTATTGAGAGGCGTTTCCATGTTGCGGACGATCACGAGAGAGTCCATGATCAGGGCAATATCTGCCAGGCGAAGGGTATCATTGATCTGCACGTCAGCACCCAGCACTTGCCTCCATTCTTCACCCAGACTGTTCCACCAGGTCCGGAGTTCTTCCCTTTCATTGGGTTTGGTGGTGTAAATACTAACGATCTTCAGTTCGCTGTTGGCCTCATCGAGATTGATCTCGATATACCTGACCTTGTTGGTGTTAACAGAGTCATCATCAACGGTTATTCCCCGGAGATTCCGGTTTACTGTTACACGGAAATAGGGTGCTCCCGATTCATTGGTGAATATGCTGATATCCTGCACATCAAATCGAAATCTCACTTGCCGGAAGAAGAACCCGATGTCTTTCAGGTAGGCTTGCACATCCTTATACAAGACCACTTCCCTGGCTTCATCCAGGTCATCTTCCACCTGTATATCAGGATCCCGGAACATCTTCAGGTAACTCTCCTGAAAGATCACTTCCTTCTCCCTGACAGGATTGGAACGATCGCCGATAAAGTTGAGGGTACCTTCGAGAAAAGAAACGATATCGGTTACTTTTTGTTTGTATTCATCAGTCTCTTCCTTCGGCAATGTTGAAGGGGTGTTTTCTTTCTGGGCCAAAAGAGTCACCGGAAAGATCCATACAAGAGCCAGGATAACGTACAAAAAGGTATATCTACTTTCCATTCAGGTATTGTTTCATCAAATGTGATTTTTCCTCAGCGGTAATCCTGACCAGGTTGGAGATCAGCCAGCCGGAGTTGAAGTCACTCCGGTTAAAGAAGGATACTTCGAAGTACCAGGAAGGGATCTGGAAGAAATGGAATTTGGTACTCCGGATCGTTTCAAACTTCAGGTTGC
>VGGL01000215.1 GCA_016868575.1 Bacteroidota bacterium
GGTGGCCCAGAAGCAGATGATCACCGGTTTGCCGTCGTTGGTTATCTGCGATGAGCTGAATTTACTGCCATCGGGTTTTTTCAGATCAACAACAGGAAGTTTGGAAAGCCGTGATTGCGACTCCTGCGCCATCAGAGGAACGGCGAGAAAGAAAGCGACCAAAACAATCAGGTACTTTTTCATACAGATATATAGATGTTTTAACAATTCTGAACGCAAAAATACAGATTTAAGGTATATAAACTTCCAGGAATTTCGATGAAACTTCCGGATTCAGGACTAGCCGGTCGATACATGCCGGAACCAGGATCACCTCTCCTTTTTTTAGTGAAGCCGATCCTCCCGGATAAGCCAGTTTTGCAGCACCTTCCGTACACAGGTATATCACAAAGGAGTTCATTTCCGACAGGTCTTTTTCCACGGGATGGTCAAAATGCAACAATCTTGTTGCAAAGTGTTCACTATTAACGAGATCGACCGATTGATTTAGCTTTTTGAGATAATCCGTCTGATAGGCATGAGCGTGGCGGAAATTGACCGCTTCCATGGCCAGATCGGTATGGAGCTCTCTGCCGTGGCCATTTTCATCAACCCTGTCCCAATCGTATATACGGTATGTGATGTCTGAAGTCTGTTGGATCTCTGCCAGCAAGACACCCGGGCCAAGGGCATGAATGCGGCCGGCCGGGATTTCAAACACATCCTCCGCATGGACTTTTTCAATGTTCAGGATATCAGGTAGTTTTTTGGCTTCAAGATGTTTGAGATAAGTGGTGACATCCATTTTCCGGTTGAAACCGCTGATCAGTTCAGCTCCCTCATCAGCCTGGAGGATATACCACATTTCCGATTTGCCATTGGCCAGCCCCCGTTTTCGTGCCAGTTCATCATTGGGATGTACCTGCACCGACAGATATTCATGCGAATCGATGAATTTGATCAGGATGGGGAAGCGAGTCCCATATCTTTTGAAAACCTTCTCCCCAACCAAATCGTCCATGTAAACTTCTACCAGTTCATTCAGCTCGTTGTCTTTCAGCCATCCATCCAGCACCACGGTGTTTTCTTGCTCAACGCCCGATAAAACCCAGGCTTCACCGCAGTTTCTGAGTGGAGAAAAGTCAAGTCCCAGATGGGTTCTGATTTTTTCGCCTCCCCATACCTTCTCCTTGAAAATGGGTTTGAATTTGAGGGGATATAGCTCGTTCATCCGATTTGTCTAAATTTGGGGTAAAATTAGCATTTCATTTTGTGTTACAGACTATTTGTGTTTTCTGTGGATCGTCGAGGGGAAAGGATCCGGTGTATGCCCGCGAGGCTGAGAAACTTGCCCGGACCTTGCTGCAGCGAAAGATTAACCTTGTTTATGGCGGAGCCAATGTGGGTTTGATGCGGATCATTGCCGATACCTGCATCGAAGGAAACGGAAAGGTGATCGGGGTGATGCCATCATCGTTGGTTGAACGGGAAGTAGCACATGATAATCTTACGGAGATGCATATTGTTGCTTCCATGCAGGAGCGGAAAGAAAAAATGGGCATTCTCTCCGATGCCTTCATCGCCTTGCCCGGAGGATACGGTACCTTTGATGAATTGTTTGAGGTTTTGTCCTGGTGCCAGTTGGGCTTATCATCAAAGCCAGTGGGACTCTTGAATGTGGGCGGATAC
>VGGL01000216.1 GCA_016868575.1 Bacteroidota bacterium
AAAAGAATCATTGATGAGAAGCGCATACCTGACCGCAGGAATCCGCCTGAAACCCTTGTTCCGGTTATTGCGCAAGTACCATTTTAATATTTCATTCCGGTACCTTCCCCGGTTTCTGTTCATCCTCCAGAATGCCATCTGGGCTTCCCTCTTCTATCAAATTGAAAAGAAGAAATATCCATCTTCCGTTTACAATACCATCCCGGTCAGGTCTCCAATCTTCATCATCGGCCACTGGCGTACCGGGTCGACATATCTCCACCAACTGTTGAACCTGGATGCGAATCTCACTACTCCCACCTTATTCCAGGTGGCACTGCCCGACAGCTTTCTGGTTTCATACAGGTATTACAAGCCGATCATGAACCGGTTGATCCGGGGACACCGTCCCATGGATGATGTCACTATCGGCATGAATGAACCACAGGAAGATGAATACGCCCTGCTCCGAAGCAGTCCCTATTCTCCGCTGGAGCGACTTGTATTTCCCGAAAAAGAAGCCTTCTTCCTGCAACCGGAAACATCCTTTCTGCCAACCACTGAAACTGATCTTGACCAGTGGAAGAAATCTATACAATCGCTCTTTCAGCGGATCACTCTCCTCACCGGTAAACGGATTGTTACCAAAAACCCGCTTCACTCAATGCGTATTCCGGTGTTGAAGGAGATGTTTCCCGATGCACTTTTCATTCATATTTATCGGAATCCTTACGATGTTGTCGCCTCCACCCGCCACTTGTGGCAAATTGTTGCCACCCAAAACAGGCTTCACACCGGATTGATCGAACCTTCAATACATGACCTTACGACCATCTACAGGTTGATGATGCATGAAATCGACATTCAATGGAATGCAAATGGCGGAAAAAACTTCTTTTCAATCCGTTTTGAAGACCTTGAAAAAGACCCGGTCTCATCCATGAAGTTGCTATATTCCCAATGCGAAATGGATTTCCATGAAGAACTTGAAAGAAAAATCAAGCAATTTCAATCAGAGAACCAGGGATTCAGCAAAAATGTCTTTACGCTAACAGCAGAAGAGCGAATGGTCATCTCCCAATCCCTCGAAGAATACTTTATCAGGTATGGTTATGAAAAATGAATCGCCTGCTGAATCGTTGCTTTTATTATTTTTGTCCAAAACAAATATGGTTATGAGAAAATTCATCCTTACCCTTGTGCTCCTGACCGGAAGCAGTTTATGGCTGCTGGCGCAGGATACGGTTTATGTTATTCAAAAACCACTGGAAAACTACCTGAAGCCTGGTTTCTATCTCCGCATTAGCGGAGTGATGCCGGTGGGAGAGTTCAAAACATATAAGCAATTCGACGACCAGGATGTTGAGAGTCCGTTCTTTTTCAGGTATTTTGACAAGGCGCGTCTGGGTCCCAGCCTGGACATGGGCTTCCTGATCTACCTGGGTCCACCGTTTGCACAGAACAAGCTCAGGGCAGGAATTGATGCGACCTTCCTGTCGGTATGGTATAATCCATCAAAATCCCTTGATGGCGGCTACGTCAAGGACTCGACCTATATCCCCGGCGACCGAACAGGGGCTAAATACTGGTATGCCAGCGCAGGCCAAAGGTTTGGAGCTCTTTTTTCCTATAACCCGGTAGACCGCTTAATCATTGATCTTCATT
>VGGL01000217.1 GCA_016868575.1 Bacteroidota bacterium
TGGAAAAGACCTGCTCTCCTCAACCCTGTTCAGGGATGCCGACCTGGTGATGCCCGTGCCGCTTCATCCGAAAAAACTAATCCTTCGGGGATATAACCAAAGTGAAGCTTTTGCCCGCGGTATTTCATCTTCCATGCATATTCCGATCCTGGTGAAAGCATTGGTGCGCACAAGATCATCCGAAACCCAAACCCGAAAAGGAAGATATAACCGGTGGGAAAATGTTTCCGGGATTTTCACCGTGAACAATCCTTCGTTTCTTCATGACAAACATATCATCCTCGTGGATGACGTGATAACTACCGGCGCCACCCTTGAAGCTTGTGCGGAAGAGTTGCTGGCGATCCCGGGGATCAGGCTGAGCTTAGTGGCCATTGCCGCTGTAACAGCTTAAAACACATCTGATAAAATCACCGATTTCTTGAAAATGTGCTTCTTGCTGATCACATCGTTGAATATCTCGATGTAAAAGACGTACAACCCAATATCACACTTCCTGCCCTCCTCATCAGTACCATCCCAAATGAATGTGCAATTGGCCCCGGTGAGGATATTTTTGATCAGGTGACGAACGAATTGTCCTTTTGAGTTGTAGAGATAAACATTGACCACATATCCAGGCAGGTTAAAACTGATCTGTAAGGTGGCATATTCATGGTATCCGTCGCCATTGGGGGAAAAGATGGTGGGTATTATATTGATCTCGGTCGTCATTTTCAGATCATAATAATAGATCGAATTCTTATATCCGGGGGTTCCAAAACCGACGGTGGCGGCAGCAGAATGCCAGTTGGTTGGGTCAACACCCGGGCGATAATAACTGATCCGCTCCAGGGCAACGCCATCAATCCTGTTCAGCAGTGAGAATTGCATTTCAGGATGATAAAAAATCTTCTCCATACAACTCCGGTCGGATGTACGAGAAATCATCACAGCGCCTCCGCCAACATAGAGGCTGGGCATATCTGCAACATCCAGAAATGCATCCGCGTTTTCAGTCAGGTATTGTTTTTTTACCATTTCCTGGCTCTCAGACAAAACAAGGTATTCTTTGGGAAACAATAAAAATCCCTCAGATGAAACTGTACTTTCTTTTTGGATCTCATCGGTATCCGGATCCACAGAAGCAATGGTTAATGTGCTGACATCAAGGACTTTTTTTGACATATTCAACAGCTCTACATAGGCAACGCCTCCCTCCAGCGGGTCAAAGAGGACTTCGTCAATAATCAGGTCACCACTGTCGGCTCGGGAGGGCTTGGCCACCCGGAGGATTTTTTCCTCCAGGATCTGATTTCCGGCACAATCTGTCACCCCACCTGCGATCGCTATCCGATGGATACTTGTATCTGCAAATGCCTGCACCGGTTTAAGCCACACCGAAGAATACCCGGGCGGTTGTGGAACAACCTGGGAAAAATCCCCTCCGAGGTTATCCAACAGGAAGTTGGCTTCCTGAAATAACGACAGGCTATCCATCGGCTCAGAGAAATAGACCCGGATGGATCCGTCATCCAGCAGGGCAGCCCGCTTCAGGTAAGGGCGGAGCGTATCAGGGTTGGAAGCAAATACCGAGTTGATTTTTCCTGGCGTCCCGCCCGGATCAGCC
>VGGL01000218.1 GCA_016868575.1 Bacteroidota bacterium
AACGGGTAGGTGCTCTTGTCTTTATAAGAAGTGGTCAGGGTAGAGATATCTCCAACCATCAACAGGGCCTTACGGATCGTTCCCGATTGCATCATCCCGGCAACGGTAGCCAGTCCATACACATACCCTGAACAACCAAGCCCGATATCGAACGCCAGGCAGGAATGAGGAAGCCCCAGCCGGTCCTGAATGATACAAGCGGTTGTAGGCACCAGGTAATCCCGGGATTGAGACACCAGCACGAGGAGGTCGATTTCTTTTCTATCCCATTGAAGGCGATGGAGGAGGTCATCCGTGGCAATCACACACAAGTCGGCGGTGGTTGTTCCCTTATCGGCCACATGGCGCGTTTCGACGCCAATATTTTTAATCAGTTGCTCTCTTTCTTTCCGTGAAATCCATTGGTAATCGGCATTGTGCTCCTTCTTTCGCGGAACAGCCGCTGAAATGCCTGCAATACGGATATGTTGATAGGAAAGAAACGCCATTTATTGCTGTATTCTACTTTCGATGATGGAATAAATATCTTTCACCGTCTTTGATTTGATCAGGTCATCGGCTGTCAGGGCCACATCATATTCGGTTTTAACCATTGCAATGAGGATCAGGGCATTGATTGAATTCCATTCAAAAACATCCCTGAACTTGCTGTCGGGTTCCAGGATGCCGGGTTTCAGGTCGTCAAATTCGTTCTCAATATGGGTGATGAATTCTTGAATGTTCATTATCAGCACGTTTATTGGGAGCAAAAGTATAAAAAAAAGGCAACATCCCTAAAAGGCTGAAGGTGAATCATCTTCTATTGAAGCATGATGTCAGGAATATTTTTTATCATTGCTTCATGAAAGATCAATCCTCACCAAGATTGCTGCTGATCAATCCGGTGAGCCGGCACCGGCGGGGACTGGCACTTGAAGCGCACGACAAAATGCCGCCTTTGTGCCTCGCCATTCTTGCCGCCTATACGCCAGCGAACTGGAAGACCAGGATCCTGGATGAAAACTATCAGGATTTCAGGTTCCGGGAAGCCAATCTGGTTGGTCTTACAGCGTATACTCCCAATGCCTACCGGGCTTATGAGATCGCGTATATTTACCGCCAAAAAAAGATCCCCGTCGTCATGGGAGGGATCCATGTTTCGATGTGTCCTGATGAAGCCCTCCAATATGTTGATTCAGTCGTTATTGGAGAAGCCGAGAGTGTCTGGCCGCAGGTCATCGCCGATGCTGAAGCAGGATGCCTGAAACAGATCTATCACGGCGCTTTGCTGCCCCTGGAAAAGCAAAAGATCCCCCGGCATGACCTGTGCTATCCGCTTTATCTTTGGCGTTCGATCCAAACATCCAGGGGCTGCCCGATGGATTGTGACTTTTGTTCGGTAACCTCTTTCAATGGCGGGAAATTCCGGTTCAGGCCAGTGGAGGAGGTCATCGAAGAACTCCGGACCTATCATGGTGACGGGAGGAACATCTTTTTTGTGGATGATAACATCGGAGGAATCACCAAAGATCACCAGGAAAGAGCCAAAGAGCTTTTCCGTGCCATTATCCGGAGCGGGATGAAGT
>VGGL01000219.1 GCA_016868575.1 Bacteroidota bacterium
CGCTGGAAATTGGTTTCCTGGCCCGGCAAACGCCGGGATTTTCAGGAGCTGATATCGCCAACGTCTGCAATGAGTCTGCCCTGATTGCGGCCAGAAAGAATAAGAGCATCATCGAAAAGCAGGACTTCCTGGATGCCATCGACCGGGTAGTAGGCGGACTGGAAAAGAGAAACAAGATCATTTCTGCTGATGAAAAGAAAGTGATCGCCTTCCATGAGGCTGGACATGCTACCGTAAGCTGGCTTCTCAGGTATGCCCATCCGCTGGTCAAGGTCACCATTGTTCCCCGGGGGAAGGCACTGGGCGCTGCCTGGTACCTGCCGGAAGAACGCCAGATCACTACCTTCGAGCAGATGTATGACGAACTGACCGCCGCGCTTGGAGGACGGGCATCGGAAGAGGTGATCTTCGGAAAAGTCTCCACCGGCGCTTTGAATGATCTCGAAAAAGTAACCAAACAGGCCTATGCCATGGTGGTTTATTTCGGTCTGAACAAGACCATCGGGAATGTGAGCTTCTATGACTCTACCGGGCAACAGGAGTATTCACTGCATAAACCCTTTAGTGAGAAAACCGCCGAGGTGATCGATAAAGAGATCAGCAAGCTCGTAGAATCGGCGTACACCCGCGCCAAGCAACTTCTGAGCGACAACCGGGAGAAGCTTGAAACATTGGCCAACACCTTGCTTGAGAAAGAGGTGATCTTCCGGGAAGATCTTGAGACCATTTTTGGCAAACGCCCCTTTGACCTGGAACCACATCCCGAAGAAAAAGGAGCCACAGCAGTTTTGCCGGAAAAACCAAATGATCAACCAGCTATTCCGGAAAAACCCGATCAGCCAGTATCCGGATAATTGTTACCCATCATGGAAGACAGCACCTCCAGAGAGAAAGTATTAAAGAAGGTCCGGGATGCCCTGATCTACAAGCCGGATAATCCTGAGCCCCAGATCGATTTTGAATCCCCGGTTTACCATTCCCCGGGAGAAGCGTTAGATGTGGCGTTTGCCGAAGCACTGACCAACCTGGGAGGGAAGTTCATTTACTGCGAAGATGATCAGGAGTTCATCTCCAGTATCCGATTCCTTTTTGATGCCAATTCCTGGGATAACCTGTTCTGTTACGAAGAGAAGTTCCAGCGGTTGCTGGAGAAGGCAGGCGTTCCTTTTACCAGCAGTCCGGATGATTTTACCGAAATGGTCGCCGGGGTAACCGGTTGTGAGAGTCTCATCGCCCGGCTGGGCACCATTGTAGTTAGTTCCCTGCAGGGAGCCGGACGCCGGATTTTTGTCTACCCCCCTACCCATATTGTTGTCGCCTATGCCTCACAACTGGTTCCAGACATCCGGCAGGCGCTGCAAAAGATCAAGAAGAAATACCGGAGTGAGATGCCATCGATGATCTCCCTGATCTCAGGCCCCAGCAGAACCGCTGATATTGAAAAAACACTGGTCATGGGCGCACATGGCCCGAAAGAACTCTATGTTTTCCTGATTGATGATTCCGTAACAACCGATGAGTGAGCCATCTGCCAGTTCCTGGGAAAAAATA
>VGGL01000220.1 GCA_016868575.1 Bacteroidota bacterium
GAATGATACCGAGGCTGTCAAGTATATTTGACATGGCTAACGGTGTGCTGGAAGTGGTTGTAAGGTTAACAATTCCGATCTGTTTTCTACCCAGATTGATGCCAAGTTGGAAGGTCTGATCAATAGATTCGGCAGTAGTCACATGCATCTCAAGTTGTGTTTTGGTACCTGACGGGATATTCCGGGAAACCCTGATCATGTAGGGAAGAAGCCTGTTTTCGTAGGACTCCAGCGAGTCGAGGGTGATCGTGGATGGCGTTAGGATCGTGATGAGGGTATCGTTCGTGGTCAGGTGTGTCACGACATCTTTTGAAGACATCAGACCACTGTTGGTTATCCGGATATTCATATCAAGCACTTCACCGGGATCGGGCAGTTTGTTGTCACCGTCGTCAAAAGCAATGCCTGACACATTCATGACAGGAACTGCAACGGGAGCTTCGGCTTTTAGTGTCCAGGTTTGTTCTACAGCATTGGCGCTGAGGAGGAACTCAACGTACCCTTTGGTGATGTAGCTGTCGAGCAGGACAGAAAAAGCATGGCTGATGTTTCTCGTCTCACCAGGTGCAAGCGTGCCGATGATCTCCGTGCTATCAGTCATCTTCATTGCATCCTCATTAAACAAAAGGTTGACGCTGAGATCAGTAATTGGTGTTATTCCTTTGTTTGAGAGGGTGATTGCCACTCCTGTTTGCTCTCCAAGCTTGAAAAATCCACTTTGATCTTCAATGGTATAGCTAACGGATAATCCGTTTGTTAGGGAAAAGGTCTTTTCATCAAAGATCCCCCTTTCATCAGTAGCTCTTACCGACAGTGCATAAATGATGGTTGAATCGGTATTTTCTAATTCGAGCAGGCCATCTTCTGTCAGGTTGATTTTTCCCGGCAACACAGGAGGAAGAAACCGGGACGAGGTTCCGGAAAACCGGTCCAGGTCAATCAGATGGTTTATTTCCGCGGATGATTTTGCTCCTCCTGAAATGCCCTGGTAGGCACTGTGGGTAAAGGAGGTATTGGATACCGGACCAAAGATCATGTTGATATGTCCGTCGGGAAAAATCCGGACTTCAAATTCATTATTGGAGTTGGATTCATGTGGATAAACAGAGAGCTTCCATCTGAATATCACGGAATCGGGGGTTGACGACATCCACATGCCATCCCCATTTCCTGGATAGGGTGTATGATAATAGGCATAAGCCGGAAAGATACCAATGGTGTTTTCCACCATTCCCTGGTCATACATCTGGTAGGGGTAAGGGAGTGAAATGGGCTCAAACTGGATCATCCCCTGTAAATGTACGTAGAGCGAATCGTATATCTTCCCCATGAATGGAAATGAGAATGGCAGGATCACCTTGGCAAAGGGTCGTCCGTTACTTTCAGGTATCAGGGGTTGTTCCGTCGTACCGGAGTAGCTGTCGAATGATGGATAGGAGTGGTATTTCTGGTTAAGTGACCATGTATAGGGACTGATCCCTCCGCCCGCACTGAGTTGTGCCGAGTAATTTTGACCATTGGTAAAAGGGGGTAAACTTTCGGT
>VGGL01000221.1 GCA_016868575.1 Bacteroidota bacterium
GCTGTTCAGTGTATCAACTTTGCAATTGAGTGCCATGGCCAGAGAGGCAAGATCCTTGTTCCCTTCCATGGCTTTTTTGGTTCTGTCCAGCACCATTTCAAGTTTCTTTTTGGTTCTGGCCATGGGTTCGATCTGTTCCTTGATGAGCTCCAGTGCGGGAATGCCTTTGGGTTTGATTTTCTTGATGATGGCGATCACATAATTGCCTTCTATTTCAAATACCGGGGAAACGGACCCCACTTCATTTTTTTCGCTAAATGACCAGCGGACCACTTCACGCGAGTTTTGGATACCCACGATGCTCATATCCATGGTTCGCACAGCCTGTGCGGCACGTTTCTGAATGCCGGCTTCCACAGCCCCTTTGTCAAAGTCATCAATGGTCTTATTTTTCCCTGCAAACTCATTGGCTTTCATGTAATAAGCCTGGTGCGTCTCATTGCTGGGATCGATCTTCCGGGTGATCATGGCCACCTGGACTTTGGAGATCGGCTTGGTTTTATCCTCAATTTTAAGAACATGAAATCCGAGACGGGTCTCTTTTATCTTCATATCCCCGGGTTTGGCTATCAAGCCGGAGACAAAGAAAGGGTAAAAATTGTAATCTCCATCGGTCATCCACCCCAGTTCGCCACCGTTTTTATCGGCATCCGGATAACTCGAGAACTTGCGTGCCATCTCGCCAAATTTTTCCGGTTGTGCTTTCAGAACTGCCAGCAGGCTGTCGGCCAGCTCCTCTGCCTGGGCTTTATTTCTATTGATGTTCTCAATAACCCCGGCTTCTTTGTAGGTGATCAGGATCATGCTGGCCTTAATGGAATCGGGGCGGGATTGGAAATCCAATACCTTGGCCATGGTCCATTGCTTATCAGCTTCAAAAGGTGCAATGAAGGTTCCCCTGGCAGACTTAAAGATCATGGAATCCAGGGAGGGAGCGTAGAACCCTTTTTTCTTGAATGCGGTATCTATCTTAGTATCCGAAACGGCATTTACAAAATTAGGTACATCAGTCGTTTCCAGGAAATCCTTGTAAATCTTATCAACGTAAGCGGATATTTTTTGCCGGTCCTCTGCCGAGGGTTCAACCTCAAAAACCACATAGTCAACATCCCGTGTAGCCTCTTCCCCCAGGAACAGATGTTTATTCTCCTCATAGGTGGCCTGGATGTCCTGGTCTGTTACCTGGACAGTGCTGTCAGGAATATCCGAATACCCGGGATTGATCGCCCGGAACTGGTAATTCCTGCTTCTTAGAGCATACTCTTTTTTAGCCATGGCTTTGGGGACATAATACCCTTTCATGAGCAGATTGCGGTATTTTGCATCCTGGCGATCTTCCTTGATGGCTTTTTCGAAGGCGTACCATTGATCTTTGTCCTTTTGTTCCATCTTGTCGAGGTTTCGAAGATAGTTCCTTACCAGATTGGGATCATAGGCACCGGTATTCGGATCCTTGAAATACTGCAGGATGAACCGGTGTGGGTTCTTTCCCTGGACAAGTTCCAGCATCTCTTCATCGGAAACGGTCAAACCGATCTTTT
>VGGL01000222.1 GCA_016868575.1 Bacteroidota bacterium
CGCAGGTTTATATAAACATATTGTTGTGGCCGGCGCAGATGTGGTGAGCGAATTCATTGTATCCGGCTTCCAGTCTTTCCAATCGCTTAGTCCGAAGCCCTGCCGGCCGTATGACGCCGATCGGGATGGACTTACCCTGGGCGAAGGCGCCGGCACCATGGTGCTCAGCACATTTCCCGGAAAGAATGGTCCAACCATCCGCTACCTGGGAGGTGCAACCAGCAACGATGCCAATCATATTTCCGGGCCTTCCCGGACCGGTGATGGCCTCTTCTTTGCAATTCGTCATGCGATGCAGGTGACAGGAGGTAAGACCGGGATCGATTACATCAATGCCCATGGCACTGCAACTCCTTTCAATGATGAGATGGAATCAAAAGCCCTCACCCTGGCAGGCCTCAGTAATGTCCCGATGAACAGCCTGAAAGGTTACTGGGCGCATACACTGGGTGCAGCAGGGGTCATCGAGACGATAGCCGGCATCCATTCGCTGAAGCATCAAACACTTATCAAGACACTCGGATTTAGCGAACCCGGACTTCCCCACCCGCTAAACATCATTCAGGAAACCCGCTCAGCCAATCTTCAGACATTCATTAAAATCGCTTCCGGCTTCGGTGGCTGCAACGCCGCTGCGATTTTTTCAACCTCATGACAGACCTTCTCATCACCGGTTATTGCAGGATCAAAGATCAATATATCACCCTGAACGGTGACAAGCTTCCACTACCGGAAAAGGCTGACCATTTTCAGGAATTCATCCGGATGATCTATAAACAATACCTGGCAAGCTATCCCAAATTCTTCAAGATGGATAACCTATCCAAGCTGGGATACTGTTGCGCCGGACTACTCCTCGAGAAAACGTATAACCTCGAAAAATACGGCAAGGAACGGATCGCGATCATGGCCTCCAATCGCAGCGCCAGCCTCGACACCGATTTGGCACACCAGCAAACGATCACCGACCCTTCCAACTATTTCCCAAGCCCCGCCGTTTTTGTTTACACGCTTCCAAACATCGTGATTGGAGAAATTGCCATCAGACACAAGATACAGGGCGAAAATATATTTTTCGTCAGCGAGGAATTTGACGCAAAGACACTCCACCGGTATGCGAAAATGCTTTTGGAAACCAACAGTACTGACGCAGTCATCCTGGGATGGTTTGAAATCATGGGTGACAAATGGGATGCCTTGTGCTGTGTCGTTGAAAAAGTGAAAATTTTAGAAAAACCGGATGGTTTTCACATCCCGCTAACAATTGAATCACTCGATCATATTTATTCATCAACCAATACTTAACATGGAAGAATTAATCGCGAAACTAAAACCTGAGATCATTGCCCAGTTGAACCTGGAGGAGATCAAGCCCGAAGACATCGATGCTGATGCGCCCCTGTTCGGCGAAGGACTGGGACTTGATTCGATCGATGCCCTGGAACTGATCGTGCTGCTTGAAAAAAACTACGGTATCAAAATAGAAGACCCCAAAGAAGGAAAGAAAATATTCTTTTCTGTCAGAACCATGGCTGAATAT
>VGGL01000223.1 GCA_016868575.1 Bacteroidota bacterium
GTCGACATGAAGCAAACCGGCAAAGCCTACCTGATCTCCGATGAGATGAAAGAAGATGTATTCATTGCACCCAACAACACCCATCATGCCCTCGATGGGGATATCGTCAAAGTCTTCCTGCTTCCCCTCCGGAAAGGTCGAAAACTGGAAGGTGAAGTGGTGGATATCATCGAAAGAAAAAAGAGCCAGTTTGTTGGCATTGTCGAGATCCATCCGACCTATGCATTCCTGATCCCCGATAATCCGAGCATGACCATTGACATCTTCATCCCGAAGGATAAGCTCAACGGTGCCAGACACAAGGAAAAAGCCGTCTGCCAGATCACAGAATGGCCGGATCACGCGGCCAATCCTTTCGGAGAGATCACACAGGTACTGGGAAAACCCGGAGTGAATGATGTGGAAATGAAATCAATCCTGGCAGAATTTGAATTTCCGCTTGCATTTCCCGAAAAGGTCGAAAAGATCGCCGCCCAAATCCCAATGGATATTCCGACGGAGGAGTACAAGAAAAGGAAAGACTTCAGGAATATCTGGACCATCACCATTGATCCCGCCGATGCCAAAGACTTTGATGATGCCATTTCTTTCAGGCATCTTCCTGACGGAACCTACGAAGTGGGCGTTCACATTGCCGATGTGTCATATTATGTGAAGCCAGGTACACCGCTCGATCACGAGGCGTATAAAAGAGGTACCTCTATCTACCTTGTTGACCGGGTTGTTCCGATGTTGCCGGAAAAGCTATCAAATGAGCTCTGTTCCCTGAAGGAAAATGAGGAAAAACTGTGTTTCGCTGCAGTATTTATAATGAATGACGAGGCAGATATACTTGAACAATGGATCGGCAGAACCGTCATCCGGAGCGTCAAACGGTTTAGTTATGATGAAGTCCAGGAGATCATTGAGCAAAAAGCCGGATTGCATTCAAAAGAGATCGGCATCCTTGATGCCCTTGCTAAAAAGCTAAGAGAGAAGCGGTTCAAGGGGGGATCCTTCAACTTTGAATCACAGGAAGTAAAATTCAAACTGGATGAACAGGGGAGGCCGTTGGGAGTCTATATCCGGGAAATCCGGGACTCAAACCGCCTGATCGAAGACTTCATGTTATTGGCCAACCGGACGGTGGCAGAGCGGATTGGCAAGAAAAAGGGGCGTTCAGCGGCAAAGACCTTTGTTTACCGGGTTCATGATGCTCCCAATGAAGAGAAACTGGAGTTGTTTGCCACTTTTGTGAGCAAGCTGGGGTACAAGATCAATATCCACAACCGTAAAATGCTGGCCTCCTCCTTCAATAAGTTGTTTGATCAGGTGAAAGGGAAAGGGGAACAGAACCTTGTTGAGACAGTTGCAGTAAGAACGATGGCCAAGGCTTTTTATTCAACAAAGAATATCGGCCATTATGGACTGGGTTTCAGTTTCTACACCCACTTCACATCGCCGATACGGCGCTATCCCGACCTGATGGTACACCGCCTCCTGGATGCTTATCTTGCCGATGGCATGTCA
>VGGL01000224.1 GCA_016868575.1 Bacteroidota bacterium
GGATACCGATAGCCGTAACCACCACTTCATCCACATTCATCACATCCGGTTCAATGGCCACATCCAGCACATTGGCATCACCCAGGGAAACTTCCTTGGTTTTCATACCAACGCAGGAGACGACCAAGACCTTGTGCTGAGGAGGTACCGAAAGGGCGTATTTCCCATCGGTATTGGTAAATGTACCGATGGTTGTTCCCTTAACCAGCACCGTTGCGCCCGGGACCCCTTTCCCATCCTCCGTAGAGGTAATGGTACCAGAGACCAACCGGCCTTGTGCAAAGACACCTTGCAACCCGATGAGACACAGGGAAACAAGGATTAGCGTAATTTTTCTCATAGCGATTGATTTTGGTTAATAATTGGGTTAACGAAATTAAGTGATTGATATATTGATTGTTTGGATCGCCATAGAAAAACAGATTTCTCGCCCGGATCAGCCCGAACAAAAAACCCGGATGCAATATTAAAAAACATTTTTCCGATTCAGCAACTTTTCAACAAAAAATCTTCCCGGTTTATCAACAAAGACCCCAAAGGGGTTGGAATGATGTTCTGCCTTAAGGATAACACATGCCCTTGGATGATCCCACTTTGGGCAAAGGGATGAATCTCATATCTTTTCTCACGCAGAAGTGCTGAGCTTCCTATAATATGTCAGAAAGATCAAAGATAATAAAAGATGAATCACCAGACTGAGGTAGTTTACAAAAGACTGAAAAAGTAAAACCATGATAAAAATGACAGTTGCTGAAAGGAAGAGCCAGAGTCCCTGTCTTTTTCTCTTCCAAATAAGCATCGTACCTGTTAATGATGTAGCGGACAAGAGCATGCCGCCGAGCATGTAAAGGATGATGGTGCCGCGGGAATAGGCTTGATCGGGTTCGTATTCCCTGATCACATCCCGGATCCAGCCGGAGGCGAAGATGCCAGAGAGAAATATGAGAAATAAAATGCCATAATACACAAAAGCGAACAGGCAGGTGGTGACAAACCGGATGGAGCGTCGCGGGGGCGGCTTCACTGGTTGTTCCAATCCGGCCTGAAGGTCTTCCGCCATATCAGGTCATGTGTTTAAGATTCAAACCATAGAGCACCACAAAGGTTCCGGAGAGGATGATCCCCGCCCAGGGAATTCCCGGAATACCGAAATAGATGTTGGGCAGCATGACCTGGATGATCTGTGCAATGGTGTACAGGTGAAATCCGGGTTTCCGGAGGTTCCACATGATCCAGGCACCCAGCAGGGACAGGGCATAGGTTAATGCGCTCCAAATGAAAAACGACCTCCCGGCTTGTTCAAAGATCTCCATGCCCGGCATCTCGGCGAAAAGATCCGCATTCTCAGCGATCATCAGCTGAAAAGCATCATACATCATTCCCATCATCAGGTTGGAGAAGAGACCCAGTCCGCTGCCAATGAAGGTGAGGATACACAATACTGTCAGCAGATTCGGTCTTTTGACCGGTGCAGAAGAGGGGAGACCGGGATGTTCTTCCAT